>NZ_REFU01000001.1:637813-956719 GCF_003688915.1 Rhodococcus sp. SBT000017
GCAGTACCGCGGCTGCGCAGACCTGGCCGACAACGGGCAACTGGATTCGGTGGCGTGAGGATCTCGGACCCAAGCCGGAGGCGGTTCGCGTGATGGAGCGCGAGGACCACAGCGATTCCGACAGCGGTGTGTCGATCACCAATCGACTGATCCACACTGCAGCCTCCATTGCCGAGGTGGGCGTCGGTGTCGGCCGTGGGCTGGCATCGGCGGCGACCGGCGCGGTGCGCGGTACCCGCGAAATCTCGTCCGAGGCCGTGCGTACTTTGCCGAGGCTCGCCCGCCTCGGGCAGATGCAGCCGCACAGTCGAGTCTCGTTGGGCCGCTTGATCGCCGAACAGGGCCGTAAATCTCCGAACGGTGAGTGCTTCCTGTTCGACGACCGAGTGCACACCTACGACGCGGTCAACGTCCGCATCGACAACGTGGTGCGCGGTCTGATCAGCGTCGGGGTGCGACCTGCCTCGCGCATCGGTGTGCTGATGGAGACTCGTCCCAGCGCGTTGGCCGCGATGGCGGCGCTCTCGCGGATCGGGGCAGTACCTGTTCTGCTGCAGCCGGGCAGCGACCTGACCGCAGCCCTGCGAACCGTCGACGTCGACACGGTGATCGCCGATCCGGAGAATGCTGCCGCGGCGGTCCCGGTGGCACCGAACGTCCTGGTACTCGGCGGCGGAGAGACTCGGCGACTCGACATCCCGTCCGGCTACGAGGTCATCGATCTCGAGGGCATCGATCCCGACGCGGTGCGTTTGCCTCAGTGGTACGAGCCCGATCCGGGTCGTGCCCGCGAACTGGCGATGATCCTGTTCACGACGACCGATCGCGGTCTCGAACCGCGATACATCACCAATCATCGTTGGGCTCTGTCGGCCTTCGGTACTGCGACCACAGCCGCTCTCGGACCCGGCGATACTGTCTATTGCCTTGCCCCGCTGCATCATTCGGCCGGTATTCTCGTCACGATCGGTGGTGCGCTCGCGGGCGGGTCACGCATCGCGCTCTCCCGTGGTCTCGAACCCGAGCGGTTCAGCGAAGAGGTGTACCGCTACGGCGTCACCGTCGTGAGCTACACGTGGACGATGATGCGGCAGATCCTCGACGACGGTCGGTTCCCGGTCGACTCCGGTCACCCGGTGCGGCTGTTCATCGGCTCCGGCATGCCGGTGGGGCTGTGGCGTCGCACGCTGGCGCGGTTCAGCCCGGCTCGGGTGCTCGAGTTCTACGCATCCACCGAGAACGACGTGATTCTGGCCAACGTGGCCGGCTCGAAGATCGGCTCCAAGGGCCGTCCGTTGCCCGGCAGTGCACGGGTTGCGCTGGCGGCCTACGATCCGATCACCGGCCGCCTCGAAGAGGACGACGACGGCTTCGTCCGACAGTGCCGCGACGACGAGATCGGGCTGCTCCTCGGTCGACCGAGCGGAGACGGCGAAGCGACCAGTCACGTCATGCGCGGAGTCTTCGAGCCCACGGACGCCTGGATCCCCACCGAGAACCTGTTCCGTCGCGATTCCGACGGCGACTACTGGCTCGTCGACCGCAAGGACACCGTGGTGCGTTCGGCGTGCGGTCCGGTGTACACCCAGCCGATCGTCGACGCGGTAGGTGACCTGGATCAGGTCGATTCGGCTGTGGTCTACGGAGTGCGGGTGACGTCCGATCGGCCGCGATCGGTGCGCGTCGAGGCGTCGGCCACCGAGGTGGCCGTCTGCGCCATCTCGCTGCAACCGGAGGCGGTGATCACCGCTCGTGCATTGACCGACGCGCTCGGAGTATTGCTTCCGGCCGAGCGTCCGGCGATCGTGCACGTGGTGCCCGAGATTCCGGTGGGACGCGCGTACCGACCGACCGCGACGGCGTTGAAGCAGGTCGGCATTCCGACGCCGAGTGCGCGTTCGTGGTACTACGACTCCGAGTCGAACAGCTACCGCCGAATGACGAAAGCGGTTGTGGCCGAACGGTTCGTCGGACGTGAGGCTCCCGCCGAACAATCGTCGTAGGAAAGAGTCCGCACAGAATTGAACGTGTTCGGTAGCGTAAGCGAGTACACCATTCCGGTTCGACCGGATCAGAACGAAGGACACCTGTGGCAATCGATTCGACACTGCTTTCCATTCTCGCGTGCCCAGTGGACAAGGGCCCGCTGCTGTTGATCGAAGGGGAATTGCTCTACAACCCGCGTCTGCGGCGTGCGTATCCCATCGAGAACGGAATCCCGGTGTTGCTCGCCGACGACGCCCGCGATGTCGACGACGCCGAGCACGAGTCGATTCTGTCGCGCGCCACGTCCTAGAACTTTCGACCGGTCACCGGCTTCGTCGACTACTGGGTTCGTCGACGCAATGTGGCGGCGGCTCCGGTCAGTGCGGCAACGGTGAACGCCGTGACCACGGCGATGTCGGTCCACATGCGCCCGGTGACTCCGGCGTACTGGGATATCTCCTGGAGCGCATCGACCAGGTAGCTCAGCGGCAGAACATTGCTGATCGTGCTCAGCCAATTCGGCATCTGGTCACGCGGCACCAGGAGTCCGCACAGAAACAGCTGTGGAATCACGACGACCGGCATGAACTGAACGGCTTGAAATTCGGTGCGAGCGAATGCGCTGCACAGTAGTCCGATGGCGACGCCGAGCATCGCTCCCAGGACTGCGATCACCAGAACCCAACCGACCGAGCCCTCGATGTCGAGCCCGAGAAATCCGAACGCGACGGTGCACGCGAGCAGCGCCTGTGCAATGGCGGCGAGCGAGAAGGCGGACCCGTAGCTCGCGAGCAGGTCCAGTTTGGACATCGGTGTGGTCAGCAGGCGTTCGAGCGTTCCCGAGGTGCGTTCACGCTGCATCGAGATCGACGTGATCAGGAACATGACGACGAACGGCAGGATGCCGAGCATCGTGATGGCGATCCGATCGAACAACGACTGCTGATTCGGCGGGGTCGGCACGTCTCGGTACAGGTAGTACAGCAACACCATCAGCAGGGACGGAACGAGCAGAACCATGGCGACCGATCGATGGTCGGCTCTGAGCTGTCGCAGGATGCGGCCCGTGCCGGCTGCGTAGATCCGCGCGTTCACGATGCCTGCTCCGTAGATCTGATGAGGGACAGGAATGCGCGATCGAGGGTCGTTTCGTTCGTGCGCGCGAGTAGCGCGTCCGGGCTCGATTGGGCGAGCACGGTGCCGTCGCGCATCAGAACGAGACGGCTGCAGTGCTCCGCTTCCTCCATCACATGGCTCGAGACCAGCACCGTTGTACCGCTTGCCGCGATATCGGCGAAACGCGACCACAGCTCCGAGCGCAGCACGGGATCCAAGCCGACCGTCGGTTCGTCGAGGACGATCAGCTCGGGTTCGGCAACCAGCGCGCTGGCCAGGGAGACCCTCCCCAGCTGACCACCCGAGAGTTCGCCCGCCCGCGACGACGCGTGGTCGGCCAGTCCGACCGAGTCGATGGCGGAAGCGACGTCCGCACGCCGGCGACCGTACAGCGACGCGAAGTACTGCACGTTCTCGCGAACGGTGAGATCTCGGTAGACGCTCGGTGCCTGGGTCACGTAGCCGACTGTGCGGCGCAACGGCGGCGAGCCGGCCGGCGATCCGAGAACTGTCACGGTTCCACTGCTCACGATCTGAGTGCCGACGATCGCACGCATCAGAGTCGTCTTGCCGCAGCCCGAGGGACCGAGAAGCCCGGTGATGGCACCACGAGGGATCGTCAGGGACAGGCTGCGCAGCACCGTTCGCTTACCGCGGCGAACCGTCAGCCCCGTGATCTCGACGGCATGTTCGCCGGTGAACGCCATATCGGCCTCCAGCCTCATCGGATATTGAAGTCATAGCCCCGTCTGCGCTCGTTGGTCAAGGGCGAAGCATCATGGGAGGGATGAATGTCGCTGACTTGGAGATCGGGGAGCCCGACGACGCAGCCCGACGCATCCTCGGTGGAACCGTCACCGTGGGCGACGTGTCCGTGCGCATTGTGGAAGTCGAGGCCTACGGTGGGCCGCTCGACGGTCCGTGGCCCGATCCGGCCGCGCATTCCTTCCGGGGGCCGACTGCTCGCAACGAGGTGATGTTCGGTCCTGCAGGGCGTCTCTACGTCTACCTGAGTTACGGAATGCACCTCTGTGTGAACGTGAGCTGTGGCCCGGACGGAACGGCCGCTGCCGTGTTGCTTCGAGCGGGGGAAGTGGTGGCGGGCCACGACGTCGTCGAGAGCAGGCGCACCGGCCGCGGTCGATCGGCACGGGTCGAGGCAGGTTGGGCCCGCGGGCCGGGCAATCTCGGTCGAGCCGTGGGCGTCTCGCTGGCAGACAACGGAACGGACGTGTTCGACGCGTCGTCGGCCATCACCCTCGAACTTCTCGAGCGCCCGCTCCACGACAAGGCAGTCGCGTCGGGGCCACGGGTAGGGGTGAGTGCGGCGGCCGATCGTCCGTGGCGCTTCTGGGTGCTCGGGTCGCCGGCGGTATCGAGCTACAAACGCAGTCCCCGCGCCGCCGCTCCCGGTGCCTCGGAGGCCTGACCGACGCCTGGATGCGTCCATGCAGGAGAATCGACGTCGTGAGTGAGAACATCATCGACGAAATGACCTGGCGTGGACTGATCGCGCAGTCCACCGATGTGGACGCGCTGAAGAAGGCCACATCCGAGGGCCCGATCACGCTGTACTCCGGTTTCGATCCGACAGGTCCCTCGCTGCATGCAGGGCACCTCGTGCCGTTGCTGGCACTCAAACGTTTTCAGCGGGCAGGCCACCGCCCGATCATTCTCGCCGGCGGTGCGACAGGACTCATCGGTGACCCTCGCGACGTGGGGGAGCGGACCATGAATTCCCGCGAGGTCGTCACCGAGTGGGCGTCGCGCATCCGTGGCCAGCTCGAGCGATTCGTCGATATGGACGAGAGCCCGACGGGCGCAGTGGTGGTGAACAATCTGTCCTGGACGGGGGAGCTGTCCGCGATCGATTTTCTTCGGGACATCGGTAAACACTTCTCGATCAACGTGATGCTTGCTCGCGAGACGGTGAAGAACCGGCTCGAAAGCGACGGAATGTCGTACACCGAGTTCAGCTACATGCTGCTGCAGGCGAACGACTACGTGCAGCTTCGCCGGCAATACGGCTGCAGCCTCCAGATCGGTGGCTCCGATCAGTGGGGAAACATCATCGCCGGGGTGGAACTGAACCGGCGCCAGGACGCAGAGTCGGTCCACGCCATGACGGTTCCCCTGGTCACGTCCGCCGATGGTAAGAAGTTCGGTAAATCCACCGGAGGCGGCAGTCTGTGGCTCGATCCGGAGATGACGAGCCCGTACGCCTGGTACCAGTACTTCGTGAATACCGGTGACGCGGACGTGGTGAAGTACCTGCGCTGGTTCACCTTCCTGTCCAAGGACGAGTTGGCAGAACTCGAGTCGGCGACCACTGAGCGTCCGCATGCGCGCGAAGCGCAGAAGCGCCTGGCCGCCGAGATGACGACGCTCGTCCACGGTGAAGCGGCGACGCGATCGGTCGAACTCGCCAGCCAGGCACTGTTCGGCCGGGCCGAACTAACGGAACTCGACGAGAAGACGCTCGCCGCAGCGCTGCAGGAAGCGTCCGTCGCGGACATCGAAGCCGGTGCACCGAACACCATCGTCGATCTGCTCGTCGCGACGGGGTTGAGTGAGAGCAAGGGCGCTGCCCGACGCGCGGTCAAGGAGGGCGGCGCGTCGGTCAACAACGTCAAGATTTCGGACGAAGAGTGGACGCCCGGTGCGGACGATCTCCTGCACGGCCGGTGGTTGGTGGTCCGACGCGGAAAGCGGAACTTCGCGGGTGCCCGAATCGCCGGCTGAATCTCGGTCGTTGTCAGTGGCCGGAGTCACATCCATGTAATTTGGTTACGAGGCCCGTCAGGTGGGTAAGTGACCGGTTGCGACCAGGCTGTTCACGCGAATCACGCGTGAACGACCTGGGGATTTGACGCGTTGTTATCCGCGGCGTAACTTTGTCCAGGTCAGAGCGACACGGACGCCAGCCCAGACCGCAAGGCCTGAGCAACGCGGAGTTCGCTCCCGACACAATGAAGGTAGATGAGCCGCAAGGTTCGACTCCTTCACGGATGAGAAGCCAGTTTGACTGTGTTGGATCATCTGATCTAAGCTGGAACGGTTGCCCCGGACACCCACGAGCTTCAGCTCGAAGGTGAATGGTGTGTGCGTGTTCTTTGAGAACTCAACAGTGTGTCGATGAATGTCAGTGCCGAAGTTATTTGTTTTGGTGAATGCATTCGATGTATCAATCATCCGCTTGTGGTGGTTGTTGTCGGGTGTTGTTTTGAATGCTAGTTGAGTTTTTCTGCTAGTGATTTGACTTGATGTCTTTGACTGATTCGCAGCTTCTGCTCTCTTTTCGGGGGTGGGGTTGTTGTTTCGCAGGTCTTTTACGGAGAGTTTGATCCTGGCTCAGGACGAACGCTGGCGGCGTGCTTAACACATGCAAGTCGAGCGGTAAGGCCTTTCGGGGTACACGAGCGGCGAACGGGTGAGTAACACGTGGGTGATCTGCCCTGCACTCTGGGATAAGCTTGGGAAACTGGGTCTAATACCGGATATGACTACAGCATGCATGTGTTGTGGTGGAAAGATTTATCGGTGCAGGATGGGCCCGCGGCCTATCAGCTTGTTGGTGGGGTAATGGCCTACCAAGGCGACGACGGGTAGCCGACCTGAGAGGGTGACCGGCCACACTGGGACTGAGACACGGCCCAGACTCCTACGGGAGGCAGCAGTGGGGAATATTGCACAATGGGCGGAAGCCTGATGCAGCGACGCCGCGTGAGGGATGAAGGCCTTCGGGTTGTAAACCTCTTTCAGCAGGGACGAAGCGTGAGTGACGGTACCTGCAGAAGAAGCACCGGCTAACTACGTGCCAGCAGCCGCGGTAATACGTAGGGTGCGAGCGTTGTCCGGAATTACTGGGCGTAAAGAGTTCGTAGGCGGTTTGTCGCGTCGTTTGTGAAAACCCGGGGCTCAACTTCGGGCTTGCAGGCGATACGGGCAGACTTGAGTGTTTCAGGGGAGACTGGAATTCCTGGTGTAGCGGTGAAATGCGCAGATATCAGGAGGAACACCGGTGGCGAAGGCGGGTCTCTGGGAAACAACTGACGCTGAGGAACGAAAGCGTGGGTAGCAAACAGGATTAGATACCCTGGTAGTCCACGCCGTAAACGGTGGGCGCTAGGTGTGGGTTCCTTCCACGGGATCTGTGCCGTAGCTAACGCATTAAGCGCCCCGCCTGGGGAGTACGGCCGCAAGGCTAAAACTCAAAGGAATTGACGGGGGCCCGCACAAGCGGCGGAGCATGTGGATTAATTCGATGCAACGCGAAGAACCTTACCTGGGTTTGACATACACCGGAAAACCGTAGAGATACGGTCCCCCTTGTGGTCGGTGTACAGGTGGTGCATGGCTGTCGTCAGCTCGTGTCGTGAGATGTTGGGTTAAGTCCCGCAACGAGCGCAACCCTTGTCTTATGTTGCCAGCGCGTTATGGCGGGGACTCGTAAGAGACTGCCGGGGTCAACTCGGAGGAAGGTGGGGACGACGTCAAGTCATCATGCCCCTTATGTCCAGGGCTTCACACATGCTACAATGGCCAGTACAGAGGGCTGCGAGACCGTGAGGTGGAGCGAATCCCTTAAAGCTGGTCTCAGTTCGGATCGGGGTCTGCAACTCGACCCCGTGAAGTCGGAGTCGCTAGTAATCGCAGATCAGCAACGCTGCGGTGAATACGTTCCCGGGCCTTGTACACACCGCCCGTCACGTCATGAAAGTCGGTAACACCCGAAGCCGGTGGCCTAACCCCTCGTGGGAGGGAGCCGTCGAAGGTGGGATCGGCGATTGGGACGAAGTCGTAACAAGGTAGCCGTACCGGAAGGTGCGGCTGGATCACCTCCTTTCTAAGGAGCATTCTCCAGACCATGTACCAGCACACAGGTGCTCGGATGATGGTCTGGCAGAGCCCGTTTCGTTCCCACACGTGGAACGGCGGGAGCTCACGGGTGGAACACTGACAATCAGATCCTGCAGAACGCGAAACCATGTTTCGCCGGCAGGAACTATATCGATGCACTGTTGGGTCCTGAGAGAACACGCGAGTGTTTCTTTCTAGGCAAGACATATACAGGCTGTCATGGCTGGTTCTATCGGCCGAGGGGTGAGAATTTCTCGGTGTCTGAGGGTGGCGCGAACATGGTGGTGTGTGTTGTTTGAGAATTGCACAGTGGACGCGAGCATCTTTGTTGTAAGTAATGAAGAGCGTACGGTGGATGCCTTGGCACCAGGAGCCGATGAAGGACGTAGGAGGCTGCGATAAGCCTCGGGGAGCTGTCAACCGAGCTGTGATCCGAGGGTGTCCGAATGGGGAAACCCAGCACGAGTGATGTCGTGTTACCTGCACCTGAATATATAGGGTGTGTGGAGGGAACGTGGGGAAGTGAAACATCTCAGTACCCACAGGAAGAGAAAACAATAGTGATTCCGTGAGTAGTGGCGAGCGAAAGCGGATGAGGCCAAACTTTGTGCGTGTGATACCCGGCAGGGGTTGCGTATGGAGGGTTGTGGGGTTTGCATTGTCGATTCTGCCGGATCGGCCGACAGTGAGAAATTGTGGTGTTAGTCGAAGTGGTCTGGAACGGCCTGTCGTAGAGGGTGAGAGTCCCGTAGACGAAAACATTGCAACTGTCGTTGTGGATACCCAAGTAGCAGCGGGCCCGTGAAATCTGCTGTGAATCTGTCGGGACCACCCGATAAGCCTGAATACTCCCTGGTGACCGATAGCGGACTAGTACCGTGAGGGAAAGGTGAAAAGTACCCCGGGAGGGGAGTGAAATAGTACCTGAAACCGTGCGCTTACAATCCGTCAAAGCTGGTGAACAGTTTACTGTTGCTGGTGATGGCGTGCCTTTTGAAGAATGAGCCTGCGAGTTAGTGGCATGTCGCGAGGTTAACCCGTGTGGGGTAGCCGTAGCGAAAGCGAGTCCGAATAGGGCGTATCCACCTTGTGTGGTGTAGTGGCGTGTTCTAGACCCGAAGCGGAGTGATCTACCCATGGCCAGGTTGAAGCGACGGTAAGACGTCGTGGAGGACCGAACCCACTTAGGTTGAAAACTGAGGGGATGAGTTGTGGGTAGGGGTGAAAGGCCAATCAAACTCCGTGATAGCTGGTTCTCCCCGAAATGCATTTAGGTGCAGCGTCACGTGTTTCTCGCCGGAGGTAGAGCTACTGGATGGTCTAGGGGGCCTACAAGCTTACCGAAATCAGCCAAACTCCGAATGCCGGTGAGTGAGAGCGTGGCAGTGAGACTGCGGGCGATAAGGTTCGTAGTCGAGAGGGAAACAGCCCAGATCGCCAGCTAAGGTCCCTAAGCGTGTACTAAGTGGAAAAGGATGTGGGGTCGCGAAGACAACCAGGAGGTTGGCTTAGAAGCAGCCACCCTTGAAAGAGTGCGTAATAGCTCACTGGTCAAGTGATCCTGCGCCGACAATGTAGCGGGGCTCAAGTACACCACCGAAGCTGCGGCACTCACACAATAGCCCGCTGTTCTCTTGCGAGGGTTCAGCCAGGTGTGTGGGTGGGTAGGGGAGCGTCGTGCAGCCATGGAAGCATCGGAGTGATCCAGGTGTGGAGGCTGCGCGAGTGAGAATGCAGGCATGAGTAGCGAAAGACGAGTGAGAAACTCGTCCGCCGAATGACCAAGGGTTCCTGGGCCAGGTTAATCCGCCCAGGGTGAGTCGGGACCTAAGACGAGGCCGACAGGCGTAGCCGATGGACAACGGGTTGATATTCCCGTACCCGTGTAACCGCGCCCATGGTGAATCAGTGACACTAACCACCCTGAATCCACGTGACTGATCTCTTTCGAGAGTGAGGCGTGTGGTGGATGCGTGGGACCTGATCTGGTAGTAGCCAAGCGATGGGGTGACGCAGGAAGGTAGCTGGGCCAGTCAGTGGTTGTACTGGTGTAAGCCTGTAGGGCGAACGGTAGGCAAATCCGCCGTTCATACAAGCCTGAGAGGTGATGCGTAGCCGATTGAGGCGAATTCAGTGATCCTATGCTGCCGAGAAAAGCCTCTAGTGAGTTGTTACACGGCCCGTACCCCAAACCGACACAGGTGGTCAGGTAGAGAATACTAAGGCGATCGAGATAACTATGGTTAAGGAACTCGGCAAAATGCCCCCGTAACTTCGGGAGAAGGGGGCCCTGTCCGGTGATCACTCTTGCAGTGTGAGCTGGGTGGGGCCGCAGAGACCAGTGAGAAGCGACTGTTTACTAAAAACACAGGTCCGTGCGAAGTCGTAAGACGATGTATACGGACTGACGCCTGCCCGGTGCTGGAAGGTTAAGAGGACCGGTTAGCTCGTAAGAGCGAAGCTGAGAATTTAAGCCCCAGTAAACGGCGGTGGTAACTATAACCATCCTAAGGTAGCGAAATTCCTTGTCGGGTAAGTTCCGACCTGCACGAATGGCGTAACGACTTCTCAGCTGTCTCAACCATAGACTCGGCGAAATTGCATTACGAGTAAAGATGCTCGTTACGCGCGGCAGGACGAAAAGACCCCGGGACCTTCACTACAGCTTGGTATTGGTGTTCGGTTCGGTTTGTGTAGGATAGGTGGGAGACTGTGAAGCGGTGACGCCAGTTACTGTGGAGTCGTTGTTGAAATACCACTCTGATCGTATTGGATACCTCAACCTCGGACCATGATCTGGTTCAGGGACAGTGCCTGGTGGGTAGTTTAACTGGGGCGGTTGCCTCCTAAAATGTAACGGAGGCGCCCAAAGGTTCCCTCAGCCTGGTTGGCAATCAGGTGTCGAGTGCAAGTGCACAAGGGAGCTTGACTGTGAGACTGACAAGTCGAGCAGGGACGAAAGTCGGGACTAGTGATCCGGCACCGGCAAGTGGAAGCGGTGTCGCTCAACGGATAAAAGGTACCCCGGGGATAACAGGCTGATCTTCCCCAAGAGTCCATATCGACGGGATGGTTTGGCACCTCGATGTCGGCTCGTCGCATCCTGGGGCTGGAGTAGGTCCCAAGGGTTGGGCTGTTCGCCCATTAAAGCGGCACGCGAGCTGGGTTTAGAACGTCGTGAGACAGTTCGGTCTCTATCCGCCGCGCGCGTAAGAAACTTGAGGAAGGCTGTCCCTAGTACGAGAGGACCGGGACGGACGAACCTCTGGTGTGCCAGTTGTTCCACCAGGAGCACCGCTGGTTGGCTACGTTCGGAAGGGATAACCGCTGAAAGCATCTAAGCGGGAAGCCTGTTCCAAGATGAGGTTTCTCACCCCCTCGAGGGGGTAAGGCCCCCGGCAGACCACCGGGTTGATAGGCCAGAACTGGAAGCCCAGCAATGGGTGCAGGTGACTGGTACTAATAGGCCGAGGACTTACCACAAAGAAGCTACGCGTCCACTGTGCAATATCTGAAACAACACACGAGTTGATTCAGCAAGCACAATCGAATACACGAATCCGCTACCCACACGCGTGTGGGTGAGAGGTTTCGCTCGTGACACTGTTTCGCAGAGTTACGGCGGCCATAGCGGAGGGGAAACGCCCGGTCCCATTCCGAACCCGGAAGCTAAGCCCTCCAGCGCCGATGGTACTGCACTCGACAGGGTGTGGGAGAGTAGGACACCGCCGAACACCCGTTGTAAGAAGGGGACCCACTTGGTGGGTCCCCTTTTTGCGTTTGTATCGAAATTCCGAAAGGACGCCCGTGTCGGAAGACAACAACGATCGTCGACCCTCCCGAGGGGACGGCGGCAACCGCCCGAGCGAGTCCCGAGACCGCAACCCCCGCGCTCAGGACCGCCGCGGAGACCCGCGTCGTTCCGACGGTCCTCCCCGCAGACGTGGCGGTGAAGGTGGGTTCTCCGGAGACCGGCGCGGAAACAGCGCATCGTCCGACCGTCGACCGCCGCGTCCCGATGAGCCGGATCTGCCCGACGAGGTCGAAGCCGGACAGCTCGAACCAGCGGTGCGTCGAGACCTGTTGAGCTTGGACAAGAACAACGCAACCGCCGTTGCCCGTCACCTCGTGATGACCAGCAAGCTGCTCGACGACGATCCGCAGTTGGCGCTGCTGCATGCGCGCGCTGCTCGTCAGCGAGCCGGCCGCATCGCCGTAGTGCGTGAGACCGCAGGCATCGCGGCGTACCACGCCGGTGAGTGGGCAGAAGCATTGTCCGAGCTTCGCGCCGCCCGACGCATGGCAGGCGGGCCGGGTCTGATTGCGGTGATGGCCGACTGCGAGCGCGGACTCGGACGTCCCGAGCGCGCTATCGAACTCGGTCGCAGCGACGAGGCTCGTGAGTTGACCGGCGAGGAAGCGTCGGAGCTTCGGATCGTCGTGGCAGGTGCTCGGATGGATCTGAACCAGTACGACCAGGCCGTCGTCACGCTGCAGACCCCGGATCTCGACGCGTCGCGATCCGGAACCGCTGCTGCTCGCCTGTTTTACGTCTACGCCGACGCGCTGGTTGCGGCAGGTCGCGTCGACGAAGGTGTGAAGTGGTTCCTCAACGCTGCGGCGGCCGATGTCGATGGTGAGACCGACGCAGAAGAGCGGGTCGAGGAGTTGTCGGGAGGCAGTCAGTGACGCTGCTGCGCGACGCGCACGACGTGCTACTGCTCGACCTCGACGGCACCGTCTATGCAGGCAAGGACCCCATTCCCGGTGCAGTCGAAGCACTGTCGGGTGGTTCGGAGAAGCAGTACTTCGTCACGAACAACGCCAGTCGCGCCCCCGCGGACGTTGCCGAACATCTGCGCAGTCTCGGCTTCGATACCTCTGCAGAGTTCGTCGTCACCAGTTCCGAGGCCGGTGCCCGTGTGCTCGCGGGCAGGCTGGACCCGGGTTCCCGAGTGCTCGTCGTCGGCACCGACGCATTGGCGAACGAGATCACCAAGGTCGGTCTGGTGCCGGTCAGATCTGCCGACGACGATCCGGTTGCGGTGGTGCAGGGTCACTCGGTCGATACAGGCTGGAAGATGCTTGCCGAGGCCGTCCTCGCCATCCGTGCGGGTGCGCTGTGGGTGGCTACGAACATCGATGCCACCTTGCCGACCGAGCGAGGACTCGTGCTGGGGAACGGCTCGATGGTCGCGGCGGTTCGCAACGCCACCGATATCGAGCCCATCGTGGCCGGCAAGCCGGCCGCCCCGATCATGCACGACGCCATCGAGCGCAGCGGAGCACGTTCGGCCCTGGTTGTCGGAGACCGGCTAGACACCGACATCGCCGGAGCGAACGAAATCGGCTTGCCGTCGTTGCTGGTGTTGACCGGAGTAAGTACTGCTGCCGAGCTGCTGCGTGCTCCTCGGCATCTGCGGCCCACTCACATCGGCCCCGATCTCGGAGTCCTGAACAGGGACGAGATCGCGTCGAGCGTCGGTAGCAAGACCGGTTGGACGGTCGGCATCGAGAACGAGGTGCTGTCGGTGCGGTACAGCGGGGACGGTACGCCGGATGCGTTCGAGGGTGCGCTCGCCACACTGCACGTCGCCTGGTCCGGTTCGGCCTTCTCGGACGTCCGCTTCGAGGGGGATCGACTCGGCGATCTGCGTTCGCTGCTCGGGTGCTGACGCAGCATTCGACAGCAGCGTTCGGAGGGCGGCGGCGATCGGGCGTTCGTCGTACCCATCCGATAGCGTGACAGGCGATGAGCGCCTCTATTCCACTACCAGGACAGCACCGGCCGAGCGGTGTCGGCGATGAGTCGTCGGCAGATCCGGACACTGTTCGCGCCGAAGTTTCCTCGCTGCTGAATCAGCTCACCATCGAGTCGACGGACGACGACGGTTCCGATGCTGTGGACTCCGACGCCCTCGCGCGCGACGCGAGTTTGCTCGACCGCGCGCACGAGGTTCTTGTGCGCGCCCTGACCACAGTCGACAAGACCTGACGTGGCTCGTCGCGCACGTGTCGACGCCGAGCTGGTGCGTCGTGGACTCGCTCGATCACGGGAGCACGCTTCGGAGTTGATCGAAGCAGGCCGGGTGAAGATTGCCGGGACCGTTGCCTCGAAACCCGCGACCGCGGTGGAGCCGGGCACCCCGCTGCTGGTGGCAGAAGAAGACAACGAGGTCTCGTGGGCATCCCGCGGCGCCCACAAGTTGCTCGGCGCTCTCGACGCTTTCGAGCCGCTCGGCTTGACCCTCGAGCACGCTCGTTGCCTGGACGCCGGTGCATCCACCGGTGGGTTCACCGACGTTCTTCTCAGTCGAGGCGTGCGTGAGGTGGTTGCCGTGGACGTCGGATACGGGCAGCTGGTGTGGCGCCTGCAATCCGACGACCGTGTCCACGTAGTCGACCGCACGAACGTTCGGTCGATCGACGCCGAGACGATCGGTGGACCGGTGGACGTGATCGTCGCAGATCTGTCGTTCATCTCGTTGAAGCTCGTTCTTCCCGCATTCGTTGCTTGCTCGAAGCCGGGCACCAACATGGTGTTGATGGTCAAGCCACAGTTCGAGGTCGGCAAGGATCGCGTGGGTGCCGGTGGTGTGGTGCGGGATCCTGCGCTGCGAGCCGAGGCCGTCGAGGATGTGGCCAACGCGGCCGTCAGCTTGAATCTCACTGTCCAGGCCGTTGCAGCAAGCCCACTGCCGGGGCCGTCGGGCAATGTCGAGTACTTTTTGTGGCTGAGGGCAGGTGCAGGCGAGGACTCGCCGAGCGCCGACATCACGGAACTCGTCCGGCTCGCGATCGAGGAAGGACCACAGTGACTCCGTCCCACGCAGCACCGGAACGGGAGTCGACTCGAGAGATTCTTCTCGTCGCCCATCCTGGTCGACCGGACATCGCCGAAACTGCGCGTCGTGTGGGCAAGGTGTTCGACGAAGCGGGCATCTGCCTTCGCGTGCTCGTGGACGAGGTCGAGCCATCGAAGATCGAGGCGTCCGAAACAGAGGAACACGACCACGTGTTCGTCGCCGACATGAAGCTCAACGTCGTCGAGTTCGGACCGGACGCGGCCGCAGGCTGCGAGATGGTTCTCGTTCTCGGCGGTGACGGGACCTTCCTGCGCGCAGCCGAACTCGCGCAAGCAGCGTCCATACCGGTGCTCGGCATCAACCTCGGCCACGTCGGCTTCCTGGCGGAGGCCGAAGCCGACCATCTCGAAGATGCCCTGGCCCGCGTCATCGCCGGGGATTACCGCATCGAGCAACGCATGACGTTGGACATCGCGATTCGCGTCGGCGACCAGGTGGTCGATCGTGGATGGGCACTGAACGAAGCCAGCATCGAGAACGGGTCCCGGCTCGGAGTACTCGAGGTGGTCCTCGAAGTCGACGGTCGACCGGTGTCGGCATTCGGGTGCGACGGTGTGCTGGTCTCCACACCGACGGGTTCGACGGCATACGCGTTCTCGGCCGGCGGGCCGGTGGTGTGGCCGGAACTCGAAGCGATACTGGTGATTCCGAGCAACGCACATGCTCTGTTCGCGCGGCCGCTCGTCACCAGTCCCGCGTCGATCGTCGCGGTCGAGATCGATGCCGGCGGACACGCGGGATTCGTATTCTGCGATGGCAGGCGCACCTTGAGCCTGCCGGCCGGCGCTCGCGTCGAGGTGGTTCGGGGAGCGTCACCGATCAAATGGGTACGACTCGATTCGGCACCGTTCGCCGATCGCATGGTCAAGAAATTCGAACTGCCCGTGACCGGGTGGCGGGGGAGAGCGAGGTAGGGATGCTCGAAGAGATTCGGATCGACAGCCTCGGAGTCATTTCCGGTGCCAGCGCACAGTTTCACGAGGGGCTGACCGTACTCACCGGCGAGACCGGTGCCGGTAAGACCATGGTTGTCACCAGTCTGCACCTGTTGTCTGGTGCCCGCGCGGACGCAGGCCGGGTTCGACTCGGCGCGCAGCGTGCTGTGGTCGAAGGGCGATTCAGTACCGACACCGCGTCGGAGCAGGTGATCGACGACGTCGACAAGGTACTCGAGTCCTCGGGAGGCCAACGCGACGAGGACAATTCGATCATCGCTGTGCGTACCGTCAACTCGGACGGCCGCTCTCGTGCGCACCTCGGTGGGCGCAGCGTGCCCGCGTCGGTGCTGTCGAACTTCACCGACTCGTTGCTGACGGTGCACGGTCAGAACGACCAGTTGCGTCTGCTGCGTCCCGATCAGCAACTCGCCGCCCTGGACAGATTCGCCGGGGATGCGGTGGCGTCCCTGGTCTCGAAGTACCGCACCGCGCGCAAGACGTGGCTCGATGCTCGCAACGAGTTGATCGACCGCACCGAACGCAGCCGCGAACTGGCGCAGGAGGCCGACCGGCTGCAGTTCGGCCTACAGGAGATCGACTCCCTGGCACCGGAGCCGGGCGAGGATCGCTCGGTGGCCGAGGACGTGCGTCGGCTGGGGGACCTCGATTCGCTGCGTGAGACCGCGGAAGGTGCCTCGGCGGCACTCGTCGGGAGTACCGAGGAGGCGTCGGACACGACGTCCGCGCTGTATCTGCTGGGCGAGGCTCGCTCTCGCCTCGAACATGCCGAGGACGCGGCTCTGACCGAGCTGCTGCCGCGACTGAACGACGCGATGGCGATCGTGGGGGACATCGGCGCAGACCTCACCTCGTATCTGGCGGACCTGCCGTCCGATCCGGGTGCGCTCGACGCGATCCTGAATCGGCAGGCCGAGCTGAAGTCGTTGACGCGCAAGTACGCCGCCGATGTCGACGGCGTCATCGCGTGGGCGGAGGACGCCCGTGAGCGGCTCTCGCACATCGACACCTCGGCCGATGCGCTCGCCGAGCTGAGCGCCAAGGTCGACGCGGCTGCGGTCGACGTCGCGGCAGCTGCGTCGAAGCTCAGTGCGGCTCGTGCGAAGGCTGCTGTAAAGCTCTCGAAGGCGGTGAGCGTCGAGTTGGCGGGCTTGGCGATGGGAAAAGCCAAGCTGCAGATCGATGTTCGGGCACTTGCTGCCGGGCCGTCCGACACGGCTCCGATCGTTGTCGACGGGGCCGAGCTGCATGCGGGCAGCAATGGCGTCGACGAGGTCGAGTTTCGTCTGTCCGCGCACGACGGTGCCCAGGCTCTTCCGATCAGCAAGAGTGCGTCGGGCGGTGAGCTGTCGCGGGTGATGTTGGCACTCGAAGTGGTGCTGGCGGGCTCGGACAAGGGCGCGACGATGGTCTTCGACGAGGTCGACGCCGGAGTGGGTGGCCGTGCGGCCGTGGAGGTCGGGCGTCGGCTCGGCCGATTGGCTCGCACGCACCAGGTCATCGTGGTCACCCACTTGCCTCAGGTCGCAGCGTTTGCCGATACGCACCTGGTGGTCGACAAGACCGATGCGAAAAAGGGTGCGGCGAACAGTGGGGTTCGGACACTGTCGTCGTCGGAGCGCGTCGTCGAGCTGGCGAGAATGCTCGCGGGTCTGGACGACACGGAGACCGGTCGCGCGCATGCCGAGGAGCTGCTGGCCACCGCAAACGCCGATCGAGCCGCGCTGTAACTTTTGGTGCTGATGTGATCAGTGTGGTAGTTGTTTCGGCGCGCCTCCATCGCCGGGCGTGTCGATCGGGTCATCATGGTTCTCATGAAGATGCCGGCTCTGCTGTCACGTAGTCAGGATTCGCTGCCCGGAATCACCGGTATCGCGCGAGTCGATCGCAACACGGCCAAGCTCCTCAAACGGGTCGGCCCCGGTGACATCGTCGTGCTCGACGAGCTCGACCTGGACCGCCTGACCGCCGATGCACTCGTCGAGGCTGGGGTGCTCGCGGTCGTCAACGCGTCGCCCTCGATCTCCGGGCGCTACCCGAACCTGGGTCCCGAGGCGATCGTGGCCAACGGGATCACCTTGATCGACTCGGCCGGCACCGAGATCTTCAAGAAGATCAAGGACGGCACCAAGATTCGTCTCAACGACGGCGGTGTCTACACCGGCGACCGGCGCCTCGCCAAGGGCGACGAGCAGAGCGAAGCAGAGATCTCGGACAAGATGATCGAGGCCAAGACGGGTCTGGTCGACCATCTCGAAGCGTTCTCGGGCAACACGATCGAGTTCATCCGAACCGAGAGCCCGTTGCTCATCGACGGCGTCGGTGTGCCGGACATCGACATCGACCTCAAGGGTCGCCATGTGGTGATCGTGGCCGACGGTCCCGGTCACGCCGAGGATTTGAAGAACCTCAAGCCGTTCATCAAGGAATACTCGCCCGTCATCATCGGCGTCGGCGCGGGTGCCGACACTGCGATGAAGGCCGGTCATCGCCCCGACCTGATCGTCGGCGATCCCGAGGACGTCACTGCGCAGACGCTCAAATGCGGTGCAGAGGTGGTCCTTCCGGCGGATTCCGACGGACATGCGCAGGGTCTCGAACGCATTCAGGATCTCGGCATCGGTGCCATGACGTTCCCGGCCACCGGCGCCGCTGCCGATCTCGCGCTGTTGTTGGCCGATCATCACGGGGCCTCACTGATCGTGTCGGTCGGTAGCCCGGCCAGCCTGGACGAGTTCTTCGACCGCGGTCGGCGAAACACCAACCCGGCCGCATTCATGACGCGCCTGAAGGTCGGTGCCAAGCTGGTCGACGCCAAAGCTGTTGCGACGCTGTATCGCAGCCGCGTGTCCGGCGGTGCGATCGCTCTGTTGATTCTGGCTGCGCTTGTTGCTGTGATCGTGGCGTTGGCCGTGTCCAACATCGGCGGTGAAGCGTTGGATTGGGCAATCGATCTGTGGAACCGGTTCGCTCTGTGGTTCCAGGGGTTGCTTTCGTGATTTCGCTTCGCCAACATGCCATTTCGCTGGCAGCGGTCTTCGTGGCACTGGCCATCGGCATCGTGCTCGGTTCGGGTCTGCTCTCGAGCGGACTGGTATCGGGCCTTCGAGACGACAAGACCGGTCTCGAAACTCAGGTGGACGATCTGCAGGCGACCAACAATCAGCTCGGTGAGCAGCTCAACTCGGCCGACGGCTTCGACGCTGCGGTATCGGGCCGGGTGTTGCGTGACGCGTTGATCGATCGCAGCGTCGTGGTGATCACCACCCCGGACGCCGATCCCGGTGACGTGGACGGAGTCACGCGGTCGATCGGAGCGTCGGGTGCCACCGTCACCGGCCGGGTGTCGCTGACCGATTCGTTCGTCTCCGCTGCGAACGGTGACGATCTTCGTACGCGTCTGACCAACGTCATTCCGGCCGGCGTGCAGTTGCGCACCGGCGCGGTGGACCAGGGCAGCCTCGCCGGAGATCTGCTGGGTTCGGTGCTGCTGCTCAATGCAGAGACAGCCCAGCCGCAGTCGACTCCCGAGGAGCTCTCGCTGGCGCTGGAGACGTTGCGCAGCGGCGGGTTCATCGCCTACGACAACGGTGCCGTCGCGCCCGCTCAACTGGCCGTGGTCGTCACCGGTTCCGGCACCTCGGACGTGGAGGACGGCAATCGCGGTGCCATCGTCGCGCGGTTCGCGGGCGCACTCGACTCACGCGGTGCAGGCGCGGTGCTCGCGGGCCGATCCGGCGCGGCAGAGGGCAACGGTTCCATCGCTGTCGTGCGAGCCGATTCGGCGTTGTCGTCCGCTCTCAGCACGGTCGACAACGTCGACCGTGAAGCAGGACGGATCACCACGGTTCTCGCCTTGGCGGAGCAGCTGGACGGGGCGTCGGGCCGGTACGGCACCGGAGCCAATGCGAACGCCGTGACCGTCGGAGCGCCGGCGAGCTGATCGTCGTCGGAACGAGCGTGTCGTTGGCGGTGAGGTAGGTACTGGTGTTACCGTGAAGTCCCGTGGGTAGCAGGCCCAATTTCCACGCTTCACCTCTCTTATCAGCCCCCTGATAGGAGCAAGCCCTGCAGATTCGTCACGGGAGCCTCATTGTCACGCCTTCAGTCGCGTTCCGACACCAAGCACATTTTCGTCAGTGGGGGCGTCGCGTCCTCGCTCGGAAAAGGCCTGACGGCATCCAGCCTCGGCCAGCTACTGACCGCACGCGGACTGCGCGTGACCATGCAGAAGCTCGATCCCTACCTCAATGTCGATCCCGGCACGATGAACCCGTTCCAGCACGGTGAGGTCTTCGTCACCGAGGACGGCTCCGAGACCGACCTCGACGTCGGACACTACGAGCGATTCCTCGACCGTGATCTGTCCGGTTTCGCCAATGTCACCACCGGCCAGGTGTACTCGACGGTCATCGCCAAGGAACGCCGCGGTGAGTACCTGGGCGACACCGTTCAGGTCATCCCGCACATCACCGACGAGATCAAGCGTCGCATTCTCGCGATGAACGGCCCGGACCTGCAGGGTCACCAGCCGGATGTCGTGATCACCGAAATCGGCGGCACCGTCGGCGATATCGAGTCGCAGCCGTTCCTCGAAGCAGCGCGGCAGGTGCGCCACGACGTCGGCCGCAACAACGTGTTCTTCCTGCACGTGTCGTTGGTTCCGTTCCTGGCTCCGTCGGGTGAACTCAAGACCAAGCCCACCCAGCACTCCGTCGCGGCACTGCGCAGCATCGGCATCCAGCCCGATGCGTTGATCCTGCGTTGCGATCGCGATGTGCCGCCGGGACTGAAGAACAAGATCGCGCTCATGTGCGACGTCGACGTCGACGGCTGCATCTCCACGCCCGACGCGCCGTCGATCTACGACATTCCCAAGGTGCTGCACAAGGAAGGCCTGGACGCGTATGTCGTCCGTCAGCTCGGTCTCCCGTTTCGCGATGTCGACTGGACCATCTGGGGTGGACTGCTCGAGCGCGTCCACCAGCCGCGTGAAACCGTGCGCGTCGGCCTGGTCGGGAAGTACGTGGACCTGCCCGACGCCTACCTCTCGGTCACCGAGGCGCTGCGTGCCGGTGGATTCGCTCATCGCGCGAAGGTCGAGATCAAGTGGGTTCCGTCCGACGAGTGCTCGACGCCTGCGGGGGCGCAGGCCGCGTTGGGCGATGTCGATGCCGTGCTCATTCCCGGCGGCTTCGGTATCCGCGGTATCGAGGGCAAGCTCGGTGCCATCGAGTTCGCACGTACGCGCAAGATCCCGTTGCTGGGGCTGTGCCTCGGGTTGCAGTGTGTCGTCATCGAGGCGGCCCGATCGGTCGGTCTGACCGACGCCAATTCCGCCGAGTTCGACCCGGACACCAAGGATCCGGTGATCTCCACGATGGCCGATCAGGAAGACGCCGTCGCCGGTGACGCCGATCTCGGTGGCACGATGCGCCTCGGTGCCTACCCGGCGACCCTGCAGAAGGGTTCGGTTGTCGCAGCGTCGTACGGCACCGAAAGCGTCTCGGAGCGTCACCGTCATCGTTACGAGGTCAACAACGACTACCGGGATCGAATTGCCAAGAGCGGCTTGGTGTTCAGCGGTACTTCTCCGGACGGCCACCTGGTCGAGTTCGTCGAGCTGCCTGCGTCGGTGCACCCGTTCTTCGTGGCCACCCAGGCGCATCCGGAGCTCAAGAGCCGGCCCACCCGTCCGCATCCGCTGTTCGCGTCGCTGATCAATGCGGCGCTGAAGTACAAGGCCGCGGAGCGTCTGCCGGTCGACGTGCACGGAGATACGGTTCAGACGGAGGAATCGGACACCGCCGCCGAGACCGTCGGATGAGCGAGCCTCGGCACGAGTTCACCACCCTCGACTCGACGGCGGCGTACTCCGGTGCGATTCTTGCGCTCCGGCTCGATCAGGTCGCGATGCCGAACGGTCGTCAGGCCGAGCGTGAGGTGATCGAGCATCACGGCGCGGTCGGGATCCTGGCCGTCGACGATCAGGATCGTGTGGTGATGATCGAGCAGTACCGGCATCCCGTCGGTCGTCGACTGTGGGAGTTGCCTGCCGGTCTGTTGGACGAGCCGGGGGAGCAGCCGGTGCTGGCGGCTCAGCGTGAGCTCGCCGAGGAAACCGGGCTCGCCGCTCAGTCGTGGTCGGTTCTGGTCGATGTGCTCGCCTCGCCCGGGTTCACCGACGAGGCCGTGCGCATCTTCCTCGCTCAGGGCCTGACCGAGGTCGATCGGCCCGAGGCGCACGACGAAGAAGCCGACATCGAGCTCTCCTACGTGCCGATGGACGAGGCTGTCCGTCGCGCGCTGTCGGGCGAGATCGTCAACGCATCCGCCGTTGCGGGCGTTCTCGCGTTCGCTGCAGCGCGCGCTGCCGGTACCGAACTGCGCCCCGCAGATGCGCCGTGGACGGATCTGCCGACGGCATTCGAGAAGCGGAAGAGTTCACGAAAGTAGCCACCGTGATCGGCCAGCAGATTCAGACGTACCTCGACCATCTGGTGGTCGAACGCGGGTCGGCACCGAACACGGTGTCGTCCTACCGTCGCGATCTGGTGCGGTACGAGCGGTTCCTGAGCGGCTATGGCATCACCGATCTGGTGAAGGTCGCCGAGAACGACATCACCGAGTTCGTGCTCTACCTGCGGCGCGGGGATGACGAATTTCCGGCTCTCGCAGCGAGTTCGGCTGCCCGGACGTTGATTGCAGTGCGCGGTCTGCACAGGTTCGCGCTCGCGGAGGGAATGGTCGAGCGCAACGTCGCGAGCGAGGTCAAGCCGCCCCAGCCGGCGAAGCGATTGCCGAAGTCGCTACCCGTCGATCAGGTGGTGGCGTTGCTCGAATCGGCGTCGATCGCCGGTCCCGATGCCCCGCGCGGATTGCGGGATCGGGCCCTGCTGGAACTGCTGTATTCCACCGGGGCTCGTATCTCCGAGGCAGTCGGGCTCGACGTCGACGACATCGACACCGAGGCCCGTTCGGTGCTGTTGCGAGGCAAAGGCGGCAAGCATCGCATCGTCCCGGTCGGGCGGCCCGCGATCGAGGCCGTCGACGCATACCTTGTGCGTGGGCGGCCGGGGCTGGTCTCGCGCTCGAATCCTGCGCTGTTCCTCAACGTCCGGGGCGGCAGGTTGTCTCGGCAGAGTGCGTGGCAGGTGCTCCAAGACTCCGCACAAAGGGCCGGAATCACCGCAGGAGTGTCGCCGCACGTCCTTCGGCATTCGTTCGCTACTCATCTACTGGACGGTGGTGCCGACGTCCGCGTCGTGCAGGAGCTGTTAGGGCATGCATCGGTGACGACGACGCAGATCTACACTCTCGTCACCGTCACCACACTTCGTGAAGTGTGGGCGGGAGCGCATCCACGGGCTCGGTAGCACGAGGCCGGCGACCGTGCGTCAGCGTGTCCGATGACATTGCACGAGCGTCAAGCGGTAGCGTTTGCGTGAACTACTCGAAGACGAACGGGACAGGGGAGCGCTGGAACGTGTCGACACCGCAGCCGCCAGCGGCGGAGTCAGGCTTGGATCATCCGCATCTCGAGGGCGCCCTGTTCCAGACGCGTCAACCGGAATCCAGTCGGGAGACACGCGACATCCTTCCCGCGCCGAACGAGCTCGGGCCCACCGGTCGCAAGACCCGGGCGGTCCCCGATCCGCAGCCGTTGGCCAGTCACGGCCCGGCCAAGATCATCGCGATGTGCAACCAGAAGGGTGGCGTCGGCAAGACGACGTCGACCATCAATCTCGGTGCCTCGTTGGCCGGCTACGGCCGTCGGGTGCTGCTCGTGGATCTCGACCCGCAGGGCGCACTGTCCGCGGGATTGGGCGTCGCACATCACGAGCTCGATCTGACGGTCTACAACCTCCTCGTCGAAGCGAAGGTCTCTGCCGACGACATCATCATGCGCACTCGCGTCGAGAATCTCGATCTGATGCCCAGCAACATCGATCTCTCCGCAGCCGAGATTCAGCTGGTCACCGAGGTCGGCCGGGAGCAGACACTCGGGCGGGTGCTGCATCCGATTCTCGATCGCTACGACTACGTCCTCATCGATTGCCAGCCGTCTCTCGGTCTGTTGACGGTCAACGCGCTCACGTGCGCCGACGAAGTGCTGATCCCGATGGAGTGCGAGTATTTCAGCCTCCGCGGGCTGGCGTTGCTCAACGACACCGTCGAGAAGGTGCGCGACCGCCTCAACCCCCGGCTCAAGTTGGCCGGCATCGTGGTGACG
This sequence comes from Rhodococcus sp. SBT000017, assembly GCF_003688915.1. Taxonomy (NCBI): domain Bacteria; kingdom Bacillati; phylum Actinomycetota; class Actinomycetes; order Mycobacteriales; family Nocardiaceae; genus Rhodococcus; species Rhodococcus sp. SBT000017. The sequence goes on from NZ_REFU01000001.1 coordinate 661,831, forward strand.
ATGTTCGACGCGCGCACTCTGCATTCGCGTGAGGTGATGACGCGAGTGGTCGAGGTGTTCGGCGACGTCGTCTACGACACGGTGATCACCCGTACCGTGCGATTCCCGGAAACCAGTGTGGCCGGAGAGCCGATCACCACGTGGGCTCCGAAATCCGGCGGCGCACAGGCGTACCGCGCCCTCGCGCGCGAGGTGATCTACCGGTCGGGTCCGTGACCGTCGACGCCGCAGACGAGGCCCCGATCGAGGTTCCCGCCGACGCGGATCCGTCGAAATTCCGGGTGCGGTTGCTCAACTTCGAGGGCCCGTTCGATCTGTTGCTGTCGCTGATCAGTCAGCACCGCATGGACGTCACCGAAGTGGCGTTGCACACCGTCACCGACGATTTCATCTCGTTCACCAAGTCGCTCGGTGCCGATGTCGGCCTCGATCAGACGACGGAATTCCTCGTCGTTGCCGCGACATTGCTCGATCTCAAGGCAGCACGGTTGCTGCCCTCGGGTGATGTGGAGGACGCCGAGGATCTGGCGCTGCTCGAAGTGCGAGATCTACTGTTCGCCCGGCTACTCCAGTACCGCGCCTACAAGCAGGTCGCCCTGCTGTTCGGTGAGCTGGAAGCTGCTGCGCTACGGCGGTATCCGCGATCGGTATCGGTGGAGGACAGATACGCCGATCTGATTCCCGAGGTGCTGCTCGGCGTCGATCCGGCCACGTTCGCCGACATCGCCGCTGCCGCGTTTCGACCCAAGCCGATTCCGCAGGTGGGGCTCGATCACATTCATCAGCACGCGGTCTCGATTCCCGAGCAGGCGGCGTGGCTGCTCGAGAACCTGCAGGGCCGAGGACTGAACGAGTGGGCGTCGTTCTCCGAGTTGGTGCAGGACTGCGAGGTGCAGGTCGAAATAATCGCGCGATTCCTGGCGTTGCTGGAGCTGTTCCGGCAACAGGTGATCGCCTTCGAGCAGCCCGAGCCGCTCGGCGATCTTCGAGTGAGCTGGACCGGTAAGGACGAAGGACCCATCGTGGTCACGGAAGAGGACTACGCATGAGTGTCGACCCAGAACTCGAGCTCGAGGACGCCGAAAATTCCGAGGAGCTCGACGACGCGACCCTCGCCTCGGCTCTCGAAGCCGTGTTGCTGATCGTCGACACACCGGCCTCGGACGAGCAGCTCGCCTCGGCCGTGGGTGCGTCGGTGGCCCGCGTGCGCGCAGCATTGACGGCGATGGCCGCTGCACTGACCGAACGAGCCAGCGGAATCGACCTTCGCTACGCCGGTGACGGATGGCGTTTCTACACCCGAACCGCCTATGCGCCGTACGTCGAACGGCTGCTTCTGGACGGCGCTCGGTCCAAGCTCACACGCGCGGCATTGGAAACCCTGGCCGTGATCGCATATCGTCAACCGTTGACCCGCGCGCGAGTCAGCGCCGTGCGAGGAGTCAATGTCGATGGAGTGATGCGTACGTTGCTCGCCCGTGGACTGATCTCTGAAGCAGGAACGGACCCGGAGACGAACGGCACGATGTACTGCACCACCGAGTTGTTCCTCGAACGGCTCGGGCTCGCATCGCTCGGTGATCTACCCGAACTGGCACCGCTGTTGCCGGGTGTGGACCTGATCGACGAGATCAGTGACAGCATGGACACCGACCCGAGAACGACCCGCTCCACCAAGAACCGCGGATCGAAACCCGATCCGGCAGCCGAGCTCGACTCGGACGACTGATAGGTAAGACAAGTGAACAAGCCCGCTCGCCGTGATGGCACACCGGACCGTAACAAGAGACAAGACCCACGCAGGAAGCCGACCGCAGGTAGGTCGGACACTCCGCGTGACGCGCGCCGCGGAGATCGCACCCGCGACGATGCGCCCCGTGACGGCGCTCCCCGCACCGGGGACCTCGCACTGGAGCCCCGCGCACCGGGGACCCCGCGCAGGCGCACCACGCACCGGAGCCCCTCGCACAGGAGCCCGACCTGCCCCTCGCCGTGGCGTCGAACAGGACGAATCGACAGACTTCACGCCCGTCGAGACCGGTGTCAACGACCGTAGTAACGACGCCGTTCCTCGCAAGAAGCCGTCGCGTCCCAAGCCGCCGAAGCCGCAGAAGAAGCAGGTTCCGTCGACCACGATCAGCAACGCCAAGCCGGCGAAGCATCAGCACACCGATTCCTCACCGCGCAAGCACGTGCCCGTCGGTGAAGGCGTCCGGTTGCAGAAGGTGCTCGCACAGGCCGGCGTCGCATCGCGCCGCGCAGCCGAGGAACTGATCGCCGACGGCCGCGTCGAGGTCGACGGACGCATCGTCACCGAACAGGGCATCCGCATCGATCCGAACATCGCTGTGGTCCGTGTCGACGGCACTCGCGTGGTCGTGAAGGAAGAACTGGTTCATCTCGCGATGAACAAGCCGCGTGGATGGCAGTGCACCATGTCCGACGATCTGGGACGCCCGTGCGTCGGCGACATCGTCTCCGAGCGGGTCCAGGCGGGGCAGCGACTGTTCCACGTCGGCCGCCTCGATGCCGACACCGAGGGCCTGTTGCTCTTCACCAATGACGGTGATCTTGCTCACCGCCTGATGCACCCGTCGTTCGAGGTGTCGAAGACCTACCTCGCGACGTTGTCGGGCACCATTCCCCGCACGCTCGGCAAGCAGCTGCGTGAAGGCGTCACGCTCGACGACGGCCCGGTGAAGGTCGACGGCTTCCAGCTGCTCGACATCTCGGACGGCAAGTCGCTCGTCAAGGTGACCCTGCACGAGGGCCGCAAGCACATCGTGCGTCGGTTGTTCGACAAGGTCGGCTTCCCGGTCGGACGCCTCGTACGTACCGATGTCGGCAACATCGTGCTCGGTGATCAGCGTCCGGGAACGCTGCGTGTTCTCGGTCGCGGCGAGATCGGCAAGCTCTACGAATCCGTGGGCCTGTGATGAGTGCGCTCGTCGTTGCGATGGACGGTCCCTCGGGCACCGGTAAGTCGTCGGTATCGCGCAGGCTCGCGTCGGCACTGGAAGCGAGCTACCTCGACACCGGTGCGATGTACCGCGTCGCGACGGTGTGGGTGCTGCGCTCGGGCGTCGAGCCCACCGATGCAGACGCTGTTGCGAAAGCTGTTGCGGCGCTTCCCCTCGAGATCGGCAAGGACCCGCTGTCCGAGACCGTTCTGCTCGACGGTGAAGATGTCAGCGGCGAAATCCGCGGCGACGCAGTCACCAAGGCCGTTTCGGCCGTGTCTGCAGTGCCCGCGGTGCGCGAGCTGTTGGTGCAGATGCAGCGCGACCTCGCGAGCTCGTCGACGCGAATCGTTGTGGAAGGCCGCGACATCGGCACCGTCGTTCTTCCCGACGCCGACGTGAAGGTGTTCCTGACTGCCTCACCGGAAGCGCGGGCAGAGCGTCGCAACAAGCAGAACATAGAACAGGGTCGCGTAGACGACTACGAATCCGTGCTCGCGGACGTTCAACGACGCGATCACGCAGATTCGACAAGAGCAGTGTCACCGCTTCGTCCCGCCGAGGATTCGGTGATCGTCGATACCAGCGAGCTGGATCTCGACGGCGTGATCGAGCGTTTGCTGCTCGTGGTGAACGACAGAAGTGGAGCAGTGCAGTGAGTGAAGAATTCTTCTCCGGCGCAGCGGAAACCGCGGGCGACGGAACATGGAGCGACGAGGGCGAGTGGGAGTACGTCGACCTCAACGAGGGCGAAGACGGCGAAGATGCCGTAGCCGTACCGACTCTCGCCGTGGTGGGCCGACCGAACGTCGGCAAGTCGACGCTCGTCAACCGCATCATCGGACGACGCGAAGCAGTGGTCGAGGACGTTCCCGGCGTCACGCGCGACCGGGTGTCGTACGAGGCGAACTGGAGTGGTCGACGCTTCTTGGTGCAGGACACCGGCGGTTGGGAACCCGACGCCAAGGGTCTGCAGGCATCCGTTGCGCGCCAGGCCGAATTGGCCATGCACACCGCCGACGCGATCCTGTTGGTCGTCGACGCGCGTGTCGGTTCGACGACGACGGACGAGGCAGTGGCGCGAGTGCTGCGCCGGTCGAAGACTCCGGTTCTGTTGGTGGCCAACAAGGTCGACGACGGACGCACCGAGTCCGAGGTCGCCGCACTGTGGTCGCTGGGTCTGGGGGAGCCGTTGTCGGTTTCCGCGACTCACGGCCGCGGTACCGGTGATTTGCTGGACCGTGTGCTCGAGGCCTTGCCCGAGACCCCGCGTGAGGGCATCCCCGGTGGGGGACCCAGGCGTGTCGCTCTGGTCGGCAAGCCGAACGTGGGCAAGTCGTCGCTGATCAACAAGCTCTCGGGTGACGAGCGCTCGGTGGTGCACGATGTTGCCGGAACCACAGTCGATCCTGTCGACTCGTTGGTCGACTTGGGCGGCAAGACATGGCGATTCGTCGATACCGCCGGACTGCGCAAGCGCGTCAGCCATGCCAGTGGTGCCGAGTTCTATGCGTCACTGCGGACGAAGTCTGCCATCGAGGCGGCCGAGGTCGCGATTCTGCTTCTCGATGCCTCCGAGGTGATCTCGGAGCAGGACATGCGCGTGCTCAGCATGGTCGCCGATGCCGGCCGCGCGTTGGTGTTGGCGTTCAACAAGTGGGATCTGGTGGACGACGATCGTCGTCAGCAGCTCGAGAAGGAGATCGACCGCGATCTCGCTCGGGTGCCGTGGGCGCAGCGCGTGAACATCTCGGCGCAGACGGGCCGTGCGGTGCAGAAGCTCGTACCTGCGCTCGAGACGGCTCTGGAGTCGTGGGACAAGCGTGTGCCGACCGGACGCCTCAACACGTGGCTCAAAGAGGTCGTGGCGGCCACTCCGCCGCCGATGCGTGGTGGACGTCTTCCGCGCATCATGTTCGCGACGCAGGCCAGCACCCGGCCGCCGACGTTCGTGCTGTTCACCACCGGCTTCCTCGAGGCCGGCTACCGCCGATTCATCGAGCGGCGTCTGCGTGAGGAGTTCAACTTCGACGGCAGCCCCGTGCGCGTCTCGGTGCGTATCCGCGAGAAGCGGGAACGGCCGGGCAAGGGCAACAACCGCTGATGTAGCCCGGCCCCGCCCCTGAGCAGGCGATTTCCTCTCAGGGGTAGGGCTGGGGTAATCTCAGCAAGCGCCTTTCGAGGCGCGGCGGGCTGTGGCGCAGCTTGGTAGCGCACTTGACTGGGGGTCAAGTGGTCGCAGGTTCAAATCCTGTCAGCCCGACACAGTGCAGTTCAAAAGCGGTTCCGAAGAAATTCGGAGCCGCTTTTTTGCGGACTCTCTCAACGACGCATCCTCTCGGTCCGAGCCGACGGGCCGGATCCTGAACCCGCGATCAGCTGTGTCGTCGACCGAGACGTGGCTCCGGTGCTCAGCAGTCGAGCTAAACCATCGTCCGGCAGTCTCGGAAAGGTCTGCCGGCCAACGGTACCGATGATCCCCGCAGGAGTGTCAGTGACCGAGGAAGGTGTCGATCGCTGAGGCGACCGAACCTGAATCAACGAGATTCGCGAAGTGCGCTTGTCCGGTCAATTCCTGTTTCGATACGTCGCGGAGACTGGATTCCAGTTGTGCAGAAGCCCTGACCAGGTGCGGTGGGCTGTGTTCGCCCACGAGGAGCAGAGTTCTGGCTGTAAGTTCGCCGTACAGGGACATCACCGAGACGCATGCGTCGATCTGTGTCGCTTGCCAGGGTGATGGGACCACCTGATTGCCAGTGGGTAGGGACCACCGTGGCGCGTTATTGAGGATGCTCGTTGTCGGTGGTGGCGTCAACTGTTCCGGGTCGGGTGCGTTGGCGGTAGGACGGTCCTTCGATGACGAGGGTGTGCGCGGTGGAGGTCAGTCGGTCGATGGCGGATTGAGCGAGGAGGGTGTCGGCGGTCATGGTCAGCCACTCCGCCGGCTCCCGGTTGGAGGTGACGATGGTGGTCTTCTTGCGGTGGCGTTCGACGATGAGTTCGTAGAAGTCGCTGGTTTCGGTGGCATCGAGTGGGCGCAGCGCGAAGTCGTCGATGATCAGGACTTCGATGGCGGTCAGTCGCCGGATTTCGGCGTCGACGGTGTTGTCGAGTCGGGCCGCTCGGAGTCGGGTGAACAGTTTGTCCGATCGTGCGAACAGGACACTGTGTCGACGGCGGATGGCCATGTGTCCCAATGCTGTTGCCAGATGCGTCTTGCCGACTCCGACGGGTCCGAGGATGATCGCGGACTGGTGAGCATCGAGGAAGCGTAGTGAGGTCAGATCTCCGAGCAGGGTCCGGTCGTATCGGAGATCGTCGTGGGTGTTCCAGTCCTCGAACGCCATCGCCGGATCCAGTCCTGCTTTGGTCGATCGCAATGTCGCCGAACGGGAGTCGCGGCGGTTGACTTCGTCGGAGAGGAGTACTTCGAGGAACCCGATGTGGCTGAGTTTGTGTTGCCGAGCCAGGGCTGCTCGTTCGGGGAGCGTGTCGGTGAGCGCGCCGAGTTTGAGGGCCTTGAGCAGTCGGACGAGGTCTGTGCCGACCGGTTCGGTGGTGGCTGGGGTGCGAGTGGTGGTCATGAGTGTCCTTCCGTGGATGCGGAGCCGGCGTCTACGACGGTCAGTGATGGTGTTGTGGTGGAACGGAATTCGGATGGGTCACGAGAGAATCGCGTCGATGCCTGTCCGACCGCTGCCGGTAAGGACGGTGCTGTCTTTTCGGTGGCCCGCTCCAACATGGACGCGATCTTGGTGACCGAGACGACATCGAGATCCAACGACAGTGAGCAGGCCTGTTCGACCCGCTCGGCTCCGTAACGTCTCACCAACCCTTGCAGCCGGTAGACACTACGAATCCGCGTCCAGGGCAGTGGGTCATCGAGGATCCGTTCGGCGTAGATCCCGATGTTGCGGCCATGGCCGTTGCAGGTTCTGATCAGTGAGGTGACATCGCGTAATGCGTAGTCGGACTTGTGTTCGGGGAGGTCGGCGCGGTCGGTACTGCGCCCACCTGCAGGTTGGCGGGGATGGATCTTCACCAGGGTGCCGCGGTGATAGAACTTGACCAGCTCGGTGTCGGCCCGGACCGACAGTGTCGAGCCGATCCACTGCTGCGGCAACGAATACAGTGCCCGCCCGATCTCCGCGTGGAAGTCGCGGTGGACTTTGACGTCCTTGAAGATCGGCACGTCGTACTCCGGCGGCACCGGAAGCAGTACCGGCAGTTCGGAGTCCTCGAATACCTCGCGCGGTCGGGCGCATGTCGTGCCGTGAATACGCATACCCGCGGTGCTGCTGCACCACCGAACCGCCGCCTCCTGCGCTTGCTCTAGACTGTTGAATCGTTCACCGGCCCAGAAGTTTCCGCGCACATACTGCACGGTGCGTTCGACTTTCGGTTTGTCCTTCGGCGAGCGCACCCGCGCCGGGTCGGTGATGAACCCGACGTGGGCGCTGTAGTCGAGCCATCCATCGCTCAACCGCGGAGCGATCGGGTCCGCCCTCGTGACAACAGGTTTGAGATTGTCCGGGATCAAGACCGCGAACACGCCGCCGAAGAACTTCCATGCTGCTTCGCAGCCGGCAATGACCGCCACCAACGTCTGCGAATAGCTCAGCCACACGAACATGTGCCGGCTGTAGACCGCGGTGAAGATCAGGGCGTGGACTTTGCGGGCCCGCCCGTCGTCGGGGTCGGTGAGCATCCCCAGATACCCGAAGTCGACCTGGCATTCGATCCCCGGTTCGCCGTCGACGACGCGGACGGTGAGGTTCTTGCGGCCGAAACCACACATCTCGGTGGAGAACCGGTGCAACGTCCGGTACGGCACCACGCATCCTTGACGGGCAAGGAGGACTTCGATTTTCGCGATCGTGAGCGGCTTGCGTTCACCGTCGCCTGCCACCCACTTGGTGATCTGCTCCTGATGGGGCACCAGTTGCTCCCATGCCGCGCCGTGACCGTGCGGCCGGTCGGGCCGGACAGTGGCGACGACCGCTGCGATCACCTCGTCGCTGACCGCGCCGGCATCGTCGGTTCTGCTCAGGCCGGCTGCTTGGGCTGCCTCGACGTAACGGCGGACCGTCTTACGATCCACACCGGCATGCTCGGCGATCGTGCGCAGCCCCGGAGCCGGCAGTGCCGCCGTCCCGAGCCACAGCCGTAGTACTTCTCTGATTTCGTTCACACTGATCTCCCGAAAAGCCATGCTCACCGACCTCCGTGACGGACTTCGTGCTGTCACAGACGATCGAACGAGCAAACGACGGGACCACCGGCAAGGCGCGCCGGTGGTCCCATAACTGGCAATCCAGGTGGTCCCATCACCCTGGCAGAAATCAGGTCACGCTGGTCCCATGCTCATGGCAGACGACAATCTGTTCCAACTCGCGAGTCCAGGTGGGTGCCAACGCAAGGAACTGCCTCCACAACGGTGTTGCGGCAATAGCTTCGGTCTCGGCCGCGGGTATGCGAATGAAATGCTCCATGGCGATTCGTATCGCCGCATCGTTGTCGGCTGCAGCGATCGCTGCAGCGTACGGGGCGAGATGTTCACCCGCGACCGGACCGTCCACCGGCAGTGGTGGTTCGTACAACACGAGAGCTGCCAGCTCGGAACCACGTCGAGCGGCTTCGAGGGCGCATATGGCGCCGTAGGAGTGGCCGACCAGAGTCGGAACGGTACCGGTCGACTCGGTCACTCGGGCGAGGACGGTCCCGATGTCGGCGGCCTCGGTGGCGAGGGTGTACTCCGGTGCGTCGCCGCTCAGGCCACGTCCTCGGCGGTCGAGAACGAAAACCCGGTGGTCGACGGCGAGATGTGAGGCTACCTGTAGCCACGACTGCGCTGTCGAGATGCTGCCGTGAACTATCACGACAGGTGAACCGGATCCGAGGCAATGTACTCCGATCGGCGTTCCGTCGGTCGACATGATCGTCTCGGTCATGATGTCGGCTACGACCGAATCAGGCTGTGCCACAGAAACTCTCCTTCCAGTAAGGTGGAAACCATGTTCATCGGTGGCGGGCAGAATCCACGGATGCAAGCGCCGACCCGGCCTGTGCAGGGCCTGACCGCGTCCGGACAGGGCACGCCGAACTCGAAGTTGTGGACGCATTTCGGCGAATGATCATCCCTAGCTTCGAGTTCGGCGTAGATCGGCGTCGGTCAGAACGGGAACGGGTGAGCGTGGTCGCGAACAGTGAGCCACTGCCACTGAGTGAACTCGTCCCAACTGCTCTGGGTACCGAATCGTGCACCATTGCCCGAGGCACCGGTTCCACCGAACGGGGCATACGCATCGTTGTTCAGTGTCTGGTCGTTCACGTGGACAATTCCTGTGGTCAGGCGGTCTGCGAGATGCCTGCCCCGATCGGCTGATCCGGTTTGGATCGCGGCGACCAGACCGTACTCGGTGTCGTTGGCGACGGCAACGGCCTCGTCCTCGTCGCGCACGACGATGACGGGTGCCACCGGCCCGAAGATCTCTTCCCGGAATGCGGCCATCGACGATGTCACTCCAGCGAGAACTGTCGGCGCGTAGAACAATTCGCGATGTGTGCCACCGGCGCGAACTTCCGCTCCGGCCGCCACGGTCTCGGAGACGATGCGGTCCACGTTCTTCAGTTGCGTCTCGTTGATCAGTGGTCCGAGCGCAACCTGCTCGGTGAACGGGTCTCCCACCGGAAGGTTCTTCGCGCGAGCGGCAAGACGATCGAGGTACTCGTCGGCGACGGACTCCAGCACGATGTGCCTACCTGCCGTCATACACACCTGTCCCTGGTGCAGGAACGATCCCCACGCGCCTGCGGAGCTGGCGGCGTCCAGATCCGCGTCATCGAGCACGATCAGTGCGTTGTTGCCACCGAGTTCGAGAGAGACGCGCTTGAGCGTGCGACCGGCTGCCTCACCTACTTTTCGACCGACAGCGGTGGATCCGGTGAACGACACCATGCCGATGCCGGGATGTTCGGCAACGGCGGCCCCGGGCTCGGCGTCGCCGGGCAGCACGTGGAAGAGACCCTCCGGAACGCCGGCCTCCTCGAGGAGGCGGGCGAACAACACACCACCGGACACGGCGGTCTGCACATCCGGCTTGAGGACGACCGCATTGCCGAGAGCCAGCGCGGGAGCGACTGCGCGCATCGACAGAATCTGCGGGAAGTTCCACGGGCTGATGACGCCGACGACGCCGATCGGCACGCGACGGCCGATGCTGGAGCGTCCAGTCTCGCTGGTGGGCAGCAGATGGCCGTAGGGCTGGGTGGGCAGAGCTGCCGCTTCCCACAACTCACTCAGGACGAGACCGACCTCGAACGCAGCTTTGCCCGGTACCGATCCACCCTCACGGATGAGCCATTCCTCGAACTCACCGCGATGCGCCTCGAGCAGCTTTGCAATTTCCCGGATCACAGCCGCTCGCTCGTGTCCGGGGGTGGCCGCCCACGCGGGCTGCGCAGCGCGGGCCCTGGCCACGGCATCGTCGACGTCGCCGGCATTCGCCAGGCCGATCTCGCCCAGACTCGCACCGGTCGCCGGTTCTACTGTGCTTGTGGTGCCGCCACCACCCGCACGCCAACCGCCACTGTAGATCTGACCGTGCCAGGTGGTACCCAACAAAGTGTTGCTCACGCTGATTCTCTTTCTCTCGAAGTATCTTGGTCTCGAAATGCGTTGCCGGTCAACCGATCAGGTCCGCGGCCTTCTCTGCAACCATCACCGTCGCGGCATTGGTATTGACACACACGACTCTCGGTATGACGGACGCGTCGACCACGCGCAGGCCGTCGATGCCGTGTACCCGAAGATCGGGCCCGACGACGGAATCAGGGCCCGTTCCCATCGCGCAGGTACCCACCGGGTGGTAGTAGGTCCCAGTCCCTCGGGCGACGTAATCCCGCAGTGCTGCGTCCGAATCCACAGCGGCACCGGGAAGTACCTCCGTCAGACCCCACGTCGCGAAGGCGTCGGTCGCAGCAATGTTGCGGGCAACCGCAATAGCATCGACCAATCGGTCCACGTCCGATGTCGCAGTGAGATATGCCGGATCGATCAGTGGCAGATCTTCCGGATTCGCCGTCGCAAGTCGTACGCTGCCGCGACTGTCGGGCACGGTGGTGACACCGAACGTGATGCTGTTCTCCGGGGCGACAAGAGTCGGTTGATGGAACGGCACGTGAATGAACATCAGCTGCATGTCCGGACCATCGAGATCGTCATCGCTACGCCAGAGCATGGACACCTCGGCGTGATTGGTGGACGCGGGCGGAATCGGTTGCGTTGCTTCGTAAACCACACTGCACAGGGGATGGTCGTGCAAGTTTCGTCCTACACCCGGTAGATCGTGTACGACGGGGATTCCAAGCTCCTGCAGTTCCTCGGCCGGTCCGATTCCCGACAGCAGCAGTAACCGGGGTGAATCCACGGCACCCGCGCTCAGAATGACGTCGTGTCGAGCCGACGCTGTCATCGGCTCGCCGTCGCGCCGGTATCTGACGGCAACGCAGCGGCCGTCCTTCACCACCAGCGATTGCGCCCGCGATCCCGTCGACACGGTCAGGTTGGGTCGATGCGCCTCGACGGGTGCCAGGTAGGCCGACGCCACGCTGAGCCGGGCACCGTCGGAGATCGCCAGATCGTGCCAACCCGCACCTTCTTGCTCGGTGCCGTTGAAGTCGCCTGTGGCTGGATGCCCGGCCTCGGCGGCCGCATCGAGAAACGTCTGCGACACCGGATTCGGCGAGGACGACGGAGCCGGTCTCAACGGGCCCTTGTCGCCGCGAACCTTTGCGTCTCCGTCGGGTACCGTTTCGGACTTCATGAAGTACGGCAGCACTGCGTCGTAAGACCACGATTCCCCCGCTACCTGCGCCCAGGTGTCGAAATCGTTTCGGTGTCCGCGCAGGTGGACCATCGCATTGATGGAGCTGCTCCCGCCGAGGGTATGACCCCGCGGCCAATTGTGCGCACCGCCGCCAGCCGCCTCCTGCGGAACCGTGTTGTAGGAGTAGTCGACGTTGCTACCCCAGAGCGACGGCCAGGCGGGGGGAACTGCGAGGTCCGGGTGATCGTCGCGGCCACCGCTTTCCAGCAGCAGCACTGTCACATCGGGGTTTTCGCTCAGTCGTGACGCCAGTACGCAGCCGGCGGATCCGCCACCGACAATCACGTAGTCGAATGCATCGTCCATCTCGGTCAATCCTCTCACCAGTGACCGGCACCACACCGGTAGGTATTCAGTGTGCGGAGGGAGATGGCACTGCAGTTGTCTATTTCCGTCGGGTTTCTTGCCGATTCACGCCGAGTGTCGGCGGATCCGTTGCCGGACAGCTTCGTTCGCAGACCGAAGCTCAGCGAAGCGCGGTCCGTTCCGCGGACGGACTGATACCGAATCTGCGCTTGTACAGTCGACTGAAGTGCGCCGCGTCGGAGAAGCACCAACGCCCGGCAACAGCACCGACCGTGGACCTCGCCGCTCGGGCCGCGAGTAGATCTCGGCGGGCACCATCGAGTCTCATCTCGCGGATAGTCGCTGTCACAGTGGCGATTTCGCCATCGAACAATCTGTCGAGACTGCGCGGCGACATGGCAAATGCGGCGGCGACGGAATGGTGACACAGGTCGGGGTCCAGGAGGTGCTGATCGATGTAGGTGAGGACGGCCAGCTTCCTGGCGTGCTCACCTGCTTCGTCGACATCGATGTGAGTGCCCGAGGTGAGGGCACTGCTGATGAGGCTGAGCCCGGCGTCGGCGAAACGCAGGGCCGAGCCGGAATCGACTGCGTCGTCGGCCGTCTGCGCGAGCGCTGCCCGGACGAAGGAGTCGAGTACCGCGCCGGGGCCGGAGCCGACGTCATGCGCACGCTGCATCGTGGCATCGATCAATTTGTGCGGCAGCCGAAGTGCACTGGGCGGGAATGCCATCACCGCGCATTGCCAATCGCCCTCCAGCCGCAGATCGTATGCTCGGCGGGTGTCGTAGATTCCGAGCTGCCCCGCACGAATGACCAGTTCGTGGTCGCCCTGCCGCACGATTGCTCTGCCCTGTAGTTGCACACATACTTTGACGGCATCGGTGGGTCGTCTGCGCACGGCCGAGCGGGACCGCCGCACCGTCTGCGGCGAGCCGGCGATCTGAAATGCGCCCAGCTCACCGACTGTGGTGCCCTCGATTCGTCCGGTCAACGGTCGGTCGTCGATGCACTCGGGCACCAGTCCCGCGAACGCGTCCCCGAGTTCGCCCCGCCAGCGCTCGTCTCGCCACTGCTCGTCCTGCCACATCATCTCTTACACCGCGGAAATGTCCGACGGATGCTGGGCCAGTGGGCTCACGTCGATACTCATGTACGGGAACAGCGGCAGATTCCACAGAATCTCGTGCAGTCGCTCGTTGTCCCGCACATCGAAGATACTGAGGTTCGAGTACTGACCTACGAGTCGCCAGATGCTCACCCACTCGCCGTCGCGCTGCAGCTGCTGCGAGTACGCCTTCTCTCGGGCGAGAGTGTCGGTTCGTACATCCACATCGAGATCCTGCGGCAGCGCGACATCCATCTTCACAGCAAACAGCATGTGTCTCAGTCCTTGTCGAGTACGAAGTCGTACGTCACTTCTTGGCCACCGGCGACGTCCTGCGGGTCGAGGATGAGTTCCGGCTTGACGGCGTTGGCGACATCGTCGTCGTTGTGCGCGTCACCGGGGAAGTAGAGCTGAGTGGTGATCTGCTGGTAGCCGTCGGCAGCGACCTTGAGGTGCAGGTGTGCCGGACGCCACGGGTGCCATCCTGCGGCAGAGATGAGATTGCCGCATGCCCCGTCGGTCGGGATCTGGTACGGCGCAGGCTTCATGGTGTGAATCCAGAACTGGCCCTGATCGTCGGTGGTCACGGTGCCGCGCAGATTCCATTCGGGGATTCCCGGTGCGAACTGCGAGTAGAAGCCGTCTGCGTCGGCGTGCCAGATTTCGATGACGGCATGCTGCAGCGGCGTTCCGTCCACGGCCTTGACCTGGCCCTGGAACAGCAACGGGGTGCCCTTCTCGCCGTCGCGGGTGGGCAGGATTGCGGCCGAACCCAACTCTGGAGCGTCCGGAACGTAGTACGGGCCCTCGATGGTGCCCTTGCTGCCCTCCCGGGATTCACCGGCAACTTCTTCGACCACGTGCTCGACCCAGACGTCGAGGAACAGCGGCCATTCACCGGTCTGACCGACGTTGATGAGCCATGCCTTGAGTGCGTTGTACTCTTCGTAGGTCACCTTGTGTTCGCGGACCGTGTCGTGGACGGCCGAGAGCACCTGGCGGGCAAGCAGACTGACGCGCTCGGGTGGAGTGTGGGCAGCGGCCTGCTTGTCGGAGGTGAAGCGCTGGGTGGCATTCGCGCCGGACGCGGCCGCAGTGGCGACCTCGCCGGTCAGGTTGTTCGTCTCTGCGTGATCGACACTCATGTCTGCTCCTTGTGTGGAAGATGTGTTCGGGGACTGAAAATCATTGGTCGGTTCGGTATTTCGCGAGTTTGTCCGGGTCGATGCGCACACCGAGTCCCGAGCCCGGCAGGACACTGAGCGTGCCGTCCCGAATTTCGAGGCTCTCGGTGAGAAGGTCGTCGCTCATGTCGAGGAAGTTGGACAGCTCGCCTGCCCGACGCGACGTCAGGTCGAAGGCAGCACCGAAGGCGACGGTGCAGGCCGTGCCGAGCTGGCCGTCGATCTGGTTTCCCATCACCACATCGATGCCGAGGCCCTCACACAGGTGGTGGGTCCGCTGTGACGTGGTGAAGCCGGTACGAGCGGTCTTGATGCTCACCGCGGTCGCGGATCCACCGAGAATTTCCCTGGTGACCTCGGCCGGGGTGGTCGCCGATTCGTCGGCCACGAAGGGGACGTCGAGTTGTTGGACGAGCCATCGTCGGCCGAGCACGTCGTCGGCGGAGCACAGTTCCTCGGCGAGGGTCAGTCCGAGGTCGGACATCTCTTTCATGGCGCGCGCAGATTCAGCGGCGGTCCAGCCACGATTACCGTCGACATACAGTTCGGTGTCGGGACCGAGGCCCTCGCGGAGTGCGCGGACGACTGCGATGTCGAGGCCTATCGGTCGGCGGCCGACTTTTACCTTGAAGACGTCGATTCCGTACGTCTCTCGCATCCTGTTGGCTTCGTCGACCATTGCTGCGGGCGAATCGAATCCGAGCATGTGGCTCACCCTCATGCGGTCGGTGTAGCCGCCGAGAAGTTCGGTGACCGGTAGGTCCAGAGTCTGCCCGAGGGCATCCCAGATTGCCATGTCCACGGCGGACTTGGCAACCGGATTACCAACTGTACGAGCAAGTTTCGCGTTGACCATCTCACGGGCCGTGAGCGGAAGGCCGATGACGGCCGGCGCGAACAGGGTCTCGATCACCGCAGTCACACCGCGCTGGGTCTCGCCGTAGGTGAACGGCCTGGGCGGAGCGTCTGCGATACCGACAACGCCGTCGTCGGTGTGCACCCGAACCAACACGTGATCGGCCGCAGCGACCTCACCGCTGGCGAACTTCAGCGGTTTTCGGTACGGGATCGAATACGGGATCGCGTCGACGGCGACGATCTTCATGACATGTCCTTCGGCTTGGACGAAACGGATGATTCGAGGCGCGGCAGAACGCCCGCGTCCTCGAGGGCACCGACGAGCGCATCGACGAGTGCAGAAGGCCGGTCGCGGCGCCAGGCCAACGCCAGATCGATGGTGCTCGCGCCGGCGATGTCGCGGAACACGACGCCGTTCAACTGCAGGGCGCGAACGGATTCCGGAACCAACGCAACACCCAATCCCGCAGCGACGAGTGCCAGCAGGACCGAAGTATCCGGGGCCTCGTGTTCACGGCGGGGGTTGAAACCTGCTGCGCGACAACTTGTCACCACTGCTTCGTTGACGACCGAATGAGTGTCGGAGTACATGACGAAGTCCTCGTAGGCCAGATCGGC
Source organism: Rhodococcus sp. SBT000017 (assembly GCF_003688915.1). Lineage (NCBI taxonomy): Bacteria > Bacillati > Actinomycetota > Actinomycetes > Mycobacteriales > Nocardiaceae > Rhodococcus > Rhodococcus sp. SBT000017. The sequence continues at coordinate 677,753 of NZ_REFU01000001.1, forward strand.
GACGTCGAGCGCCGGTTCGGTGGAGAACCGATGATCGACGGGCAGCGCGAGCACCAACGATTCCGTGGTGATGGTGCGCAACACCAGATCGTCGCCCGCAACAGGTGGTCGCAGCACAGCGACGTCGAGATGTTCCGCGCGCAGACCGTCGACCTGCGCTGAGGTGAGCAGGTCGCCGTGAATTTCCAAGGCAATGCCAGGCAGTCTCTGTTTGATCGCTCGCGCAATCGGCGGTAGCTGGTCGAAGGCGGCGGTACCGGTGAAGCCGATGCGTACCAACCCATATCGGCCATCGGCGATCCTTCGCACTCCTCGCGCGCTCTGCTCAAGACTGTCGAGGTTGCGGAGCGTTTCGCGGTAGAAGAATTCTCCCGCCGGAGTCAGGCTGACCTGGCGGGTTGTCCTGGCCAACAGCGTCACACCCAACTCGGCTTCCAATTGGCGAACCGATTGCGACAGTGCGGGCTGAGCCAGGTGTAACCGGGTGGCGGCCTGCCCGAAGTGCCGAGTCTCGGCGACGGCCACGAAGTGGTACAGGTGCCGAAGTTCCATGACCGTGCCTCTCTGTGCGTGGTGGGTGACCCTGACCACAGTAGGGGGCCGATCCATCGTTGACAAAGACCTATTTTCGTCCGATTGATAAGCAGAAACGATGAATAGGTCCCCAGGTTGGGCCTAGGTAAAGCCCTGGTGTGACGGCAACCACTCCCTGACACAGTCGCTTGTAGTCGAACTCGAAGCGCCTGGAGGAACCGATATGACCGAAATGCTGGATCACGTACAGAACACGATCGACGGAGCGGTGATCGACGATGTAGCGGCGGGCATCTACCGCGCCAACCGCAGTATTTTCACCGACGAAGAGGTCTTCGAGCTCGAGATGAAGCACATCTTCGAGGGCAACTGGATCTACCTCGCCCACGAAAGTCAGCTCCCGAACAACGGGGACTATTTCACCGTGCACATGGGTCGTCAGCCCGTCGTGATCACCCGTGGCAAGGACGGTGAACTCCATTGCCTCATCAACGCCTGCGCACATCGTGGCGCGATGTTGTGCCGACGAAAGACGGACAACCGCACCACGCTCACCTGCCCCTTCCATGGCTGGACGTTCCGGAACGACGGCACGTTGCTCAAGGTCAAGGATCCCGACGGTGCCGGCTACCCGGACACGTTCGATGTCGATGGATCGCACAACCTCACCAAGGTCCCCCGATTCGAGAGCTACCGCGGTTTCCTCTTCGCGAGCCTGAACGACGACGTCTCGACCCTGGCCGAGCATCTCGGTGACACGACGAAAGTCATCGACATGCTCGTCGACCAGTCACCGGAAGGACTCGAAGTACTCCGCGGATCCTCGTCGTACACCTTCGACGGGAACTGGAAAGTACAGGCGGAGAACGGGGCCGACGGGTATCACGTCAGTGCCGTGCACTGGAATTACGCCGCGACCACCTCGCGCCGCAACAACGGCGAATCCAAGAACACCACCAAGGCGCTCGACGCCGGCGGCTGGGGTAAGTCCGGCGGCGGCTACTGGTCCTACCCCAACGGCCATCTCTGCCTGTGGACCTGGGCGGCCAACCCCCAGGACCGCCCGCTGTGGGACCAGATGGACGCGCTGAAGGAGAAGTTCGGCGACGCCAAGGGCGAATTCATGGTGAAGGGTTCACGCAACCTGTGCCTGTACCCGAACGTCTACCTGATGGATCAGTTCAGCACGCAGATCCGGCACTTCCGGCCGATCGCGCCCAACAAGACCGAGGTCACCATCTACTGCATCGCACCCAAGGGCGAGAGCAAAGAGGCTCGCGCACATCGGATCCGGCAGTACGAGGACTTCTTCAACGCCTCCGGCATGGCGACACCCGACGACCTGGAAGAGTTTCGCTCCTGTCAGCTGACGTTCCAGGCGACCAATGCGCCGTGGAACGACATGAGCCGCGGCGCGGAGCACTGGCTCACCGGACCCGATCCGGTGGCCGAGGCACTGGACATGCCCGGTGTCATTTCGGCGGGAGTCAAGAACGAAGACGAGGGCTTGTTCCCCGTTCAGCACGGCTACTGGCGCAAGACCCTACTTGCCGCCCTCGACAAGCAGCGCGCAGCCGACTCCGCAACCGCTGCAGCACAGGAGGTCTGACATGACTGCCACTGTCGACAACACCGATATTCAGCAGGCCGCATCGTCGCGCCTGATCACCCAGTCATCCATCGAGCAGTTCCTCTACCGCGAAGCGCGCTACCTCGACGATCGCGAGTTCGAGAAATGGCTCACGTGCTATGCGGACGACGTCGAGTACTGGATGCCCTGCTGGGACGACAACGATCTCCTCACCGAGGATCCCCAGACCGACATCTCGCTGATCTACTACGAGAACAAAGGTGGGCTGGAGGATCGGGTGTTCCGCATCAGGACCGAACGGTCCAGTGCCACGTCGATACCCGAACCACGGACCAGTCACAACATCAGCAACGTCGAGGTCATCGAACGTCGAGGAGATATCGTCGACGTCCGATTCAACTGGCACACCATGTATTTCCGCTACAAGACCATCGATCCGTACTACGGAACATCGTTCTACACGATCGACTTCTCCGGCGACTCGCCGCTCATCCGGCGCAAGACCGTGGTGCTGAAGAACGACTACATCCACCACGTCGTCGACATCTACCACTTCTGATTCATCTGTCGTAACCCCGAGGAGTTCCATCGTGAGCCATTCCGTCGCACTGTCTTTCGAGGACGGCGTCACCCGCTTCATCACCTGCGAGGACGAACAGACCGTCGCCGACGCCGCTTACCGGGCACGCATCAACATCCCTCTCGACTGCCGGGACGGAGCGTGCGGAACGTGCAAGGCCCTGTGCGAATCGGGTGAGTACGACGGCGGTACCTACCTCGACGACGCGCTCTCGCAGTCCGAATCGGACGACGGTTACTGCCTTCCCTGCAGTATGAAGCCCACGTCCGATCTGGTGCTTCAGATCGCCAGCACCTCGGCGGTGGCGAAAACCCAAGCTGCGACGCATGAGACGGTGGTGACCGCCGTGGAGAAACTCTCTCCCACGACGGTCAGGCTCGCTGTCGAGGCACCGGCAGGTGGCTCGCTCGCATTCCTCCCCGGTCAGTACGTCAACATCACCGTCCCCGGGTCCGAGGAGACCAGGTCCTACTCGTTCAGTTGCGTGTCGGGATCGGACGAACTCGAGTTCCTGGTCAAGCTCACAGCTGGTGGCCTGATGTCGACCTATCTGAGCGACACTGCGGCCGCGGGCGACAAGATCTCGTTCACCGGACCACACGGGAGCTTTTTTCTGCGCGAAGCACAGCGACCTGCGCTGCTGTTGGCCGGCGGTACCGGGCTGGCCCCGATCCTGTCGATTCTGCGTACGATGGCGGCCGAAGCGAGCACTCGTCCAGTGCATCTCGTATATGGAGCCAGCACCGACGACGACGTCGTCCAGCTGGACGAGCTCGAACTCCTGGCCTCGGCATTGGACGCATTCACGTGGGATCACTGCGTTTCGGACCCCTCGAGCACCGCTGCGAACAAGGGGTACGTCACTGCACTGTTGACCGATGCACATCTCAATGGCGGTGATGTCGCGGTCTACCTGTGCGGCCCGCCTCCCATGGTCGAGGCAGTCCGAACGCACTTCACCGAAGCCGGCATCGAACCGACCGGCTTCTACTACGAGAAGTTCGCGCCGTCGTCGGCAGCTGCGAAGGAGAGTGTCGACGACGAAACGAGTTCGCTCACAGAGGATCTGGTGAACGACCACCGGACGACGGTGAACGAACCGGTGGAACCACAGGTCGACGCGAAAGTCGTTCCGACGGAACTGGCTGCAGACTGCGCTTCCGGGACGCCTGCCTCGGACGGCAGGAGTATCTTCGGTCGATCAGTGTTCGGCAGTCGCGTAGGAGAACCGCTACGCCACAGTGGTGGGCTCTCGGCCTCCGAGGAAGCAAACACCATGCGCTCGATCGCGGGGCAGCGCGTCGCCGTAGCCGGGTCGACGGCCGAGCGGGTCGGGTTGGACGAAAGTCCAGATCTACTCTTGACACCCGAAGCGCACTCCGTTGCAGCACAACGTATCTGGACCTCGAGTGACGTCGAGCCACTTGTCCGGCGAACTCCGGTACCGGCGTCCGTTTCGGGCTCGGAGTACGAGATCGGCGAAGAACATCCCTCGGTGCACGAGTCGGATGCAGTGTTCGAGGCCAGGCGCGCTCTCGAACTCGGTGCCCTGGAGCTGGTGATCGGCCGACTGTCTTCACAGCAGATTTCCGGCTACCGATTGCTGGCCGAGACCACCACTCGCTACGTCGACGGTGATCGGTTCGTCGACGCCGCCGCCTACACCGAGACCAACGCTGCCTTCCACGACTACCTCTTCACACAGACGGGCAACGAGCACCTGCTGCAGGCTTATCGGGCTCTCGGGGTGAAAGCGGCGATGGAGGACGTGCTGCGCAACGCGACCTGGTGCGATCCGCTGTGCGCCCAGGACCACTTGGACATCGTCGACGCATTCGAGGCCGGGGACCGTGGGCGCGCACGGACACTGATCGCCGATCACGCCGACCGCTCGAAGGCCACGATGAAGCGCGCCATGCACGAATCCCGTGCGAACAAACGTCCCAAGTTCGTCAGCCCCGGCCGATTCACAGGCAAGATCGTGCTGATCACCGGTGCCGCCCAGGGCATCGGCGAATGCGTCGCCCGACGGATCGGTGCCGAAGGAGGAGCACTGATCCTGGCCGACCGGTCCGAGTTGGTCGAACAGCTCACCGAGGAACTTCAACGAGACGGCGTCGAGGCCGCCCCTGTGATCGCCGACCTCGAAACCTGGGAGGGTGCTTCGGCGGTGGTGGACGCCGCACTCGCAAGACACGGACGTGTCGACGTGTCGGTTCACGTCGTCGGCGGCACCATCTGGGCGAAACCGTTCGCCGAGTATCCGCCCGAGCAGATCGAGAAGGAAATCTCCCGCTCGCTCTTTCCGACGCTGTGGTCCTGCCGAGCCGTGATCCCATACATGATCGAACGCGGTGCCGGTACCATCGTCAACGTCTCCTCGGTCGCCACCCGCGGCATCCACCGGGTCCCCTACGCAGCAGCGAAGGGCGGCGTCAACGCCATCACTGCGACTCTGGCAGTCGAGGCGGCACCGCACGGTGTTCGTGTGGTGGCCACCGCTCCAGGCGGTACCGATGCACCGGCACGACGCGTCGCTCGCGGGCCCGCGCCCTCTACCGAGCAAGAAAAGGACTGGTACCAGGCCATCGTCGACCAAACGGTGGAGTCCTCGCTGCTCAAACGCTACGGAACACTGGACGAGCAGGCCGCAGCGATCTGCTTCCTCGCCTCCGACGAGGCGTCGTACATCACCGGCACCGTACTCCCGGTGGCCGGCGGCGATCCGGGCTGAGTCATGGCGGTGTTGGTTCGATCGCCGGACGCACTCCGGCTCCGCGGATACGGTGACGTCATGTCACCTTCACCGTTGATCGGCCGCGGTGAACTGTTGGACGTCCTGCTCCGGACAGTCGATGCGTCCGCGACTGCGTCGACTTTCGCGGTGCTGACCGGACCGCCTGGCATCGGCGTGTCGTCGATTCTGCGGCAGCTCGAGCGGACGGTCGGTACCGAGGTGCAGCGCACGGTGGTGCGCCGCATCGGTGCGGTTTCGTGGGAAACGCAGGTGCCGTTCGCCCTCGTCAGGCAGTTCGTCCCAGCTATCGACATGGAGGGGGCCGAGCCGGTCGATTGGGGAAACCGAATTGCCGACGCGTTGCCGCCGGACTGTCTGACAGTTCTGCTGATCGATGATGCACACGACTGCGATGCGGACTCGCTCCGTGCATTCGCCTCCGCCGTTCGGCATCATCGGTCTGCGAAGTTGGCGGTGGTGTGTACTCGAAAGCCGTTGCCCGAAGGCAGTATCGAATCCCATGATGTTCTCGATCGCGCCGCAGACCTGTCGCTGGCGGTACCGCCACTGACAGTGTCGGCCGTGACCGAGATCGCGGCGCTGCAGGGGATCATTCTGTCGCCGTCCTCGGCTGCGCATTTGACGCGACACACCGGCGGACGCCCTCGGTATGCAGTGGCGCTGCTGGACGAGGTGCCTGGCGAGACCTGGAAGGGCGTTCGCCCCGAGCTGCCGGCGCCTGCCTTCGTGGCGGCGGGGGTTCGGACGACGCTCGGGCTGTGTACCGACGAGGCTCGACGCCTGATCACGGCTGTCGCAGTTCTCGAATGCGGCCGACCGTTGACGACGGTGTGCCAGGTCGCCGGCATCGACGACCCCTGGCCTGCTGTCGATCTCGCGGAGCAGTTCGCACTGGTGACCGTCCGACGTAGCTCTGCAGCAACCATCCTCGAGGCTCCCGATCCGACGGTTCGCGCCGCGGTGCTCTCGACAATGAGCCGAGTCGAGCGTGCGCACCTGCACCGAGCCGCTGCAGCAGCCGAGGCCGACCCGGCCGACCAGCTGACGCATCTGGTTCACGCGTCGCCACTGCCCGATCCACTGGTGTCGGACCGATTGGACACGCTCGCTGCGTTTCGGGCCGGGAAGGGCGAATGGGCAACGGCAGCAAAGCTTTACCTCCTGTCCAGTCGGTCGACACAGGAGCCGGCCGCGCGAGAGGATCGCTTGGTTCGCGCGGTGGATGCCCTCATCGGTGCGGGGGACATGCGCACGGCCTCGGATTACATTGCCGAGATCGAAAGCCTTCGCGAGACACCAGCTCGCAATGCCGTTCTCGGATACCTGGCCATCCTGCGCGGCCGCCCCAACGAAGCCGAAGCTCGACTCACCCGGGCGTGGCAGTTGGTCCGGACGCGGCACGACCCCGAGGTCGCCGCTGTGATCTGTCATCGGCAGGTATTGCACAATCTGGCGCGCTGCGACGGTGCCAACCTCGTATTGTGGGCCGATCGCGCAGTCGAGCTCGTCGGAGCCGACCACGCAACTGCGGTGGAGGCGCAGTCCATTCGAGGCCTCGGTCTGGCGGGTACGGGCCGTGTTGCAGAAGCACTGAGCAGCTATCGAGACCTGTGGGGTCACGCCAGTACCGGGGCCGTCGGGCAACGGGTGCAGATGGGTGCCGGTTGGCTGCACTTCGCAACGGACCACATCGATCTCGCGCGCTCGGAGCTCGAAGCCGCAGCACCGACCGACTTTCTCGGCGGTTCGACGCGAATCTCGTTGTGGGCTCATGGTTGGCTGGCGCGCACCTATTTCGTCACCGGCGAGTGGGATGCGGCGCTTCGGTTGGTCGGAGCTGGTTCCGACCTGGCCGACCGCTCCGGCGCCGCGTTGATCGTTCCTCTGCTCCAGTGGACCGCAACGCAGATCCACGCGCTCCGCGGAGATTGGGAGGCCGCTGGAAACAGTGCACACCGAGGCAATTCCGGCGCGCGCGACTACGCGATCATGCGGGTGCCTACGGCTCTCGGACGTGCTGCCATCGCGGAGGCGCAGGCCGACTATGCCGGCGTCCTACGCGCTCTTGCACCGTTGACCGAGCAGTGGGCTCACGCAGACGTGTCCGAGCCAGGGTTCTGGGCGTGGCCCGATGTGTACGCCAACGCGTTGATAGTCGAGGGCAGACTCGACGAGGCCGACGAGTTTCTGACTCCGCACGAGGCCAGAGTGCGCGATCGCGGTCATCGCTCCGCACACGCACGTCTTGCCTGTGCGCGGGGACGCCTGCATGGTGCGATCGGTGACCTCGATTCTGCGCGAGCATCATTCGAGGATGCGCTGGCATCGCTCGCACCGCTACCCCTGACGTACGATCGCGCCCGAGTCAACTATGCCTACGGTCAGACCCTGCGAAGGGCAGGTAAGCGGCGCGAGGCCGACGCCGTCGTGAGCGCCGCTCGCGAGGGCTATCTCGCGCTGGGTGCCACAACGTACGTTCGACGGTGCGACCGTGAGCTGAAAGCGGGTGGCGTGCACGCCGTTCTGAAGAATCGGGCCCACGACGCGTTGACCCCGCAGGAAGATGCAGTCTCGAGCCTGGTCGCCACGGGAATGACCAATCGCGAGGTCGCCGCCGAATTGTTCTTGTCGGTCAAGACTGTTCAGTTTCATCTGACCAGGGTGTACGCCAAGATGGGCATCCGTTCGAGAGCCGAATTGGCCGCCGCCCGAGCGACCGATGAAACCTCGGCAACATGATTGGAAGACAACAACTTTCGTAATGTCGAGGTAGGCGCTAGGCAAAGCTCTGGTGTGACTCAACGCACAGTCTGGAACAGTAAAGCTACCCGCTCGGCCGTCAGTGCCGATGCAGTCGCGAAGCGGTACTCCCTGACCGAAAAGGATCCCCGATGAATGCCCCGGACTCCACCGCCAACACCAGTTGGGCCAGTGACCGACACCGCCGAAGTGTTCTGTGGATCGTTGCACTGTCCACGGCAGCAATTGTTTTCGACGGCTACGACCTCGTCGTCTACGGTACCGTGCTGCCGACTCTGCTCGCCGATTCCGCTCAGCTGGGTGCCTTGGATCCGGAAACCGCTGGAGCACTCGGTTCCTACGCCCTGATCGGCGTCATGGTCGGTGCCTTGACGGCCGGTGCTTTCGGTGATCGGATCGGTCGTCGTAGAACGATGTTGACGTGCATCGTCTGGTTCTCGGTGGGGATGGGGGCAACTGCACTCGCACAGAACATCACGATGTTCGGCCTACTTCGGTTCCTGACCGGTATCGGAGTCGGTGGCCTCGTCGCCACCGTCGGTGCAATGATCGCCGAATTCGCACCGCCAGGACGACGAAACCTGTTCAACGCCATCGTCTACAGCGGCATCCCGGCAGGCGGTGTGCTGGCATCGCTGGCCGCGATCACCCTGCAGGATTCGATCGGGTGGCGCGGATTGTTCTGGATCGGAGCACTCCCGCTGTTCGTGCTGTTGCCGCTGGCTCTGCTTCGGATGCCGGAGTCGCCGCGATGGCTGTTGGCACACGGACGCGTCGCCGACGCCCAGCAGATCTGTGATCGAACCGGTATTCCGATGCCCGAGGTCGAGCCCGCCATCGCCGGGGATCGCGTCGGGTTTGCCGCTCTGGCTCGCAAACCCCTTCTGCGCCCGACAGCCCTTCTGGGTCTGATGAGCTTCTCCGGCCTACTGCTGACCTACGGCCTCAACACCTGGCTTCCACAGATCATGTCCGAGGCGGGATACAACGCGAAGGGCTCACTGTCATTCCTGTTGGTGCTCAACGGCGGTGCCATCATCGGCGGGCTGATTGCATCTCGTGTCGCCGATCGCACCGGACCGCAACGCGTCATCGCAGTCACCTTCTGCCTCGCCGCACTGTCGTTGGTTCTGCTGACGCTGAACTTCCCGCTCGGTGTCCTACTGGTCGCCGTTGCCGGCGCCGGCATCGGTGCCATCGGCACCCAGGTCCTGATCTACGGATTCGTCTCGAACTACTATCCCACCACCGCCCGCGCAGCAGGTGTTGCGTGGTGCGCCGGATTCGGCCGGCTCGGCGGCATACTCGGACCGCTACTCGGCGGCATCTTGCTCGGGGCCGGCATCGCGTCGTCCACGGCGTTCTACATCTTCGCTGTCGTGGCGCTGCTCGGAGCGCTCGTCACGACCGCTGTCCCCGCGGTTCGGGCACTGCGTCGGTCCGATCTAGCGGCCGGCCAACCGGTGAAAGTGGCTGAATGACAAAAATGTTCGAGAGAACGGCCTCCAGCGAACTGCCGGAGCGTCGCCCGCCGAGTCTGCGTGTCCTGCGCGTCGACTTCGGCGGGCAGTACGTCGGTGCGGGGGCAACCGGCGTGCTGTTCAGCGCGACCGGCCCCGTTGCGGTCATCATGGGCGCCGCAGCCGCCGGCTCGCTCACCGCAGCGCAGACCGCGTCGTGGGTCTTCGGGGTGTTCGTGCTCAACGGCATTCTCACCGTGGTGGCGAGCTGGGTGTACCGGATGCCGCTGAGTTTCTTCTGGACCATTCCGGGCACCGTTCTGGTCGGTCAGTCGCTGGCGTCGCTGACCTGGCCGGAAGTCGTCGGGGCGTACCTCGCCACCGGGGTCCTCATCGTCGTGCTGGGAGCCACCGGCGTGGTCTCGAAATTGATGGCCTTTCTGCCGCACAGGGTGGTGATGGCGATGGTTGCCGGAGCATTTCTGTCGTTCGGAACCGGACTCGTGCAGTCGGTTTCGTCCGACGTACTCGTCGCCGGCTGCATGGTCGTGGCGTGGTTGGCTCTGACCCGCTCCGATACGTGGTCCAAACGGGTGCCTCCTGTCCTCGCCGCATTGGTTGCCGGGCTCGTGGCTCTCGCAGCATCCGGCGGGTACACCCGAGTGAGCGGCCCCGCGGCCGAGCTGCCCCTCGTCGGTCTGCCCGAACTCGTTGCGCCGTCGTTCAGTGGGGCGGCAATGGCCCAGTTGGTGATACCGCTTGCCATCACCGTGATCGCGGTACAGAACGGTCAGGGTGCTGCGGTACTGAACTCTGCGGGCCACCGACCGCCGATGACCGTTGTCACCATCGCCTGCGGCGTTTGGTCGCTTCTGGTTGCGTCGCTGGGCGCGGTGTCGACGTGTCTGGCCGGTCCGACCAATGCCTTGCTCGTTGCTGTGGGTGAACGGTCGCGGCAGTACACCGCCGGAATGACCTGCGGCGCATTGGCCATCGTGGTGGGTCTACTTGCGCCGCTGCTGGTGCGAGGGCTGTCCGTGGTACCCGCTACATTCATCGCCGCTCTCGCAGGATTGGCCATGCTCGAGGCGCTGCGCGGTGCATTCACTGCCGCGTTCTCCGATTCGGCCGGCCGGCCGGTGCTCGCGCCGCTGATCACGTTGCTGGTCACCATCTCCGGCACCGATGTCGGAGGACTCGGCGCACCGTTCTGGGGACTGGTCGCAGGTGTTGCGGTGACTTACCTGCTCGATCGCCGACAGTAGGGGATTGCGCCGTCGTTCGATCGCTCCGAACTCCACAGCACGACAGACCGTACGGGGCGGTGGACACCTTGCCGAGACGCCGGGACTGTCGAGCGCGAGAATCCTTTGCTGTCGGTGCCCTGTGCGACTCTGCACGGCATGGCGATGTGCATGGCGTGCGATCTGGAAATGCTCGATTCGGTGGGTTGTACTTGGCGGCCCAGTCGAATACGAAACGGGAGGAGCAAGTGTCACGACTGCCGCACCCCACCGGGAGCGCTTCATCACCCGGGTGTGACGGCGAGCGGTGCCGGTGTGGCCAGATGCTCTCGTGCGGCAGCGGGTGCGCAGTGGATGAGTGCGAACGTGAAGACGGCCACGACTACGTCGACGCGAGCTGCAGGTGGTGCAACGAACCGTTCGGACAGCTCCGCGTGGTGGACGGCCGATGACCCTGCGACCGAGAAGCTACGAGTGTCAGCGAATGTCACCACTCCGGGACAGCAAGAGGCACATCGTATTGCTTATGGGCTTTCGCGATTCAAGGTGCGACTCGCGGGTGTAGAACTGAAGCATGACCGAGCGGATGCTCCACTGCGAGGTCTGTCATGCGGACCGTCCGCTACGCGTCGGCCATGCGCGTTGTAGAGCGTGGGCACGACACCTGCGACTCGAAGGAACACCATGTCCGAACTGGCACAGACCCGCCCAGGAATCGACGTACCCGCTCCGCCCGTTTTCGAGTCGGTCGACGACGAACGGCAGCACCGAAAGCAACGACTGGCGGCCGCTTTCCGGCTCTTCAGTCAGTGCGGCTTCGACGAAGGGGTGGCGGGGCATATCACCGCTCGTGACCCAGAGAAGACCGACCACTTCTGGGTCAACCCCTTCGGTATGCATTTCAGCATGATCAAATCGAGCGATCTGATCCTGGTCGATCACGAGGGTCAGATCGTCGAAGGCAATCGTCCGGTGAACCGTGCGGCGTTCGTCATCCACTCCCAGGTGCACGCGGCTCGGCCGGACGTGGTTGCGGCCGCTCACGCACATTCGTTGTACGGGAAAGCGCTGTCGAGTTTGCGGATGGGGCTGGCACCTCTGACCCAGGACGCCTGCGCGTTCTACGACGACCATGCCGTGTTCGACGACTACACGGGTGTCGTTGCAGAGTTGGAGGAGGGCAGGAGAATTGGTGCGGCGCTCGGTCAGCGCAAGGCGATCGTTCTGTCGAACCACGGTCTGCTCACGGTCGGTCGGACCGTGGACTCCGCGGCATGGTGGTTCATCACAATGGAGCGATCCAGTCAGGCACAGCTCATCGCCATGGCGGCGGGTGAACCGAAACCGTTGGATGACGTGACGGCGAAGCTGACGTACAACCAGGTGGGTCTCGAGTACGCGGGGTGGTTCCAGTTCCAGCCGATGTACGACCGAATCGTTGCGCAGCACCCGGAGCTGATGGACTGAACGACATCAGCGACGCGGTCTCCGTCCGAACAGCCGAAACCCCGCTCAGCGAGCGGCTTTCCGGCATCGGAAAATGGTTCGACTTCGATCGGCGGTTGTCTGTCTACGCTGTGCCATCGGGTGCCGAAGACACCGCCGAACATCGCCTGTCGGGTCGCAACGCGAGTTCGGTTCGCAGCGCTGCAATTTGGGAGGTCAGCTCCGCAACCTGTTGCTGCGTCGCCGCCTGGTTCGCGTCGTCCTGTTCGGCCACCTTTTGGACGAGCCAGGACGCCAAGGTGGCTGTGACGACACCGAGCAAGGCGATGCCTGCCACCATGAGTCCGACGGCGATGAAGCGGCCCGTCGCTGTGGTGGGCGAGTAGTCCCCGTAGCCGACAGTCGTGACCGTCGCGGTTGCCCACCACAAGGCGTCGGGGAACGTCTTGATACTCCCGGCCGGTGCTGCGCGTTCGGCGTCGAACATCGCGAGTGACGCAACAAAAACCAGCACTGCGGTTCCGGCGACGGCATAAGTCACTACCCGCCCACGGAGCGCGCCGCCGATGGAGCGTTGCAGCAAACTGACCAAGGTGAGACGCCGAAGCAGTCTCAGTGGGCGCAGCATCGGCAGCGCCACAATTGCGAGTTCGTGCAGATGCCGAACGAACCAGCGCGCGCGTTGATCGGCAAGGGCCAGTCGTACCAGGTAGTCGATCCCGAACATGGCCCAGATCGCGAGGATTGCGTACTCGGCGACGCGTGCGCCCGTGCCAGTCGGTTGACTCAGCACGGTCCAGGTGTAGATCGCCAGGAACGTCAGAGCCGATCCGGCGAGCGGCCACTCGGTTGCTCGCGCACATTGCCGATAGTTCATGGGCCGGGACTGTACTGCGTGTCGATCAGATCGCCCGTGTCCGAGATCTACATACTGAAGGCGCCCCCGAAGTCGAGTGGTGCTGCTTCGAGGTGCCGGCCGCGGGGAGTGGCATCCACGAGTTCGCCTTCGTGGACGACGACCTCACCTCCGACGAGAACCGTGACAGGTTTTCCTCGAAGCTGGTGTCCCTCGTAGGGGCTGTAGTCGGTGGCCATGTGCAGAGTCTCGGTGGTCACCGTCCATTCCAGTTCTGGATCCCAGATCGCGATGTCGGCGTCGGATCCCGGCATCAGAGATCCCTTACGTGGATACAGGCCGTTGGTGCGGGCAGGGTTGGTCGAGGTCAACTCGACGAATCTGCTAGCAGTGAGACCCATTCCGTCGACGTAGTGTGAGTAGATGACCGGGAGACGCGTCTCGACTCCGGGAAGCCCGTTGGGCATATGCCGCACGTCATGGCTGTGCACCCGCTTCTGCGCAGTGTCGTAGCAGCAATGGTCGGAACCGATAGTGGTGATGTGTCCGGTGAACAGGTGACGTCCGAGTTCCTCGACCACCTCGGCCGAACGCAGAGGTGGGCAGCAGACGAATCTTTCCGGTTGCTCACCCTCGTAGGCCGAGTCGTCGAGAATCAGATGGTGGGCGACCGATTCGGTGAAGGCAACGAGCCCTCGCTTGCGGGCATCCGCGACCAGTTCGACGGCAGCCGGAGTGGACTGATGCACGAAATAGACCGGCGCATTCTGTGATTCGGCGATCGCGAGAATGGCTGCGACCGAGGCAGTCTCGGCGAGTTCCGGCCGCGTTTGCGACATGTGTGCTGCATCGACACCGTCGGATGCCGCCGCGAGGTTCTGCGCGTCGGTGACGATCGCGTCGGATTCGCAGTGGATGATGACCATTCCGCCGAGATCGCGAGTGGCCTGCATCGTGTTGAGGATGGTGTGTTCGTTGGCCATCGTCTCACCGGCGTAGGTGGTGAACATCTTGACCGTCCGAATGCCTGCGTCCGCCATGGTCTTCAGTTGGGCAGCGGTAGTGTCGTCCCACTCGACGACGCAGGCGTGCAGAGCCGAATCACACAGTCCGCTCGTCGCTTTCGCGCGCTGTACCTCGGCGGCGTCGAGCGGCCGCTGACCGGGGCGCGGAATGGCGAAGTCGATGATCGTGGTGGTACCGCCGAACACGGCGGCCGTCGTGCACTCGAGATACGAGTCGAGCGAGGTGAATTCGCCGGACGTGAATCCGACGTGGCAGTGTGGATCGACGCCTCCCGGCATGACCATTTTCCCGGTTGCGTCGATGACCTCTGCTGACGCGTCGACTTCGCTCCCTGGGGTCAGCACCGCAACGACTTTGCCGTTTTCGATGAGCAGGTCTGCCGGAGCGGCCCAGTGGGATTCGACGACCGTTCCGCCGCGCACGACCTTCATCGGGTGCTCGCGAGGTAGGTCAGCCATCCGCCACGGTCACTGATGTCGGTGACGCCCGTGGCGGTCAGGTAGCTCTCGCGCATTCGCATCGACAGCGAGCCCGAGCCATCCGCCAATTCGATCACCCCGAGTTCGAGTTCCTTCGGTTCCCTGGGGAGGAGTTCGTCGCGCAATACGTCGTACTCGACCTCGTACAGTTCGCCCGGTACTACGAATCCATCGGTTGTGACCGGGTGCAAACCGGGGAATTCGTCGCGCACGGAGAAAAAGCGGTATGTCGGTGCAGTATCGGCTTTCCCCACGAATCGCGCCTTGTGCAGCGCGTCGTTCAGGGTGCCGCCGGACATCGCCTGTCCGTTGACGAACATCGTGACCAGTGCCATGCGTAGCCTTCTTTCAGTGAGTCCGGAGCCGGACGAGACGGTTCGGAGAGAATGCCGATACATCGACCTCGGGTTCGGTGCCGCGCACCAGAGCCGAGAGAACACGCCCCCACAACGGGGCGAAAGTGAACGAGTAGGTGCCGCCTGCCACGAAAAGGCCCGGGGCTCCGGCGAGTTCGCCGATGACCGGCATCTCGTCGGGTGTGGTGAGCACGGGCCCGGTCCAGGTATCGACCAGCGGATTCTGGCCGAGCGCCGGCAGGAGCCGTCGAACCTGCTCCAGATTCCCTGTGGTGCTGTCGGGTCTGCTCGGGGCCGTCTCGGTATCGTGAAACGCACCTGCAGGCCAACCGCCCCCAAGTACGAGGCGTCCCGTTCTGTCCTGTTTGATCGACATTCCCTCCCCGACGTGCTGCACCAGCACCTCGAGTGTCCGAGGAGCGGCTTTTAGCGCATGCATCTGCAACGAGGTCGGAACGAGATCGAGCGATATCCCTGCCATAGCCGCGATCGGAGCCATCCACGGACCCGCAACGTCTACCACCGCGGGTGCAATCCACGTTCCACCGTTGGTGCCTACTGTCCAGACGTCACTTTCGCGGGTCAGTCCGATCACCGGTGTCGACGGGTGTACCGACGCTCCCTCGGCCGCGGCCTGCCGCAGCAGGGCAGGTCCGGCTAGGTCGGGTTCGGCGAATCCGTCCCATTGGCACCAGGTTGCGGCCCGAATGCTCGGGCCGAGCAGGGGTAGCGCCTGCCGCGCCTCGTCGCCGCTCAGTACCTCCGTCGGGATCCCCGCAGCGCGTTCCCATCGGTGCTTGGTGATGAGGGCGTGGACCTGCTCTTCGGTTTCTGCCACCATGAAGCCGCCGCACCGGTTCAGCCCGAGACCGGGCACCGTCTCGTCCAGTCTGTTCCACAGAGTGCTCGCCGACTTCTGCAACGGAAGCAGCTGTTCGACGTCTACGGCTGTGCCCTGCCCGGGCCTGCGCGTATGAATGGTCTGGATGTGCAGGTTGCCCGCAGTAGTGCCCGAGCCGGCGGTGTTGGGCAGGGTGCGATCGAGCACAGCAACGCGGAATCCTGCGCGGGTGAGGGCGAGAGCCGTTGCAGCACCGACGATTCCGGCTCCGATGACTACGACGTCGACATCAGATCGCACGGACAGCTCCTGCGGTCGCGTAGGCATCGGCGATACCCGATTCGACGACGACGGATTGCAGCGCGGCAAGCGTGTCGCTGTCGGTGACCGGAAGCAAGGGTTCGCGCACGGTACCTCCCGGTTGGCCGAGGAGGTTCATCACGGCTTTCAACTGGGGGATGGGGGAGGCATACACACCGCTGTAATCCGAGGCGATGAGCCGGCCGGAGAACGCGCGATAGCGATCCACCCATATGCGCGCGGTGTCGGCGTCACGTGCAGCGACGGCCTCGTAGAACGGCACCGCGAAGGGCGCACCCACTCCACCGCCGTCGATGTTCCCGTCCCCGCCCAGCTCGAGCAGTGCGGCAAGGCCGCGTCGATGCAGAAAGCTGCCGAACACGCGGACGCGGTCGGACACGGCCTCGACAGTGTCGAGCATGGCGAGCCAATCGCCGGTGCTGTCCTTGATTGCGACGACGTTCTCCAGGTCGGCCAGCCGCGAGAACAAACCGGGCGAGTCACCCATGTCGACGGCAACGCCGCGTGGCCAGTTGTAGACCATGAACGGCAATGATGTTGCGGTGCTGACACTTCGGTAGTACTGGAGTGTCTCTTCCGCTGAGGTGTGCACGTACGGCGGAGGCGTTGCCAGTATGCCGTCCGCGCCGACGGAAGCAGCGTGCTTCGCCAGCGCGGAGGACTGCGCAGCTGTGTACGCGCTGACACCGATCACGACAGGGAAGCGGCCTGCGACTGCCTCGATCGATGCTTCCGCGACGGTCTTTCGTTCGTTGTCGCTCTGGCTGAACCATTCGCCTGTGCTGCCGTTCACGAGGACTCCGTGAACACCCGTCTGCGCGTACAGATTCATCAGGTCGAAAATTGCTTCGGTGTCGACTTCACCCGACTGCGTGAACGGTGTGGGAGCAGCGGGCCAGTAACCGGACCACGCGACATCATCGCGATTCATGGGAGTGCCTTTCGGGCTCGGGACGATCGTCGCCGCGTCGTACCCGCATTTATGGGATCGATTGCATAGACTGCCTTCGAGGTGGTCGAGTCGTCAAGCCGGAAACGTACTTGTAACGCGACCGCGGTCGAATATGTCTGTCCGAGGCGTGAAGCAAGAGAACGGAGAACCGATGGCGGTCACCTTGATCGACGTTGCGAGCGCTGCGGGGGTGTCGCGCAGCACGGCCTCACGTGCGTTGAGTGGATCGTCACTGATCTCCGCAGAGACCCGGGCGGCGGTCGAGGATGCGGCTCGGGTGCTCGGATACCGGCCGAACAGGGCTGCGAGTGCGCTGCGCTCCAACCGATCGCACCTGGTCGGCCTGGTCATGAACAACCTGATCAATGCGACCTTCCACACCGTCGCCGAGGTCGTGCAGAAGAGGGCGTCCGCCAGCGGATTCCAGGTCCTGCTCTGTATCACCGACGCCGATCCGGCGCGTGAGAACGACGTACTGGCCATGCTCGGCGAACACGGCGTGGACGGCACGATCGTGATCGGCAGTGGACGAAGTGCGTCCGCCTCGAACGCGCTACTGGCGCAGGGGCGCGCGGTGGTCAATCTGATCCGGTCGGTGAAGGGTAGTTCGGCGTCGACGGTGCTGGCGGACGACGTCACGGGTGCTCGCGACGCGACAGCGCACCTGATCGAGCTGGGGCACTCCCGTATCGGCTACATCGGTGGAAGCGAGGATGCGACGTCCGGACGTGAGCGCTACGAGGGCTATCGACTGGCACTGGCCGATGCCGGCATCGCGGTCGACGAGACGATAGTCCGCAAAGGTCCTTTCACCACCGAATTCGGTGGTGATGCGATCAATTCGCTGCTCGACGCACCTCAGGCGATGACCGCGCTGTATGCGGCCAACCACGAGGCGGTCTTCGGCATCCTGCCCACACTCGTCGGCAGGGGTGTGTCCGTGCCGGACGAGCTGTCGCTGATCTGCCACGAGGACATGCCGTGGCTCGCGATGTGGCAGCCCCCGATCACCGTCGTCGACAACGGCGCGGCCCAATTGGCCAATGTGGCGATGGACCTGTTGTTCCAGCAGATCAAGGACTCGGTCGAACCCGATGGGCGCACGTATCGAATCGGCGCTCGACTGGTGGAGCGGTCGTCGTGTGCCCAGTTGTGACAGGAGTCGTGAGATTCAGGCTCTCGTGAGCTCGACTACGTGCGAACGGTTAACAGTTGATGTACCGCGTGTCAGCAATGTTAACCGCGTTGACGCCTCCGAATTCGTCTGCGACGCTTGATGCAATCGATCCCAACGGATCGTTCCTCTCCGAATCACTCCGTCACAATCGCTGCCGCCCCGTTGTCGAACACGATGCGCTGCAGTCGATATCGAAAGGCTCGCTCAATGCGTAAGTTAATGGGAATCGCCGCCGTCGCCGTCGTGGCTGCCGGCCTCACCGCCTGTAGTTCCTCGGACGAGACCGATGCCGCGCCGACGGACTGCACACCCACTCTCGGAGCTTCGGACCTCGCCGAAGAAGGCGTACTGACCATGGCCACCAATGCAACGCTTCCGCCCATGCAGTATGTCGATCCGAACGGCGACGTGATCGGCATGCGCGTCGACCTCGGCAAAGAGATCGCCAAGCGCCTGTGTCTGACACCGAAGTTCGTCAACATCGAATTCGAGGCGCAGATCCCCGGTGTGCAAGCCGGCCGGTGGGACATGATCGACACCGGAATGTTCTATACGCCGGCACGGGCCGAGACGATCGATCTGGTTCCATACGAGGTTCAAGCGGTCTCGATCTCTGTGCCTTCGGGTAATCCGGAATCGATCTCCTCGGTGGACGATCTGGCGGGCAAGACCATCGGAGTCGAAGCGCCCGGATACGAATTCGACACGTTGACGGCAATGGCCGAGCAATTTGCGGCCGAAGGCAAGCCCGCGCTGACAGTGCAGACCTTCAAGACCAATGCCGATGCCTACCAGGCACTTTCAGCAGGCCAGCTCGACGGCACCTCCATCGTCGAGTCGGTCACGTCGTTCTACCAGGAAGACGGACGCTTCGAGACGGCCGTCGGTGGAATCAACGAGGCACCCCTGGCAATGGGATTCGCCAAGGGCAGCAAGTCCTCGGCAGAGGTTGCTCGTGTGCTGTCCGAGATGAGGAGCGACGGCTATCTGCCCGAACTGTTCGAGCAGTACGACGTCACCGGATACAACGGCGATATTGCAGTCAGTACCGGTCCTCTCGACAGCTGATCCGAACAACGCACGTCGAAAGGCAGCCCCATGTGGTCCTGGGACGCATTCTTCTCCATCCTGACGAGCACCCAATTGCTCGAGGGCGCGTGGGTCACGATCTGGCTCACCGTAGTCAGCATGATCCTCGGACTCGCTCTCGCCGTGGTGGTGGCCTCGGCACGATCATCCAAGTTCGTACCCCTGCGGATAGTCGCTGGGTTCTACGTGTGGCTGATGCGCGGCACGCCTCTATTGGTCCAACTGGTGATCATCTACACCGGACTGCCTCAGATCGGCATCAAACTCGGAGTGATCGAGGCGGCCCTCGTCGGCCTGGTACTCAACGAAGCTGCCTATCTGTCGGAAATAGTCCGTTCCGGATTGCTGTCGGTTCCGACCGGACAGACCGAAGCAGCACGTGCACTCGGTATGTCACCCACGAAGGTCTTCCGCGTGGTCGTTCTTCCTCAGGCGCTGCGGGTGATGATTCCTCCACTCGGGAACAGCTTCAACGGATTGCTCAAGACCACAACGCTGGTGTCGGTCATCTCTGTGCAGGAACTGCTGCGACGCACCCAGTTCTTGGTGCAGGTGAATTTCCGAGTCCTGGAGGGGCTTTGCGCGGCTGCGTTGTACTTCCTGGTGTTGACGACTCTGTGGGGGTTGATTCAGAAGATGATCGAAGTACGAGTCGGGCGTGGATACGACCGCAATTACCGCCGTAAGGGTGGCCCGTCCAACCCGAAACTGGACGACAGCGCGATGAAAGCCGAGGCTGTGAACCGATGACGAGTGCGACTTTTCCGACCACAAAGGCTACGACGATGGTCGAGGTCAGGAATATGACCAAGGCCTACAACGATCTCGTCGTCCTCGACGACATCGATTTCACGGTGGACAAAGGGGAAGTGGTCCTACTCCTCGGTCCGTCGGGAAGTGGAAAGAGCACCTTGCTGCGCGCGCTCAACTGTCTCGAAACGATCGAGTCCGGAACCGTACGGGTATGCGGGGAGATGATGGGCTTCTCTGAAGGGCCCAAGCGGACGCCGCTGTCGGAGGCGCAGATCGCAAAGCAGCGGCATCACACAGGAATGGTGTTCCAGAGTTTCAATCTGTTTCCCATGATGACAGCTCTGGACAACGTCGCATCGGGTCCACGCCATGTCCTCGGCACTCAGAAGGACAAGGCGCGCAGGCAAGCTCAGGAATTGCTCGACCTCGTCGGCCTGGCGGACAAGGGGGAGAACTACCCGTCGCAACTGTCCGGTGGACAGCAGCAACGCGTGGCGATCGCCCGGGCATTGGCG
Source organism: Rhodococcus sp. SBT000017 (assembly GCF_003688915.1). Classification (NCBI taxonomy): domain Bacteria; kingdom Bacillati; phylum Actinomycetota; class Actinomycetes; order Mycobacteriales; family Nocardiaceae; genus Rhodococcus; species Rhodococcus sp. SBT000017. The sequence continues at coordinate 698,491 of NZ_REFU01000001.1, forward strand.
ATGAAGCCGGAGGTGATGCTGTTCGACGAGCCCACGTCGGCGCTCGATCCCGAGATGGTCAACGAAGTTCTCGACGTCATGCTTCGACTGCGAGACGAGGGCATGACGATGGTGGTGGTCAGCCACGAAATGGGCTTCGCGAAAGCGGCCGCAGACCGAGTCGTCTTCATGAGCGACGGGAAGATCGTGGAAGAGGCACCTCCCGGCCAGTTCTTCGATAGCCCCAAAAATCCTCGCACACAACAATTTTTGAGTCGCATACTCTGACAGGCAAGAGTGCTGCGAACTTTGCGCGAGGTAGATCGATTGAATGAATGTCGAGCGAGGACGACTCACATTGCCACGCGGTGCATAGGGTGAGCAGTCGGAGTCCGATTTGTCCGACAGGAGCGTGTCAGCGTGAGTTCACCCATTCTCGTCAAGGGCCAGAACATTTCCCTGCCGGACGACGTGACCGAACTGGATGTCATCGTGTCCTGGGTAGACCCGGAGCGAGATCTCGATGCGTCTGCACTGCTGGTGAATTCGAGCGGTCACGTTCGGTCCGATGCAGACTTCGTCTTCTACAACCAGCCGGAGTCCGCGGACGCGACCGTGCGCTACCGCGGAAGCAGTAGCACCGACGAGGGCAAACAGGAACGAGTGTCGATCCATCTCGATTCTCTCGCCGCCGAAGTCGACAAGGTGGTCATCGCGGGTAGCTCGGACGATGTTCCGTTGGGTGACTTCGGAAAACTGTCGATGCAGGTGCGGGATCAAACCGGTTCGGTACTCGGGGAGTTCCTCACCGCCGATGCGTCGTCGGAACGAGCATTGGTGTTCGGGGAGGTGTACCGGAGAAACGGCGCGTGGAAATTACGCGCGGTCGGGCAGGGCTGGGAATCCGGGTTGGGTGGTTTGGCGCAGGACTTCGGCGTCGACGTCGACGACACCGAGCCGGAAGCGTCGGCGAACGATGTTGTCGTTGTCGAGGTCGCTGACTCGCATGTGCAGGCAGTCGACACGACCGGTGAGATCGTCGACGTCTCGGTTGTCGACGTCGAACCGCCGAAACGCGGGGTACGCACCAAGAAGCCGGTTGCCAAAAAGGTCACGCCGCCGCAGTTCACCTTGGCAGGGGGAGAAGGCTGGCAGACGGCTCGCCTGTTCTCCGTTGCCGGTGTCGGATCCGGTGAGGAGCAGGAGAAGAGGGCCACCTCGGCACTGATCGCGACGATGCAGGCGGTTCGTCCGTTCGCTCGCGCAATCTGCGCACATGCCGGCGCGCCGTCCGGTCCCTTCGAGGGCTACCTCGAAGTGCAGTTCGCCAAGGGCGAGGGCAAGGTCATCCCCGACGGTGTGTTTCGGGTATCGCGCGCGGGGCAAGTGTGGACCGCGTTGCTGGAAGTGAAGACCGGCACCGGCAAGCTACAGAAGGAGCAGCTCGAGAACTACCTCGACGTCGCGAAACGTCACAGGTACGAGACCGTGCTGAGTTTGTCCAACGACATACCGGCCTCCGCCGGTGAGCTCCCGGTCCAGGTGAACAAGACCAAGCTGAACAAGGTATCGCTGCGGCATATCTCGTGGTCCGAGGTCATTCACGAGGCCCGAATGTTGTTGTCGCACGGCGACCTTGCAGATTCATTGCAGGTATGGATTCTGAGCGAATTCGTCCGGTATCTGACGCATCCGAAGTCCGGCGCGACGGAGTTCGTCGATATGGGTCGCCACTGGGTTTCTGTTCGCGACTCCGTCACCGCCGGAACCCTCCGCTCCAGTGATGTAAAGGCCTTGTCGGTGGCGAACACGTGGGCGTCGCTGTCCAGGCACCTGGCGTTGCGGATGACTGCCGATCTCGGCGTTCCGGTGAAGCATCACCTTCCGAGGAAGTTCAGCGGAGATCCCCAGGCACGCAACGAGTACATCGTCGAGCAGCTCGTTTCCTCCGGGTGCCTCTCGGCCACGTTGCGCATTCCTGATGCCGCCGGAGATGTCACTGTCGAAGCGGACATGCGTACCAACAAGATTCAGTGCAGTACCGCTATCGACGCGCCGACCGACGGGACCGCGCTTCGACGAGCGGCATGGCTGCTCAAGCAATTGAAGAACGCTCCCGCCGACATCCTGGTCGAAGCCGTGTTCTCAGACCCAGGCGAAATATCCTGCGAGAACTTGGCGACCGTGCGAGCGGATACCAAATCGTTGACCGCAGGCCGGATCAGCGAACTGCAGTACTTCACGCTGACGTCACCGACCAAGATGGGTAGCAAGCGCTCCGGATCTGCGGCCAGCTTCATCGGTAGCGTGACCGACGGTCTCGACGCCTTCTACCGCGACGTCGTGCAACCGCTGAAGCCATGGGTCCCGTCGGCCCCGGAATCGTCGTCCACGGACATTGCGGACGACTGAGCGCCCTACTGCACGACTAGCCCCGACGTCTCCATGAATCCGGGCCCGCAGTGAAATTCAGTCGAGGATTGCTGTCGCCTCGACCTCCACGAGTACGTCCGGTTCGAAGAGGTAGTCGACTCCGATGAGCGAGGCGGGCGGCATGGGAGTCGGAATTCCGATCTCGACGGCCACCTGTTCGACACCTGCCATGAACTCGGCGATCTTCTCCGGTGCCCAATGGGTGACATAGAACGTCAACCGCACTACGTCGCTGAATGTCGCGCCCGCACCCGCCAATCCGATGGCGGTGTTTCTCAGCGCCTGTGCAACCTGACCCGCAAGGTCGCCAGGGGCCACCGGGGCACCGTCGACGAGGCGTGCGATCTGACCGCTGACGTGTACGTGGCGCGTTCCGGTACCTACGGCGACATGGTGGTACGGCACGTGCTGAGTCATGCCTTCCGGACTGGAATAGATGACGGACATCGACTTCTCCTCGGTGGTTGCGGCTAGGTATAACATTGATACCTGGTAGACGAAAGTCACTTCAAGGAGACGTGGTTTCATGACCGATACCTCGGCCGCGCAGGACGAACTCACCATCAGCGCACCCCACCGCGAGCTGCTCGATCAGGTACTCGACAAATGGTCGCTGGCCGTACTCAACGAACTCTGCGAACAACCCTCCCGCTTCAACGAACTGCGTCGCGCGATCCCGAACGTGACACAGAAATCGCTCACCGCGACATTGCGCAAGCTCGAACGAAACGGAATTGTCGAACGGGTCCTGCTCAGTTCGCGTCCCGTCGCCGTCGAGTACCGAATCACGCGACTGGGGAAGACGCTTCGGACGCCGATCGACGTGATCTTGCAATGGGCTACCGACCATATGCCGGAGATCGAACGAGCTCGCGCGGACTTCGACCTTCTGTGACAACGGTCCGAGTCAGCACCTCGAGACTCGGGATGACCCGAACAGCAGATGACCGACGAGCGACGATGCGGTTGAAGGTGCCGAACTCTGGGCACAGAGAAGGTATGAGAGATAACGCAAAGCTGACAGTGGAACGCACCATCGAGGCACCCGTCGACGCTGTTTTCGACGTCCTGTCCAATCCTGAGCGGCATCAGGCGCTCGATGGATCGGGCTTCGTACGCAGCGTGGACCACGCCGACCGGATTCAGAAGGTCGGCGAGAAGTTCACGATGAACATGCAGGGCGATCACATGGGTGGCGAGTACCAGACCGACAACCACGTGACCGGCTACATCAAGGACAAGCTGGTCGCATGGAAGACGGCCCCCGCAGGTAACGAGCCTCCCGGATGGGAGTGGCTGTGGGAGCTCGAATCTCAGGGCCCCAACGAGACGCTGGTCCGCCACACCTACGACTGGTCCAAGGTCACGGACAAGAAGTTGCTCCAGCAGATCAAGTTCCCGCTGGTGACCGAAGATCAGCTGAACGACACACTCGCTCGACTGGCAGTCGAAGCGACGTCCTGATTTCAGGCCGCAGGTCTCAGGTCAGCCGAAGAACGCTGTGCTGTCGAGACTTTCGATCGACATCCAGCGTCGAGGAAAGTCCGCCGGCCCAGATGTAGCCGACAGATCGACTCCACGGACGGCCAGCGCCGACGTCGGCATCTGATCGACGATCAGACCGACGGCATAGGTAGCGGCCGTCACGTGGAGGCACGGATCGATTCTTCCGGAGCAGGTGCAGGACGCTTCGGTGGCGTCGGGGACCGGCGACAGTTTGCTCGCTATCAGTTCGGCGTGGACCTCGTCGGGGAGGTCACCGCTGGTTGCACCCCCGCGCGTGTGGCGGGCGAGAATGCGCAGCACCGACTTTCGTTCCGTCGCCGAATAGCGGGGGAGTGACAGCACAGCCGTCTCGCTCTTCTTGCCCGCGGACACGACGCATCGAAACTCACCGACCTTGTTGTGATCTACGGCAACTGCATCGTTGCGCACCAGGCTGCGTGCCCGCGGGAGCATCGGGTTCGGCCTGGTGACGGCGATGGGTTCCACCCGCCGGATCCAGTCTTTCCCCCACGGCGTCGACCCGAATGCCGCGGGCTGCGGTGTGATAGCCATCAGCGCGACACCGCCCTCAGCGACAGCGTCTCGCGCAACGTCGAGTCGTCGAGCGCCGCCAGAGCCAGCTCGTTGTTGCTCTCGGTCAAACCAGCGATCGCCTTCTTGCGGGTATGGAGTGATGCGATGTGCTCCTCCAGTGTTCCCTCCGTCGTGAGTGCCATGACCGTCACCTGCGACTTCTGTCCGATTCGGTGCACCCGGTCGGTGGCCTGCGCCTCGACCGCGGGGTTCCACCATCGGTCGTAGTGAATCACCGTGCTGGCGCGGGTGAGATTGAGGCCGTACCCCGCCGCCCTCAGACTGAGAACCATGACGGGTGATCGGTCGCTGTTCTGGAATCGGTCGACCATCTTGTCGCGCTTGTCCACGTCGAGCCCGCCGTGAAAGAACGGAATCGGGGCCCCGGTGAGGCGCTCGAGATGCTCCGCCAGGATTTCCCCGGTCCGGCGGTACTGAGTGAACACGAGCGCAGCTCGCGAGGATTCGGCGAGTTCCTCGACGATGTCGGTGAGCCTGTCGAGTTTCCCGGACCGATCAGCAAGTCGAGCCAAGTCTCCGTTGACGAGGCCTGGGTGATTGCAGATCAGTTTTAGCTGGGTGAGTAGCGCCAGCACTGCTGTCCCTCGTCCTCGGTCGGTGCCGAAGCCGGTATCGAATGCTTCCTCGATGGCCGAGTTGTACAGCATTGCTTGCTCATTCGAGATCGGACACAGAACATCGATGTGGTTCTTCGGCGGCAGATCTGTCGCAACCTCGGCCTTCGTCCGGCGAAGAACGACCGGCGCGATCGCGCTCGACAGTTGTGCCAGTGCGGCCGCTGAGCCTCCCTGCTCGATGGGTGCCGAGAATCGTCGGGTGAACCGAGCTCGGGTTCCGAGCAAACCGGGATTGGTGAGATCGATCAAGGCCCAGAGTTCATCCATGCGGTTCTCGACGGGAGTGCCGGTCAGGGCGATGCGCGTGGTGGAATTCAGCCGACGCGCTGCTCGGGCTATTTTGGTCCGGGAGTTCTTCATGACGTGCGCCTCATCGAAGAACACTGTGCTCCAAGATATTTCGCTCAATCGGTCCGTGTCGGTGCGCAGGGTGGGGTACCCGGTGACTGTCACCGAGCCTGCGTCGGCACATAACTCGAGGGTGCGGGACGGTCCGCGGTACACGTTGACGACCAATTCGCCGTCGGAGAAGTTCTCGATTTCTCGTCTCCAGTTGCTGATCAACGACGTCGGGCACACGACAAGGTAGTTGCCCTCGCCTCGCCGTGCTCCGACGATCATGTGCGCAATGGCCTGGAGCGTTTTGCCCAGCCCCATCTCGTCAGCGAGGATTCCGCCGCCTCCGACCTCGTGAACGGTCGGGATCCAGGCGGCACCGTGCACTTGATAGGGCCTGGGCGTGAAGGCCGAGGCACGCTGGAGCAGATGGTTCTGCAGGTGCAGGCTGGCGCGGAGTGCGTCAGCGGCACCGTGTGCCGTCGACACGCTCGACCCGCCTGCGTTGGGAACCGCGTGCGCCGCAGGCGGGAGTGCATCGACGAGCGCTGAGGGAAGTCCGCTCACGTCGGGGTTCTGCTCGACGTGGTTCAGAATCGCCAACCATCCGCGTGCCGATGGACCTTCCGCAGAGCTGGTTGCGCTTCGGAGCTCGCCAGGGTTCGCTGCGACGAGGTGCGCGCCAACGGTGCGCACGGCGATCGTTCCGTCCGCGCCGGGGACCGCAAGCTCGACGGGAGTGGACTCTCCGACAGGCGTCGCCCCCGGTGTGCTGTGCCAGACGGCGAAACAGTGACGGTGCGGCAGGTAGGTGACGTGCGGAGCTGAGTCTGTGTCGGCGGTCGAAAGCATGCACTCTCCGGCGAAGTTCGCTGCCTCGGCCAGGTCCGAGGCTGCTAACACCGTACGCCGTCCGGTTGGTTTTCGCTGCATCCGATCGCGTTTGACAATTCCCAAAAATGCTGTCCTACAGCGCTATCGAGCATCATCCCGCGTGATGGATCGGATCAGGATTGCTCTCGAGAACACCACCACGTCGTACGGCCGCCCACCGTTCCGCGAGCCATCGGCGCACCACATCGGGGGCACGCCGCATCGGTTTTCCGGAACGGAATGATCTCTCCGGTGTGTACCCCACCCTTCTTTATCGCTGATCGGATCGCGCGGCGCAGAACAACGCGCAGTTCGTCGAGCTCCTCCGTTGTGAGCGACTTGGCTCGCCTGGACGGGGATTGCTCGCTCTGCCAGAGCACCTCGTCGGCCAGTAGGTTGCCGACTCCCGCTATCGCGGCTTGGTCGAGCAGTCGTGCCTTGAGAGGTGCACCGCTGGAACCGATTCGGTGGCGGAAGTCGTCGCGACCGATCGCCGCGGCGTCCGGACCGAGAGCGTCGATGTCGGGTTCGAGTCGAACCCGGCCGAGGCGGCGCTTGTCGAACAGTCGGAGCTGCCCCCCGTCGTCGAACGTCATGGAGAAGCGCGTCCACTCCGGCTTGTCGGTCGGGCGCTCACCGACATGAGGATCGCCGCCTCCGTACTGCGAGGTGCGCTCACCGTCGGGAGCGGTGACGATGACGCGTCCACCCATGCCGAGGTGAATGCCCAACGTCGGGCCGCTCGAGCCGTCGGCCGTGACGGTTTCGCACCACATCGCCTTGCCGCGTCGACGCGCCTCGGTGAGTTTCCCGCCCGTCAGGGCACGGGCAATATCGCCTGGCATGTGCGGTCGGCACTCGAACGTGTCGGTGTCGTCGATGTCGACGATGACGCGACCGAGAGCCTTTTCGACGACCTGTCGGGCGTTTTCCACTTCGGGTAGTTCCGGCATTCATCCGGTGTACCCGATTCGTGGGCACTATGCGCGGGTGCCGTCAACGGTCGTTCGACGCGTTCGTGTCACCCTTCAGGCATCAGTGGACCCAGTTCGGCGTCGAGCACCTTCTGTACGACGCGCATCGCCGCCAGCGCAGCAGGCGCGCCGCAGTACCCCGCTGTATGGACGACGGTTTCGGTGATCTCGGTTCGGGTGAGGCCGTTGCGGAGAGCTCCACGCACGTGTCCTGCGAGTTCCTCGTGGGCGCGCAACGCGATGAGGATTCCGAGGTTGAGCAGGCTCCGGCTGCGGTGATCGAGACCGGGACGCGTCCACACGCCGCCCCACACGGTGTCGGTGACGAAGTCTTGCAGTGCAGCGGAGTCAGTGCTGGAGGCATTGGCGAACGCTTTGTCGACGTACTCTTCGCCCATCACGTTCCGACGGACCTCGAGTCCGTCCTCGAAGCGCGGTCCCCTGTTCCGATTGGTCGCTTCGTCGTCGATCATGGTGTTCCCTCTCCGTCGTCTGCGTTGTCGACAGATCATGGCAGGGGGTTTCAGTGGAACAGAAGGCGGAGGGGAGCTCGGCTAGGGTTCGATCTGTTCGGTGTTCGTGCGTGGTTCACCGTGATCGGGTGGGGTGATCCCACTTTCGCGCGGCGCGCCCATGTAGGCCGATCCTCCGACAGCACTGTCGATTCCGTGGAAGCGACCGCGCCGCATGCGCGAGCGAAGTATGCGCGCGATGACAACGAAGACACCCAGAACGACGGCGAACCCGGCGATTACGGCAACCAGCGCCAACGATGTGTCCATAGCAGTCTCCGATCCTCACCGTCGTAAACCCGACCGGTCGCTATCGATTATCGGGCATGGGAGCGACTCCGGGGGACGAAACCAGGACACACGGTGTCGGTCGATCTGCTCAGCGCGGAGAAACCGGCCCACCGTCACGGTCGTCGCGCGAAGGCGGTGTGTCGTCGGAGGCTTGTTCTGCGCGCGTTGCTTCGAGGAACAGCTGAAGAAAGGAAGAATGCGCGCCTCGTTCTTGCGCCGTACTTCCCTCTCGGGGGTCTTCCGATGCCCTCGACATAGCGATTCGCTCTCCTCCCGTGTCCGCGAACAACAGTCTCAGATTCTGAATAGTTAAGCAACTGAGACAGTAAGTACAATCCGTGGCACGAAAGAAGGAGGTGGCGATCGAGCAACTTTCAGCGGTGTCCGTGGGCGGCGAGGGTGCCCAGAAGCTGCAGCGCAAGGAGAGCTTCGTCGTCGAGATGGGGGTCCGGTCGCGGTGCAACTCGCGCTCGTCGGCATCGAGAGTGGCCGGAGCGTGCATCGCGGCCGAGCCTTCGAATGAAGGTTACGTTCCAGCGGCGGTAGGCGGTTCGATCAGCATTCTCTTGATCACCTTGCCGGTCGCGGTTCGGGGCAGTTCGTCGAGGAACGTGATGTCGCGAGGAACGCAGAAGCGGCTCAACCGATTTCGGATGTAGGCGCGCACCATGTCCGCGTCGAGGCCTGCCGATCCGCGGCCGACGACGAAGGCGGCCAAACGCTGCCCGTATTCAGGGTCGGGCACACCGACGACCGCGACCTCGCCGACCTGAGGAAGATTGGCGATGGCATCCTCGACGGGGCCGGGAAAGACGTTCTCGCCTCCGGAGATGATCATCTCGTCGTCCCTGCCACAGACGAACAGCCGTCCGTTGCAGTCGATGTACCCGAGATCGCCGGTGTCCATCAGGGCAGCTCCGCGGGCGGACGCCGTCGACGGCGGTTCGGCGTTGGTGTAGCCGTCGAACAACATGTCGTTGCCGACGAATATTCGGCCGAGGGTTCCGACCGGAACGGCAGTACCGTTCGCGTCGAGCACGGCGACCGTCGTACCCAGGGGAGGGCGGCCGGCGGTGGCGGGGGCTGCGCGCAGGTCTGCGGGGGTCGCGATCGTGGCCCACGAGACCTCGGTGGAACCGTAGAAGTTGTAGAGGACGTCACCGAAGACATCCATGAAACGGCTGACGGTCGATCCGGTCAATGCCGACCCACTGCACGCGACGACCCGCAGGCTCGAGGTGTCGTACCGTGCTCGAACCTCGTCGGGCAGGTCGAGTATCCGCTGCAGCATGATCGGAACCGCGATCAACGAGGTACATCTGTGCGCCTCGATCGCACGCAGACAGTCCTCTGGATCGAATCGATCCTGGAGAACCACCGTGGCGCGCAACGGAGTGCTGATCTGCAGTGCCGCCAGCCCCCAGCTGTGGAACATCGGTGCCGCGATCAACATCCTCTCGTTCATCCGAAGGGGCATGCGCGACAGCATGGCTGCCACTGTTCCGAAGCCCTTCGGCGTGGGACGAACCGCACCTTTGGGTGACCCGCTGGTTCCGGAGGTCAGCACGACCACCGACCCGGGGCGATCCGGCCTCGCGAACGTGGCGGACGGTGCTGCGACGAAGTGTTCGAGGGTGCGCCGACGCGGAACGGCGGTATGGGACGACAGGCTCACACGGGTGACGTTCTCGGGCAGGTAGCGCACCATCGAGTCGAACTCGTCGTCGACGAACAGCATTCGGAGCTGGTGGCGGGCGGCGATCGTCTCGATCTGGCGGGCAGCGAGACCGGTGTTGAGAAGGACCACCTCGACTCCGAGCATGCCGCACGCGACGGTGCACTCGATCATCGCCGAGTGGTTGCGGGCCAGAATTCCGACGGTACTTCCCGGACTGATTCCGGACGCGTCGAGACCTGCCGCGATACGGTGCGATCGGTGGTGGATCTCTGCGAAGGTCCGGGTCCCTCGGTCGTCGATCAAGGCGATCTCGTTCGGGGACTTCGCTGCAGCGGCTGCGAAACCACCGCCCAGAGTGAAGCCCCACTTCGCCAGTGAGTTCAGCTGCCTGTACGCGCGGTCGGGACGTGCAGCACGAATGACGCCGGTTCCCACCATCGTCTTCATGATCGCCAGCGGTAGCGACCGCGAATCCCCGGTGTTGGTCACGATCGACGTCGAGGTGCCGGACAGGGAGTTCTCCAGTCGGCGCAGACCGCCCATGACCCAATCGACGACGGCGCGGTTGTGCTCGGGCTGGGGTGAGTAGGACCCGCCGAGCCCCGCTCTGAACACGGTGACATCGATCTTCGTCTCGCCGGCCGAGCGCGCAGTGAGGGTGAACCTGACGAATCCGCCGGACTCGACATGCTCGATGGTGATGATCGGCCGGTTTCGTCTGTTCACCACCAGGTCGAGGGCGTGCTCGACACCGTTGACTCCGCACAGGTAACCGGCCGTGGATTCACGGAGCATGCAGTGGTCGAGCCCGGGGAAGTAGCGTGGGAACAACTCGACCGCGCTCAAGACTCCGCACACCTGCTCGATGTCGTGTGCGAAGACCGTGCTGCAGTCGATGACGTCCGAGACCATGCCCCACCCCCCGTACCTTGCCGAGTCGACAGCAACGCCGACACAGCACCGACCAGGGGATGGCGGCGCGCACCTGGAACGGGTCATCCGCCTGGATGAAGTCGTCATCGTAAACCCGGCGCACGGTTGTGTGCACGAAATCGGCCGAAGTCGGTCTCGAATTGCTGTTTTCTTCTGTAGTGAGCGTCAGAACTGAATGCCGAGCGACCACGCGAAGACGGTATATGCGGCGATGGTGATCAGTGAGATCGCGATCAGATTGAGCCAGAAGCCGCCTCGCATCATCTGGCCGATCGTGATGTAGCCACTGGCGTAGGACACCGCGTTCGGCGGAGTCGCCACGGGCAACATGAACGCGCAGGTGGCCGCAAGCGCTACGGGGACGGTCAGGACCAAAACATCGATGTTCATGCCCATCGCGACGCCACCTGCGACCGGTAGGAACGTCGCGGCCGTCGCGGTATTGCTGGTGATTTCGGTCAGGAAGATGATCGCGGCCGTGGCGACGACGACCAACATGACCACCGGAATGGTGTCGAGGCCACCTGCAACGCTCCCGATCCACTCCGTCAGGCCACTGGACTCGAATTGGGCCGACAGGGCGAGCCCACCGCCGAACAGCAGCAACACGCCCCAGGGCAGCTTGACGGCGGTCTCCCAGTCGATCAGGCGGACGCCCTTCTTGCTTCCGCTGGGCAGCAGAAACAGCAGCAGTGCTGCTGTCATGGCGATCCCGGTGTCGGAGATCGGGGCATCGTCGAAGATCAGCGGAACACCCACCCACGACACGGCCGCCAGGCAGAAGATGATCGCGACCCGGATCTCGCCCTGCGACATCCTGCCCAGGGCGTCGAGTTCACCTCTGATCAGCTGTTTGCCCCCGGGGATGTCGTCGATCTCCGGCTTGAACATCACGTGGGTCAACAGGAACCAGGCGATCACGAGCAGGATCACGGCGAGCGGAACGCCGGCGATCATCCACTGGAGGAACCCGATCGTGATTCCCTGCCCCTCCAGGTAACCCACCAGCAGGGTGTTGGGTGGAGTGCCGATGATGGTTCCGAGCGAGCCGATCGACGCCGCATAGGCGATGCCGAGCATCAGCGCGGTGCCGAAGTTGCTTTTGATGATGGCCTGAGTGATGTTCTCGGCGTCTGCGGTCGTTTCACCGTCGGAGCCGGGAACAGCTCCGGCCTTCTTGCCGATGTCGAGTACCAGGACGAGGACCGAGACTCCGATGGGAATCATCATCACGGCGGTGGCGGTGTTCGAAACCCACATCGACAGAAAGCCTGTCGCAATCATGAACCCGGCGATCACCATCGTGGGCTTCGTGCCCATGGCGTTGACCGTCAGCAGCGCGATGCGGCGATGCAGATTCCACCGTTGCATGGCCAGTGCCAACAGGAATCCGCCCATGAACAGAAAGATGATGTTGTTGCCGTACGAAGCACCGACGTCGTTGACGGCGACGCCGGAATCGAAGACCGGAAAGATGACGAGGGGCAGCAGCGCGGTCGCTGGGATGGGCACCGCCTCCGTCATCCACCAGATGCCCATCAATACCGCGGTGCCTGCGGTCAACCGTGCCGGATGCGCTACGTCGTCGGGGAGAACCAGGTACACGAGAATTGCCAACAGGATTCCTGCGCCGAGCCCGACCCATTGACGTTTGCGGCGACCGGGTTGAACTTCCTCTTCGCGTTCTCCGGCCGATCTCTGATCCACTTCGTCGAAGTCGTGGCCTTCGGATGAGCGCCCGGCCTTCTCCTCGTCGCCGACCTGCGTCATGGAACCTCCTCGGTGTGGACGTTTTCATCACCCTAACGCGTGAATTGTCCAGAAGGTCCGAATCGAACAGCGTCGACGTCTGCGTCGCCTACCGGGCGATGTCGGGCTTGTTCGCGGCCGAATCGTTGTCCAGCACCGGATCCCACACGTCGCCGGGTAGGTCGCCCGGTAGATAGCTGTTGCCGCGTCCGACGAATTTGTCGTCGCGACCTTCGCGCCGCATGGCCTCGAAGTCTGCCAGCGCGCCGAAGGCCCATTTGCCCAACAGCGCAATGGCTACCAGGTTCACGGTTGCCATCGCAGCCATGGCGACGTCCGCCAGCGCCCACACCGTCGTCAGCGCGGACAAGGAGCCGAAGCCGATGGCCGCAAGGACGATGGTGCGCAACAGGTTCAGCAATTTGCCCTCGACTCCGAGGAAGTTGAGGTTGATCTCGGCGTACGAATAATTGCCGAGGATCGAAGAGAACGCGAACGTGAAGATCAACAGTGTCATCGGAATCGCCGTCCAGGTCCCCAACTGAGCGGAGATCGAGTCCTGAGTCAGAACCGCGCCGGCCACCCCGCTCGGGTTGCTGATGTCGTACACACCCGAGACCAGGATGATGAACGCTGTCGCACTGCAGATGACGATGGTGTCGAAGAAGACTCCGAGCGACTGGATCAGACCCTGCTTCACCGGATGGGACACCGTTGCGGTCGCAGCGGCGTTGGGTGCGCTGCCCATGCCTGCCTCGTTGGAGAACAGGCCACGCTTGACGCCGTTGAGCATGGCGGCCAAGATTCCGCCCGTCGTCCCGCCGATCGCCTCGTTCAGGCCGAATGCGCTCGAGACGATCTGACCGAAGACCGTCGGGATCTCGCCGATGTTCATCGCCACGATCACCAGCGCGAGCAGCACATACACCAGCGCCATGACGGGGAGGAGGTATTCGGCCACCCGCGCGATTCGCCGGACGCCACCGAAGAGGATCGGAGCAGACAGCACCACCAGGAAGACCGCGATCCAGCCCGCATCGATGTTCATCGTGGACGAGAACGATTCGGTGATGGTGTTCGCCTGAACCATGTTGAACGCGAAGCCGAAAGCAAAGATCAGCAGGCACGCGAAGACGATTCCCCATCGACGCGAACCCAGACCCAATTGGATGTAGTAGGCGGGACCGCCCCGGAAGCTGCCGTCGGGATTGCGCACCTTGTACATCTGCGCCAGAGTCGCCTCGATGAACGCCGTCGCCATGCCGACCACTGCGACCAGCCACATCCAGAAGATTGCGCCCGGTCCGCCGAGAGTGATCGCGATGGCGACGCCTGCGATGTTTCCCGTACCCACTCGGGACGCCAGGCCGACACAGAAGGCCTGGAACGCCGAGATGCCGCCCTCGGCGTTCGACCGAGATCCGCCGATTGCCTTGAACATCGACGGAAGAAGTCGAACTTGAACGAATTTGGTGCGGACGGTGAAGTACAGCCCGACGCCGATCAACAAGTAGATGAGGAAGACGCTGTAAAGACGATCTGCCAAGAAGTCGATTATCGAACTGACGGTATCCACGGTGCCATCCTGGAGTGCTCGGTGTGTGGGTGCGTCGACAGCACATTACTCGCAGATGGCCGAAAGTTTGCACCGAACAAAGACGCACGGGTGCAGTTCCGTGCATGCTGTCAGTGCTCGGCAGGACCCCAGATGTCGCCGAACGGTATCGAACGCCCCAGAATGCGTTCTGCTGCACGGTGTCCCGATTTCAAGGCTGCGGTGACCGTTGCCGGGTCATCGGTCCAGGTCGCTTCACCGGCGAGGTGAAGTACATCGCCGATCGGAGTGGCCAGGTCGTCGTGATCTCGCGTACGTGAACCCACCGTCATGTACGAGTACGAACCGTAGGAGAACGGATCGTCCTGCCAGCGAGTGACATACACACGGTCCGGTGTAACGACACGGTCGCCGTACAGACCACGCAGTGCTTCGAGAACCGAGTCCGCGATGCGCTCGTCCGACCAGTGCCGAGTCTGCTGCGCGCATGCGCCCGCTGCGAAAGTCAGAAGCGTCGGACGTCCCAGCGGCATGCTCACGTCATACCAGGAGTGCCACCAGTGCCCGGCTTCGCCCTGCTGCCTTACGGCATAGACGTTCTCGTCCCAGAACTTGGTGGGGAACCTGAGGAACACCTTCTCGAACGCGTTCATCTCCAGTCGTTTCAGTGCGCCCGAAACAGGTTCCGGCAGTGGGGGTTTAACAGTGAATGGCGGCGACTTCAGTACTCCGATCGGCACCGTCACCACAGCGCGCTCTGCCGAGAACGTCCCGGCCCCGGTATCGACCAGCACTCCGTCTCGACCCCAACGGACCTGCGTCACCGCGTGTTCGAGCCGGATGTCGAGTCCCTCGGCCAGCCGAACGGCCAATTCGTCGTAACCGTCCGGGAACACGACTTCGTCGCCCTCGATGGCGTCGTCGTCCAAACCGTGCGCGTCGAGGAGATCCTTTCCTACCCCCAACTGTTCCTCGGCCCGATGTCCGAGGAACTCGCGAACTCGCTCGAGTCGGTCCTCGTTCCAATCCAATTGCGTCAGAGTAGCTTCCATCGCGTCACCGAACGAGGTTCCCGGGGACGACTTCGCGATCGTCGTGGCGAACAGTTCGTCGAAGTGGTGAACGTCGGCACCGAACTGTGCGGCCGCCTGCTCGCTCAACCTGGTCCCGGTGGGGGAGTAGTACGCGATGGGCCTGCCGTCCGGCTGGTAGCTACCGACGGTGAATTCGACGGTCCGCATTCCGAAAGCGTGCACGGCATCGGCGAGAGGGTTGTCGTCTGTTCCATGAATCCAGGACGCACCGACGTCGAGGGTGCTGTCGTCGGTGCGCATCGTCCAGACCCGACCGCCCACGCGATCTCTGGCCTCGAGAACGACGACGCGCTGACCGGCGCGATGTAGAAGTGTCGCAACGACCAAGCCGGAAATACCTGCGCCCACCACGAGGGTATCGACGTGTGTCACCGTCACTCCTTTCCGTCGACGGCCGTGGGGTCAGTTCCCTCGGCCGGAATTGCCGTTGCCACTGTTGCCGTTGCCGTTGCTGTTTCCGTTTCCCGAGTTGCCGTTGCCGGAGTTTCCGTTTCCGTTCCCCGAATTGCCGTTGCTGTTACCCGGCGGTAGCGGGGCCGGCGCAGCGGGCTCGATCGGAACCGGATTCGCCGTAGGTACGGGAGCAGGTTCGGGCGGGTTCGAGATGACCGGAATCGAACTCGCAGGTGCAGGTGCAGGCGTAGGGGTCGTGGGTGCCACTGTGGTCGACTCCACGAGTGTCGGAGTCGGTGTCGACGGCGACATGGGCTCGGGCTCGTCGCCCGTGCCGATTGCGATCCAGACGATCGCCGCTCCCAGCGAAACGAACAGAGTTGCTGCCGCCGGGATGATCCATGCTCGGCGCGCAGATTTCGCGTCGGTGGACGCTGGAACTGCCGGGTGCGCAACCATGTTCGTGGGCTCGACGGGCATAGCGGCGGTGCGGGGAAGAAGAGTCGCCCTGTGCGAGATCCCGCGCAATCGGTGGGCGACCGCAGCTGCGGTCGGTCGATCCTCCGGGCGTCTGGATGTCATCTCCGTCAACAGAGCGTGCCAGTCCGATCCGAGCCCCTCGGGGACGCTGGGATCGCGGTGCAGGCGCGCCACCGCTGCTGCCACGGCGCTTCCCTCGAATGCCATTGTGCCGGTGAGGCACTCGATGAGAACGAGCCCCAGTGTGTAGATGTCCGTCGGTGGGCCTGCCGAAGTGCCCGTCGCCTGCTCCGGGCTGAGGTAGTGCGCAGTACCGACCGTGGTGCCGTGTTCGGTGAGTCGTTCGGCGTCGACGATACGGGCGATGCCGAAATCGGCAAGTTTGGCGCACTGTCCCACACCGACGTCCGGCGCCTGCGCAACGAGGATGTTGGCGGGCTTGATGTCGCGATGCATCACACCCTGATCGTGAATGTAGGCGAGAGCCTCCGCCAGCTCGCATCCGATTCGCGCGACGTGGGCACCGTCCATTGTTCGGCCCTGGCGATACGCACTCAACGTCGGACCGTCGATCAGCTCCATCACCAGGTACGGCACCGGCATCCCGCCGGCATCGAGTGCAGTGCCCGCGTCGTACAGCGTCACCAGACCAGGGTGCGACAGCGACGCGAGAGTCCGAATTTCTGCATCGATGCGCTGGGCAGTGTCCGGCGGCTCACCGTGGCGGAATATCTTCACCGCTACCGATCGGCCGAGAACGTGGTCGGCGGCGTGCACCACGTCGGCCATTCCGCCGCGCCCCAACACCGTGCCCAGCCGGTATCGACCCGCGAAGAGGTGGTCGTGAGGGGCACCGGGACGAGAGTCCGCTTCCACCATCGGTCACCGCCGTTCGTCGAGTCCTTGGAGCACCTTATAGCCAAAGAATCGACGGGCAGACCGCAGTCGGGTATCGACATCACGGTGCGGTCGGGCATGATGATGCCCCGGGTGGGGACCGATCGAGCAGTTTCGAGGGAGGTCCACCCATGCACCGACGTTCGACGGGTGCCGAGATTTCGCCGATGTCGGTCGATATCACGTCGGTCTATCAGCCGATCGTCACGCTGGACGGACGCGTCGTCGTGGGTTACGAAGCGTTGGTGCGGACCTGTGGAGACGGTTCCCTGATTCCGCCGCCGGAACTGCTGCGCGTGGCTCGGGAACAGGGCGTCACTGCCGATTTCGATTGGCGGTGCCGACTCAGCGCGCTGCGCGGTGCCGTCGACTCCGGCTATCCCGACCAGCTCGCACTGTTCGTCAATGCCGAACCCATCGCCCTCGATGCACCGCCTCCTCGGGACTACCTACCGATTCTCGCCGACGCGTCGCGGCTGTCCATCTTCGTCGAAATCACCGAGCGAGACCTGATGGGTGATCCGGCCGGTCTGCTGAGGGCGGCCGAGCACGCTCGAAACCTGGGGTGGCGAGTCGCCATCGACGATGTGGGGGCAGATTCGTCCAGCCTGGCGCTGATCCCACTGCTGCGTCCCGATGTGATCAAGCTGGACATGGCACTCGTACAGGGGCATTCGAGCAACGAGACCGCCGCGATCGTCGCTGCCGTCGCCGCCGAGGCCGAACGCACCGGTGCGCTGGTCCTGGCCGAGGGAATCGAAACCGAGCAACACGAGAGTTGTGCGCGAGCCATGGGCGCCGTTCTCGGTCAGGGATACCTCTACGGCGCACCGGACGCTCTCCCGGACTTCGGTGAGGTGCAGGGGCCGGCCCGTTCGCTCGAGCTGGATGGAACGGTGACCGTGCGTGCCCCCGTGGCGGTCACGCCGTACGGCCTCACTCATGTGCTCGGCGCTCGCAGGCACGCGGATTCGACTCTGCTCGACGCGATCGAGAACAGTTTGCTGCACAGTGCGTACGGGACCGGTTCCTCGACCGTCGTACTGGCGACGGTGAGCGCGTCCACCGGCCTGACGCCTGCGCGCGAAGCGATCTTCGAAGACCTTGCTGCACGTACCGCGCTGACGGCGGTCTTCGACTCCCATGCCGCCCCGCCCGCCGCCGGCTTCCGGACCGTGGTCGTGGGCGCGGACGAACCGTTGGCGCTGGAACGGTCGATCGTGATCGTGGCTCCTATGTCGAGCGTGGCGCTCATCGCGGTCGAGCGAGGTACGGCCGAGGACGGCACCCCGATGTACGACTACCGCCTCACCTACGACCGCCATGTCGTACTGGATGCTGCAACAGTGCTTTTGAGGCGAATCCCGGCCAGATCTGCGGAGTGAGTCTCCGGCCTCGGTCAAGATCACGTAAATTATCTCGCGAAATTCGGTAAATCGCGTCCTCTGCCGTCCACGTGCTGTTCACTCGAAGCCATGAGCTCTCACCCCCTCGCAACCGATTTACTGGCCGCGGACGGAGGCACGATCAGCTCCATCGAGACGGCGATCAACAATGCCTTCGATCCGATCTCCGCTGCCGTGTCGAATGTCGTCTTCTTCACCGTGAATATCGGTGGAGCCGCCGTCCCGCTGATCGTCCTCTGGCTCATCGTCGGTGCCGTCGTCTTCACGGTGGCGTTCAAGTTCATCCAGGTCCGCGGAATCAAACGTGCGTTGATTCTCGTCAGCGGCAAGGAGGACGAGGCGGACGCGCCCGGTGAAGTCAGCCACTTCAGAGCGCTCACCGCCGCAGTGTCCGGAACCGTCGGGCTCGGCAACATCGCCGGTGTAGCCGTCGCAGTGACGCTCGGTGGACCGGGTGCCACCCTGTGGATGATCCTCGCCGGCTTGTTGGGCATGGCATCGAAGTTCGTCGAGTGCACACTCGGCGTGAAGTATCGCGACATCAACGAGGACGGCACCGTCTCCGGTGGGCCCATGAAGTACCTGACCAAGGGTCTCGCAGAGCGGGGACTTGCCAAGGTCGGCAAGGTCATGGCCGTCTTCTACGCCATCGTCATCACGTTCTTCGCCATCAGCGGCGGAAACATGTTCCAGGCCAATCAGACGTACGCGCAGGTCCGTTCGGTCACCGGCGGCGACGACGGCTTCCTCGGCTCCGACGGAGCCAAGGCAGTCTTCGGTATCGTCATCGCGCTGATCATCGGACTGGTCATCATCGGCGGCATGAAGTCGATCTCGGCGGTCACTGCCAAGCTGGTGCCGACCATGGCGCTGGTCTACATCGTCGCGTGCGGCGTCGTCATCGCCGTCAACTTCCGTTCGGTCCCCACGGCGTTCACCGCGATCTTCGAGGGTGCGTTCTCGCCCGAGGGTGTGGCCGGCGGTGTACTCGGCGTCATGATCATCGGATTCCAGCGCGCCGCGTTCTCGAACGAGGCCGGACTGGGTTCGGCTGCCATCGCGCACTCGGCCGTCAAGACCAGGCATCCGGTCACCGAGGGCTTCGTGGCCATGCTCGAACCCTTCATCGACACGGTCGTCATCTGTACCGCGACGGCACTGACCATCGTGATCGCCAATACCGTCACCTGGCAGGACCAGCGGGCGATCGTCGCCGAGACGGGCGAGCTTCCCGCCGGAGGTGTCACCCTCACGTCCGACGCTTTCGAGACCGTGCTGCCGTGGTTCCCGTACGTACTGACGGTTGCAGTCGCGCTGTTCGCACTGTCCACTGCCATCACCTGGGCCTACTACGGGCTGCAGGCGTGGACGTCGCTGTTCGGACGCAGCCGCCTGTCGCGCAGCTTCTTCAACATCATGTTCTGCGTGTTCACCGTCATCGGAACTGTGCTGTCGCTCGGTTCGGTGCTCGACTTCGCCGACGCGACCCTGTTCCTGCTGGCGCTGGTCAACATCACGGGCCTGTACTTGCTGTTGCCTGTGGTCAAGCGCGAGCTCTCCGAGTACCTGGCGATGCGCCGAGGCGAGCCGGACAAGGTCGACGCCGAGGTGTGACGGGTCGAACGAACCGAATCGGCGAGACTGGATGGTATCAGTCTCGTCGATTTCGGTTATCAGGTATATCTCTTTGACTGATGTTCCCTAGCCTGGCGCTTTCATGGTGATCTGTCTTCGTCCCGTGTCAAAACTGAAGAAGGGTGCTCCGACCTGCGATAATTCGACTTGTCTAAGGTTGAATATTCACGTGATCGAGGAGCACCCTTCAGGTGAGCAAGTCTACGTCGTCGTACCCGACCTTGTCCGTCGATGCCACCGGAACCGGAATCGTGTCGCACGCCGGCGCGGTGACACTGCTCCGAACAGCTGAGGTCACAGGCCTGAGCTCCGAACTGTCCGCGGCATTGATGCCGTGGCGGAAACCGTTGGCGCAGTTCGATCCCGGCAAGATCATCACCGACCTCGCAGTGTCGTTAGCGCTCGGTGGCGACTGCCTCGCCGACATCGCGACCCTGCGCGAGCACACCGGCGTGTTCGGGGAAGTGCCGTCCGATGCGACCGTCTCCAGACTGATCGCCACGTTGGCCGCCGATGCACCCGCAGTGCTGACCGCGATCGACACCGCCCGCGCGACAGCACGCGCATCGGCATGGAAACATGCCGGCAAGCATGCACCCGATCACGACATCACCGCGGACAATCCGATCGTCATCGACCTCGATGCGACCCTCGTCACCGCACACTCCGACAAAGAGCTCGCAGCACCGACATACAAGCGAGGGTACGGCTTTCACCCACTACTCGCCTTCGTCGACCACGGACAGTCCGGCACCGGCGAGCCCGTCGCCGCGCTGCTGCGCGCCGGCAACGCCGGCTCGAACACCGCCGCCGACCACATCGACGTCACCCGCGCCGCGCTCGCGCAACTAACGTTCACCAACGGCAGCCGGCCCGGCAAGAAAGTGCTGGTCCGCACCGATGGAGCCGGAGCCAGCCACGCGTACCTGTCCTGGCTGCACAAGCAACGGGTTTCCTACTCGATCGGGTTCGGACTCACCGACGCCATGGTCACGGCGCTGAGCGAGGTCCCCGATGACGCCTGGTCGGTCGCAGTCGACGCCGAAGAACAGGTCCGCGACGGGGCATGGGTCATCGACGCCACCGGCGTCCTCGACCTGTCGACCTGGCCACCGGGGATGCGTGTGGTGATCAGGAAGGAACGCCCGCACCCCGGTGCGCAACTGCGCTTCACCGACACCGACGGACTGCGGCTCACTGCATTCGCCACGAACACCGTACGAGGCAAAGTTCAAGACCTCGAACTACGGCACCGCCGCCGTGCCCGCTGCGAGGACCGGATCCGTATCGCGAAAGATACTGGGCTGAGCAATCTTCCGCTGCACGGGTTCGACCAGAACCGAATCTGGCTTGCCATCGTCGCTCTCGCCCTCGAACTCACCGCGTGGACTCAGATGCTCGGTTTCACCGACCACGACGCCCGCAGGTGGGAACCGAAACGGCTACGTCTGCGAATCTTCTCGATCGCCGGCCGCATCGCCAACCACGCCCGTCGCACCCACCTGCGACTATCCAAAGATGCGACTTGGTCCGACCTGATCATCACCGCACTGACCCGGTTGGCGGCGCTACCCGCGCCCGCCTGACCCCAACCCACCGACCGATCGACCCGAAAGACCCGTCTCGGACAGTGGAACCGAGCGCCCAGCCGAACGATATCGGCAGAGTCACCACGCCCGAAGTCACCATCGAGCTCGAAAACCGCAATCTCGAACCGCTCAGGCCGACACATCGGCCTCATGCAAGATCGAGGCTAGTGCTCGACAGTGGTGGTAGTCACATACACGCCACAACGAAAGTCGGCCTTCGTGGACATTTCAACAATTTCTCTGCCCAACTTCGCGGTCGGTACCGCTGAAACCGGCGGCAAGCCGCACGCCGTTCTACTGAAGAGCGGTCGGCTGCTGGATCTCGACTCGGTGGCCGATCGGCTCGGCCTCTCGGCACCGATCACAACCCGTGATCTGTTCGAGGTCTGGGATCGGGTACTGCCGGTTCTGCGTTCGTTCGACGATGCGGACGGACAATGGACCGACGCCTCCGATGCCACGGTGCATGCGCCCGTCGAACCCCGCCAGATTCTGCAGGCCGGAGCCAACTACCGCACTCACGTCATCGATCTCGCGGTCAAGCATGCCGACATCGCGGACGGCAGGACCGAGGACGAGGTTCGCGCCGAGGCCGCGGCCATGATGGACAAGCGTGCGGCGGAAGGCGATCCGTATTTCTTCGTCGGATTGCCCTCGGCGATCACCGGCCCGTACGACGAGGTCGTCCTGCCTCCCGGTACTTCCAAGAACGACTGGGAGCTCGAACTCGTTGCCGTCGTGGGACGTTCGGGCTACCGCCTGGATCGATCCGAGGCGCTCGACGTGATCGCCGGCTATACGATCGCAAACGACCTGACCACCCGTGAGTTGGTGTTCCGGCGCGACATGCCCGAAATCGGCACCGACTGGCTGCGGGCGAAGAACGCACCGGGCTTTCTGCCACTCGGTCCGTGGATCGTGCCGAAGGACGACGCGGGCGACGTCGCGCAGATGCGGCTGACCCTCGAACTCGACGGCACGACAATGCAGAACGAATCCACCCAGGACATGCTCTTCGACGTGGCCGCTCTGGTCTCTGCCGTCTCACAGACGGTACGACTGCTGCCCGGCGACCTCGTTCTGACGGGCAGTCCGGCGGGCAACGGAATGCACTGGGGTCGGTTGCTGCGCGACGGCGACGTGATGACATCGACCATCACCGGTCTGGGCTACCAGCAGACACCGGTCGTGGGCAGCGCGTCATGACATCGGTGTTGGTCATCGGAGCCGGAATCGCCGGGTCGGCAGTGAGCATCGCACTGGCTCGAGGCGGAGCGTCCGTGGACGTCGTCGAGGCCGCGCCACGGTCGAGCGCGAGCGGGTCCGGAATCACTTTGCAGGGCAACGCGTTGCGCGCACTGCGAGAGCTCGGGGTCTGGGACGACGTTCGGGCCTGCGGCTACGGATTCGACACCATCGGGATCCGCGCCCCCGACGCCCACGGCACTGTCATCGTCGAGATGGACGACGCCCGCACCGGTGGACCGGATCTTCCTGCCGGAATGGGTATGGAACGACCCGTCCTCGCCGGAATCCTGCACGACGCTGCCGAACGCGCGGGAGCGAAGATTCGATTCGACACTGTCGCGGATGGATTGGCGCACAGCGAGACCGGTACATCGGTCACGTTCTCGGATGGCACCGAGAGCCACTACGACCTGGTGATCGGCGCGGACGGGGTGCGGTCGTGGACGCGTCGCACACTCGGGATCGAACTCGAGACCGAGCGCACCGGAATGGGTATCTGGCGTCTGGTCGGACCACGTCCGGCAAGCGTCGTCCGTACCGAGCTCTATTACGGCGGAGCAGCTTTCATCGCCGGCTACTGCCCGACCGGTGAGGACTCGCTGTACGCATACATCGTCGAGGCCGCGCAGGACCACACGCACTCGACGGCAGAGGAACGACTCGCGGTGATGCAGAACCTGGCCTCGCAGTATCACGGGCCCTGGGACGAGATCCGGGAGCAACTGCGCGATTCCACGAAGATCAACTACACCTGGTTCGAGAGCCACGTCCTCGAAGGACGGTGGCATCGAGGCCGCGTCGTGCTGATCGGCGATGCGGCACATTGCTGCCCACCCACCGTCGCTCAGGGCGGGGCACAAGCGCTCGAGGACGCGCTGGTGCTCGCCGAGATGGTGCTCGCCGCCGACACCGTCGACGACGCGGTTCTCGATGCCTTCGTCGCGCGTCGGCTACCCCGTGCGCAACAGGTGGTGGCGGCCTCACGGCAGATCTGTACCTGGATGCTCGAGTGCGATCCTCACGCCGACGTACCCGCAGTGATGGGGCAGGTGTCCGCACTCGTCACCGAGGTGCCCTGATGCGTCCGATCATCGACGTCCACGCACATGCCATCGTGCCCGAGGTCGAGGCCGTGGTTGCGGGTCACCCTGGCCTGACCGCGCACCGCGCACTCGATGCGCTGCGCAACGGTTCCGAGTCGCAGCAGGTTTCGGGCCGGATGGTGGCGTCGAGAATTCCGCAGCTCACTTCGATCGATCGTCGGATCGCGGACATGGATGCCGCTGGAATCGACGCGCAGGTGGTGTCTCCCTCGCCCTCGCAGTATCACTACTGGGCCGATCGCGAACTGGCCGAAGTGGTGACGTCGAGTGCGAATCGCGGAATCGCCGCACTCGTCGCGGAGGAGCCCAGCCGATTGACCGGCCTTGGACTGATTGCTCTGCAACACCCGGATGCAGCCGTCGATGCGCTCGACGACGCTGTGCTCACCTGCGGGCTCGCCGGTGTGGAAATATCCTCGTTCGCACCGGGTGTGGAGCTGTCGGACGAACGTCTGGAGCCGTTCTGGAGCCGAGCAGCGCATCTGGGTGCAGTGGTCTTTCTGCACCCTTTCGGATGCTCGCTGGACGAGCGCCTGGACAGGTACTACCTGTCCAACACCGTAGGACAGCCGGTGGAGAACGCGGTCGCCCTGTCCCATCTGATCTTCTCCGGTGTGCTCGACCGCCACCCGGGCCTGAAAGTCGTTGCCGCGCACGGCGGCGGGTACCTCCCCACGTACCTGGGGAGATCCGACCATGCATGGCGGGTCCGACCCGAGGCTCGGCGTTGCGCGCTACCGCCGAGTGACTATCTCGGTCGGATCACGTTCGACAGCCTCGTCCACGGTCCCGGTGCGTTGCGCGCGCTGATCGATGCCGTGGGGCCACAGTCCGTGGTTCTCGGCTCGGACTATCCGTTCGACATGGGCAACGAAAACCCGGTTGCCGAACTACGCGCGGCCGAACTCTCTGCCGACGTCACCCGATCCATTCTCAGTGGCAACGCCGAACGTCTCGGATTGTCACCCGCACCAACAGGAGTGAACTCATGAACGACTACGCCTTCACACACCTCCGCCATGTCGATCTCGCGGTACCGGACTTCGACAAGCAACTCGACTTCTACACCCGCCAGTGGGGACTGACCGCGGTCGGAACCGACGGCGACATCACGTATCTCGCCGCCGAAGGTTCGCCCGAGCAGTACGTGGTGCGGATCCGCAAGGATTCCGACAAGCGACTCGACCTGGTGTCCTACGGGATGTCGGACGCCGCAGCGGTGGACGCCTTGGCAGAGCGCCTCGCGGTGGGAGGAGTGCAGTTGGTGAACGAGCCGAACACCCTGCAGACCATGGGCGGCGGGTACGGGTTCCGATTCTTCGACATCGACGGTAGGACGATCGAGGTGTCGTCCGACGTCGCGGTGCGCCGGCATCGAAAAGTCGAAGAGGGCGAATCCATTCCGGTCAAACTCTCGCACGTCGTTCTGAACTCGCCCGACCCCGAGAAGACCGTCGAGTTCTACGACAAGTGGTTCGGCTTCAAGCTCTCCGACACTCTGATGCATCCACGGATGGGCAACATGATGTGGTTCCTGCGCACCAACGCGCAGCACCACAGCATGGCCGTCGCCCGCGGACCGCACGTTTCGCTGCACCACGCGTCCTTCGAGTTGCGTGGGCTCGACGAATACATGCGCGGCACCGGCCGGATGTTGAGGGCTGGGGTGGAGAAGATCTGGGGTCCCGGCCGTCACCAGGCCGGAAACAACACCTTCTCCTACTTTCTCGATCCCAACGGAAACACCATGGAGTACACCACCGAACTCGAGACTCTCGACGAGGACACGTGGCATCCCCATCTGCTCGACTTCTCGCTGCCGGAGGTCTCGGACCAGTGGGGCACCGCGAATGCGATGAACGAATTCGTAGCCACCAGATCCTTCAACGATCCGGACAAGGGTCTGTTCGTGGCACCGCCGGCATGATTCTCGCAACGTACGTTCACGGCGGCGAGACGACGGCCGGCGTCGTCGACGACGGCATGGTCCACTCGTTGGACTGCACCATGGCCGAGTTGCTCGCGGCAGGCCTGCCCGCAGCGCTCGAAGCAGGAGCGCGGGCGGTCGAAGCAGTCGGGGTTCCGATATCGGATGTCCGCCTCGTTGCACCGTTGCAGCCGTCCACCATTCGAGACTTCGTGACGTTCGAGGAACACGTCGAAGGAGTACGCCGCAGCGTCGACGGTGCGGTAGGTGTGGTCGATGCGTGGTACGAGGCACCTCGGTTCTACTTCACCAACCCGTACACGGTGCACGGGACCGGCGACACCGTTCGTCCGCCCGAGGCATGTGTCGATCTCGACTTCGAGTTGGAAGTCGCTGCGGTGGTGGGAAGATCGGGCTCGAGCGTGTCCGTGGACGATGCCGGTGGGTACATTTTCGGATACACGATCCTCAACGACTGGTCGGCTCGCGACATTCAACGGCGCGAGATGCAAGTGAGCCTGGGGCCTGCGAAGGGCAAGGATTTCGCCAACACGCTCGGGCCCTGGATCGTCACGGCCGACGAGTTCGACGCGTTTCGCACCGAGGACGGATTCTTCGAGGTCGGCTGCTCGGTGGAGGTCAACGGTGAGGAAATCGGACGCGATTCGCTCGCGAACATGGGGTGGACCTTCGATTCCATGCTGGCCTACGCCTCACGTGACTCCTGGGTCCATCCGGGTGACGTGTTGGGCAGTGGAACCGTAGGCAACGGTGGGTGTCTGGCCGAACTGTGGGGTCGAAGGGGAGAACAGAGTCCCGAGCCCCTGGCCTTCGGGGATGTGGTGACGATGACGGTCGACGGAATCGGATCGATCACCAACACCGTCGGTCGCCCGCGATCGACGCCGCGCGTGCCGCCGGCGAGGCGTCCCGATCGTGAGCAGAATCGAGCACGGACGAGTCATGTCTGATCTGACGGGTCGGGTCGTCGTGGTCACCGGTGCCGATGGAGGCATCGGACGTGCGGTGGCCGCGTGCGCGCGGGACCACGGCGCAACGGTCGTCGGGGTGGACCACGTGAGCGGATTCGATGTGACGAGCGAGCAGAACTGGGCCGCACTGATGGACTCGATCGACGGCCCCGTACACGGGCTGGTGAACTGCGCGGGCATCACGTGGCGATCCCGCCTCTCCGACGTGCGGCCCGACGACATGGCGAGGATCTACTCGGTGAACGTGATCGGCACCCTGCTGGCTGTCCAGGCCGTCGGTGCTCGAATGCCCTCGGGCAGTTCGATCGTGAACCTGGGATCGCTTGCGGCACTGACCGCGCACTACCCGGTGGCCTACACCGCCGCCAAATGGGCGTTGCGCGGATTGACCAAGGCTGCTGCCCTCGAATGGGGATCACGGGGTGTGCGAGTGAACATCGTGCATCCGGGATTCATCGATACCGCGATGACCCGCTCGGCTCCCGGGGTCTTTCGCGAGTCATCGATTGCGGAGACTCCGCTGGGTCGAGCAGGCGACGCCGAGGAAGTCGCGCGAGTCGCGGTGTTCCTGCTCGGAGACGACTCGTCGTTCGTCACGGGTGCAGAAATCCCCGTCGACGGCGGAGCGAGTTCGCACGGCGGCGTCAAATCCATCGCGGACGCGCTCCGCGCCGACAATCGAAAGGAATCCACATGAGCGATGTTTCGCTCGATCGAACCGATCCCGAAGGTGAGATCGCCACCGCGGCTGCACGAAACTCGAACTGGGGCAGATGGGGTGAGGGCGACGTCCTGGGAACCATGAACTTTCTCACCGACGACATACGTAGCGCTGCAGCAGGTCTCGTCCGTTCCGGCGTCTCGTTCTCGCTGTCTCAGAGCTTCGACATGGACGGCCCTCAGCGCGGCTGGCGGCGGCGAACCAATCCGGTCCACACGATGCTCGACACCGGTACCGACGCCGTCAGCGGAATTCAGGGCTTCCCGCACGGACTGGGGGGAGCGGACGACGTGGTGTCGATGCCCCTGCAGTGCTCGACGCAATGGGACGGGCTGGGGCACATCTTCGATCACGGCAAGGCGTGGAACGGACGCGACGCCGACAAGGTCGTCACCTCGCTCGGCGATTCCGTGACCGGAATCGAAACCGTCGCCAACGGCATCGTCGGACGCGGAGTCCTGCTCGATGTGGGCCGGCACTGCGGTGAAAGCGGTGAACTACCCGACGGATTCGCGATCACCACAGCGCATCTGGAGGCCACCATCGAAGCGCAGGGACCGTCGTCGACGGTCCGGCGGGGAGATCTGGTGTTGGTCCGCACCGGGCAGCTCACCCGAGCGCGCCGTTGCGGTTGGGGTGAGTACGCGGGCGGTCCGGCACCGGGCCTGTCGTTCACCACCGCAGACTGGTTGCACGACAGTGAGATTGCCGGAATCGCCACCGATACTTGGGGATTCGAGGTTCGGCCGAACGAGTTCGACGTGGCGTTCCAGCCGCTGCACCAGGTGGCGATCCCCAACATCGGCTTGTTCCTCGGCGAGATGTGGGACCTCGATGCCCTGGCGGAGCATTGTGCGGGGGACGGTACGTACGAGTTCTTCCTCACCGCCGCACCGATTCCGGTGACGGGTGCGGTCGGGGCCCGGTGAATCCGATAGCCGTCAAGTAGGCCAGGGGACGCCGGGCTCGTCGGTGGCCATCGAGGCCGCTCGGGTGACCAGTTCGCGGAGAAACAGGTGTTCGGGATCCCGCTCGTAGACCGGGTGCCACCACATGGCCTCCACCAGTTCCCCGACGTCGACGGGGCAGGCGACGGTCCGGAGCCCGACGTTCAACGGCAGCAAGTGAACCAAGCGCTCCTGTAGCAGCGCAATTCGTTTGCTGCCGACGACGAGTTGCGGCACCGTGAGGAAGCTTTCGGTGATCACCTGCACGGTCGGCTCGATCCCGAGCATGCGCAACTGCCGCGCAGCAGGCGTCGACGCGGTTTGACCGTGATAGACCACGACCCAGGGTGACGTTCTCAGATCGTCCGTGGTCATCGATTCGCCCACGTCGTCGTTGTCGGACGAGAGCACCATCACCCACCGGTCCCGGTACAGATCCTGGTGCGGAAGATCGGTGACGAATCCGTGGGGAACCAGCATCAGGTCTGATCCGAGCAAGGAATGCTCGGCGCGGGCAACCAGGTCCGGACTGGTAGGGCCGAATCTCAGACGCGCTCGGGGCGCGGCGTCGGCAAACAGTCCTGCCAGTGTGTCACCCAGAACTCCGATTCCGTAGTCGCTCACCAGAATACTGAATTCACGCGTACTCTCCGCCGGGTCGAAATCAGGCTGTGCGGAGAAGACGCGTTCGACGCCGTCGAGTGCGAGGCGCACACGTTGCCGCAGCTCGGCAGCCAAGGGACTCAGGTGATATTCGTTGCCCACGCGGTAGAGCAGGTTGTCGTCGAAATGCCTGCGCAGCCGGCCGAGTGCGGCCGACAGCGCAGGCTGGCTCAATCCCAATTGATTCGCAGCCTTCGTCACGCTGCGATGCTGAAGCAGTGCATCGAGTGAGACGAGAAGATTGAGATCCAGATTGGCGACACTGTGCACTTCCCGCATTGAGCTAGCCATCTTCGCTCGACTGCGTGAAGCAGCGGGTTCGATATATGGGGCGCAGCCGATGTCACGGTTGCAGTGACAGTTTCCGTACGCTCTGCGAACTACGGAGGAGGAGCGCGGTGAGCACTGCCAGTACTCCCAAAGCTGCGAGGGCTGCGGTCAATCCGCCCAATGCGAGCGCAAAGGCGAGCACCACGAGCGGGCTGAGGAATTGCCCGAGGAAGATCGATGCGGTGAAGGCTCCCGTACCGCGAGCGCGTTGCGCGAACTCGAGCTCACCGATCACCCACATCAGCAGGGTCGGCAGCAGCATTCCCGATCCGGCCGAGGCCACGATGCCTCCGGCGGCGACCATCGCTGCACTCGGGGCAAGGCCCACGACGACCAGACCGACACCGGCAACTCCGAACGCCATGGGCAGCAGCACCTTCGGGCCACGATCGGAGATCCGTCCGAACATGAAGGCAGACGCCGCGGTCGCGACCGCGACGATGGCGCTGATCGCCCCGATCGTCCCCGGGTTGTCGATGCCGACGCCGTCGAGTTTGAGCGGTATCTGGACGATCGGTGTGTAGAAGACGGCTCCTCCGAACAAGGTGACGGTCAGTGGCAAGGCAAGGGGCCGCCACGCGAGGCTGTGCACCGTGCCGGACTCGGTATCTGCGTTGGGTTGCCACAGTACGAACGGCACGACGACGGCGAAGACGATGCCCACCGAGTAGAGCCAGAACGGCGTCCGCCACGTGTCCTGTGCCAACGCCCCACCGAGTGCGATGAAGACGACTGCCGACAACGAGGTGAACGCAATCTGCAGTCCGAAGTACCGAGCCCGCTGTTTGCCCGTGAAGTAGTCGGCGATCAGGGTGGTGCAGCACGTCATGATCCCGGCTTCCGCGATTCCCACACCGAGACGCGAGAGGACGATCAGTGGCAGGGAATCGAGCAGAAGCGGGGCGATGCCGCACACGGAATACAGGACGAGGGCGACGGTGAGTAGCCGTATGCGACCGAGGCTGTCCGCGATTCGTCCTGCCGCGAACGCGAGAAGACCGATCATGAGTGCTGGAGCTGTGATCGTGAGCGGCACGAGCGCGTTCACGCCCGCGGTCTCGGAAAAATGCTCGAGCATCTGCGGTTGCAGCGGCGCAAGCAGAACAGCCCCGAGAACGGGTAGACAGCTCATCGATACGAGCAACAGCCCGTGTTTGCGTCCGGCCTGCCTTTCGGTGGACTCGAGTCTGGATCCAAGGTGTGTCATCTGCCATCTCCAGGATTTAGAGTGAGGTACATCACGGTCGAATCACAGTCTCGGGTGCACCGCGCGATCAGGGAAGTCGTGATTGCTGACGGTGGGTATCAGTCGAATCTATGGGGCCGGTCGCACTGGACCAGTGCGATCGAGAAATCGATCGGGAGAGACCAGCGGTGAAAATCGACTTCAAGAAGACGCTCGACGCATATTCGGCGCGGCACAACACCTTTCGTACCCTCGTCGTTCCGCCGTTGACCTACCTGATGATCGACGGTCGCGGCGATCCGAACACCGCTCCGGAGTACGCCGAAGCAATCGGGGCGCTCTACCCCGTGGCCTACGCACTGAAGTTCGCCAGCAAGAACACCCTCGACCGCGACTACGTCGTCATGCCGCTCGAGGCGTTGTGGTGGGCCGAGAACATGGCCTCGTTCACCACCGAGAGGGACAAGAACAAGTGGAACTGGACGGCCATGATCATGGTGCCCGACTGGATCGACCGATCGATGTTCGAGGTGGCGAAGGCGTCCGCCGACGCGAGGAGCCACTCGGATGCGTCGAGCAGTATTCGATTGGAGACTCTCGACGAGGGACTGTGCGTGCAGACGCTGCACATCGGGTCCTACGACGACGAGACGCCGGTACTCGACGAGCTCCACCACCGATACATTCCCAGTTCCGGACTGACGATGACCGGCAGACATCACGAGATCTACCTGAGCGATGCGCGCCGCGTCGAACCCGCGAAGCTCCGCACCATTCTTCGCCAGCCTGTTGCGCATTCAGCGGAGTCGGCGTCGCTCTGACACGATGACCGTCATGACCAACGCGGTGCGCCCGGCATCGTTCACCGCCGGGACCCTCACTCTCCTGGGTGCGCTCTACTTCGCACAGGGACTGCCGTTCGGATTCTTCACCCAGGCCCTGCCGGTGGTACTGCGGGAGTCTGGGTTCTCCTTGGTGAAGATCAGCGCGACCGGTGTGCTGTTCCTGCCGTGGGCACTCAAGTTTCTCTGGGCTCCGTACGTCGATCGGTACGGATCGAGGCGGCGGTGGCTGCTGTCGCTGCAGTGTTCGGCCGCGGCGGTGGCACTGGCGTTGTCGTTCCTCGACCTGTCCTCGACATTGCGCTGGCTGTTCGTCGGCATCTTCGTCATGAATGCTCTCTCGGCGACGCAGGACATCGCGACCGACGGCATCGCGGTGCGTACGCTCACCGCGGCGCAGCGCGGGTTGGGCAACGGTCTCCAGGTCGGTGCCTACCGGATCGGGATGGTGTGCGGTGGCGGACTGCTGTTGTGGCTGTTCACCTTTGCCGGATGGCGGGCGCTGTTCGTCGCGATGGCACTGCTGATCGTGCTGACGACGATCCCCGTGTGGTGGATGCGCAGACAACTCGACGCGGCCGACGTGGACTCCGATCCTCGGGCCGAGCGCCCGGCGCCGGGGCGGCTTGCCGGTGCATGGTGGTCGCGGCTTCGCAGACCCGGAATGGTGGCATTCATTCTGCTGATCATCGGGTTCAAGTTCGGGAACTCGATGGGGTCGGCCCTCGTGGGTCCGTTTCTGTCGGACAGTGGACTGTCACTGCCCCAGATAGCACTGGTCGAGGGCGGTCTGTCGTCGGTGGCGGCGGTCGGGGGAGCCGCACTCGGGGCATGGTTGGCGTTTCGGCACGGACGTCGCCAGGCGCTGTTGGTGGGCGGCGTGAGCCAAACGCTGAGCCTCGGTCTGTATGTCGTTGCGTCCCTGGGCGTCGGCGGCTTTCCACTTCTGGTCACCGCCAACATCACCGAACACGTGCTCGGTGGTGCGGCCACCGTCGCGGTGTTCGCGCTGATGATGGACGCGTCGGAGAAGCGCTTCGCGGGAAGCGATTACACGCTGATGGCGTGCGCGATCGTCTTCGCGCAGGGCGCGGCCGGGATTGCCGCCGGAGTGGTCGGAGACTTGTTCGGATACACGGCGATGTTCGGTTCCGCGCTCGTCCTGTCCGGTATCGGCTGTGCATTGCTACTGGTGGCACTCGACCGAGGCTGGGGGCCCGAAGGTCTCCGACAGGTGATCCCGCCGAAGACCGTCGTCCGGTAGCGGCGGCCGCTGTGCTCAGCTCCCGCTGGGGGATCCGGCGATGTTGACCATCCATTGCACACCGAACTTGTCGGTCAACATACCGAAGGTGTCGCCCCACGGAGCCTTCTCGAGACCCATGGTGAACTGTGCGTCGACGGCCAACGCGTTCCAGTAGCCCGTCAGTTCGTCCTCTTCGTCGCCGCTGAGCGAGACGCTCATGGTGTTGCCTGGGGTGTGCTCCATCGACGACGGCGTGTCGGCTCCCATCAGAGTGAAGCCGTTCGGGGTGGTCAGCTGGCCGTGCATGATCTTGTCCTGGTCGGCGGGATCCTCGCTGGCATTCGCCTCGCCGAGCGTGGTGACGGTGAGCTCGCCACCGAAGACCGACCGATAGAACTCCATGGCCTCGCGGGCGTTGTCTCGGAACGACAGATAGGGATTGAGAATGGACATGAGCCGGTCTCCTTCTTCGCTGGACGAGCTACTTCGTTGAACTGCATCGACGACATCCGTCGAAACAATAGACACGCCCTACGACGGAAAGTCACCGCAGACGACTAGATGGAGGCGTCGGTGTCGGCCAGAATCGCGCGCAGTGCCGCCACGTGACGGCGATACGCCGTTCTTCCGTCCTTGGTCAACGACAACCACAGTCGACGCGAGTCCGTGCGTGATCGCTGCTGCTCGACGTATCCCGCATCGACCAGAGCGGCGACCTGTTTGCTCAGCGCCGATGCGCTCAACCCGCTGTGTTCCTTGACGATCGCGAGTTCCACCGTCGTCGCCGCGGCCAGAAGGGCGCAGATTCGCAGCCGGTGGGCGGGGTGAATGATCGGATCGAGATCGCTCGTCATCGACGTGTACTGCGGTAGTGCAGGATCGAGCCGATCGAGTAGATCGACGCGGCCGCGGCCGCGAGCAGAACCACCGGCCCGGCCGGTCCGCTGGGATTGCCGACAGCCTGCGCCAGTGCGACGCAGAGCGCCGAAAGCGCCACGCAGGCGAGGAAGCCTCGGTTGGTGGGTAGGGCCCACGGCGTCCCCATTCGGTATCCGGTGATGACGTTGACTGCGATGATCACCGCGGCGACTCCGAGCAGCGAGGCGGGGCTGTCGAGCAGTGCGGTCAGTGCGGATGCTGCAAGCAGTACGGCGTTGACCGGATACAGCCACACCGGCCAGGGAGTGTCTCGTACCGCGCGTTGAACTCGGTCGATGTCGTCGAGAGCTGTTCGTGCTTCGGCAGGTGTGGGTTCTCCGATGCTTTCCATAGTGGAAACTGTATTGGATAGTTTCCACTATGGCAACAATCTGGCGAGGATCAGGTCTCGACCGGCCGCGGCACTTCCGCTTCCCATCGAGCTCGTCGCTCGTCGTCCGACTGCTCCCACCACGGTGTTCCTCGCTCGCCGAGGGCGACTTTGGTGGCCTGCACACCTGCACGAGATTCCGGTGCACCCGACGTACGTTTGACCTCCCTGCGCCACGCCATCAGAATCGATCGCAATTCGGCGTTGCGATCCTCCGGGATGTCAGGATCCGTTGCGCGCCAACGTCGACCCTTGATGACGATGTAGTGACCGTCCTCGGTGCGTTCCGGTTCCTCGGCCATGGGTCCACACTGCCATGCGTCAGCTGCTCAGATACTGCGGCACTGCAAGCCCGTCGAGTCCGAGCGCCACGGCGGCACGAGCGGTGACCGGTCCGACCAGATTGCCTGTCCCGTTGTAACCGCCGAACGCGATCACGGTGTCGTCGACCGACGTGCACAGCGGCCGCCCATCGGTGGTGAATCCGACGGATGCAGCCCACCGCGCATCGACCGAGACAGGTTCTCCTGCAAACGATGTCGCGACGGATTCGATGTACTTCTGAACCTGAGCGGTCGGTTCGCCGGACGGTGTCCACTCGTCCACGGCGAAGAGGTCGCGACCACCCCCGACATACAGCCGTCCCGACGCGTCCTGCTGTGCGTAGTCGTACCCCCATCGTCCGTATACGGGGCACGGCAGCCGGCCCGGCGTGACGGGTGAGGTGGCGAGCATCTGCAGACGTGCGGTCCGAACCCGGCCGTCGAGCTGGGGGAGTAGCTGTTCGAGGCGACCGTCGACGGCAACGAGAATCAGGCCGCACCGAACCACTCCATTCGGCGTCGTGACCGCTCCTGGCTCGATAGCAGTTGCGGGCGTGTACTCGTACAGCCGGGCGCGGCCCGCGAGAATCGATGCCAACCCGAGCGCGCGACGCGCGGGATTCATCACCGCGTCGTCCGGTAGGAAGATGCCGCGCCCCAAATCGCCGGAATACTGCTCGACGGCAACGTCGTTCTCGCGCAGGCACTGTGCCAGCGCGTCGCAGTCCTCCGAGTCGGCGAGTTCGATCGGCGCACCGGGGACTCCCGCGAGCCTGATGGATCCGGTGCGTCGGACGACGTCGGATCCGAGAAGCCTTTCCAGCGAGTCGATCTCGGCCAGGGTCGCTCGATACAGATCCACCGCGCACGGACCCCATGTCGCGAGCGCTGTGTGCAGAAAGGTCGCAGGACCACCGAGCAGAAAGCCGCCGTTCCGACCCGCGGCACCGGCAGCGACCCGCCCTGCGTCGATTCCGACCACATCGAGACCACGGTCGAGAAGTTCGGCGACAGCGGCCAGACCCGAGCCTCCCAGGCCGACGACGCAGACGTCGGCGGTGTCGTCACGCTCGAGAACGGGCAGGCCCGGCCAGCCGGACACGGCCGGATCGTCGTCCCACGCCGGGCGGTTCATGTCGCTGGCAATCATCGGTCGATGGTATCGACGGATTCGGCGGCCGGATGGTTTACGATTCCGGCACCCGCATCCCAGCTCCGGTAAGGACCGTCCATGCGCACTGTGATCGTGACCGCGTTCGTTTCGCTCGACGGCGTGATGGAGGGACCGGGCGGCGAGGTGGGCTATCGCAACTCCGGGTGGACGTTTCAGGGCATCGAATTCGATCCGGCAGCGTACGAGATCAAGGGACGCGAGCAGGATGAGGCCACCGCGCTGCTGTTGGGCCGCACCTCGTACGAGGCATTTGCACCGATCTGGCCCACCATGGACGATTTCGCCGGGTACAACGCGATACCGAGGTACGTGGTGTCGACGACGCTCGAGCAGGACGACTCACGGTGGCCGGCAACCATTCTGCGCAGTGTCGACGACGTTGCCGAGCTCAGGAACTCCGATGGTGGGCCGATCTCGATACACGGCAGCGCCACCCTGGGGCGAAGCCTGGCCGACGCCGGGCTCGTCGATCGGTACCACCTGCTCGTCTTTCCGCTCCTGCTCGGGGCGGGGAAGCGACTGTTCAGTGAGGCCGACAAGGACACCACGCATCTCGAACTGGTCGAACACGAGGTCTACGGCAACGGAATTCAGAAGCAGGTGTTCGACGTACGTCGCTGACCCGGCGGGGCGGGTCTCAGATGTCGTCGCTTCGAATGGTGCGCCGCCGAACGGAGACGAGTTGCAGCTCGGGACGTGAGGCCGCCACGCGCTCGATTCGGTCGAGGACATCGGTGACGTGGTCGCGATCGCCTGCAACGACGGACGCGCCGATACCTGCTCGTCTGTGCAACTCGCGATGATCGGTCTCCGCGACCGACACCACGAACTTGCGTTGCATGTCGGAGATCACCGGCCGGATCACGGAGCGCTTCTCTTTGAGTGAGTGAACATCTCCGAGAAGGAAGTCGAATTCTATCCATCCAATCCACATATGCCGACCATTCTAACGCTGGAGCGATACCCGAGCGGTCGGAATTCGACTCGGCGATGCTTCGGATGCGCACCATTCGCCGGACATGTTCGTACACTGGCGTCATGGCTGCACCGGCGGGACACGGTTCTTTGCCGCCGAGCCTTGTCGAAATGGCGACTCGCCAGGTTCGATCCGAGGTGCTCAGCGGTGCGCTAGAGCCCGGATCCCGCGTGGTCGAGGAAACCCTGTGCGCGCGCCTCGGGATCAGCCGAGCACCGGTACGTGAGGCGTTGCGCCTGTTGGCTCAGCAGGGTCTGGTCGAGCATCTCCCACGTCGCGGGTTCCGAGTGACGGTGTGGTCGGCAGAGGACATTCTCGAACTTTTCGAGCTGCGTCAGGTTCTCGAACGGCATGCGCTCGAGCGTGCGCTGCCGCTCGCATCGTCTCCCGACGGTGCGTTCGCGCCGGTGAGAACGGCGCTCGACGAGATGCGTGACGCCGATGCGCGGGGGGACACCCTCGAGAAGGACGACGCCCACCGGCGTTTCCACGAGGCCATCGTGGCGTTGGCCGGCAGTCGCCAGCTCGATATGGCGTATGCGCCCATCCTGCTGAAGTTGCAGCTACCGATGGCGCGCAATCTCAGGGAAGAAGCCCGAGTCGCCAACCCGGTCGACGGGATTCGGCGTCACGAGTGGTTGCTCGATGCCATCGAATCGAACGACGTGTCGGTGGCGCTCGCTGCGTTGAAGCAGCACGGCGAACTGACCTACCTACATCTCGAGAGTATTTCCTAACAGACTCGAAACACGGCAACAACCTGCAGTAACAGGAAACTGTCGACAATCGACGGTATGAATTCAGACCTGGGACCTGCACTCGGCCCGACCGTCACCGAGATGCTCGCGGCGTACAGAACCGGAAGAACGACTCCCACTGCAACGGTGGAGGCGTTCTCGACCGCCGTGGCTGCCCGCGGCGACGACGGAACATGGATCACCGTCGTCGGCCGAGCAGAATTGCTCGCGGCCGCCGCTGCTCTCGAAGCGCGACCCGGCGCAATGTCGCTACCCCTGTACGGAATTCCCTTCGGAGTCAAGGACAGTATCGATGTGGCCGGATACCCGACCACCCTCGCCTGTCCCGACTACGCGTACACGGCGGATTCGACGGCCCCCGCAGTGCAGGCGTTGGTCGACGCCGGAGCCATTTTCGTCGGCAAGACCAGCCTCGACCAGTTCGCGACCGGGCTGAACGGAACCCGCACGCCGCACCCGATTCCCCGGAGCGTCTACGGCAACGACATGATCTCCGGTGGCTCGAGTTCCGGTTCGGCACTGGCCGTCGCCCTCGGACAGGTGCCGTTCAGCGTGGCCACCGACACCGCAGGATCGGGTCGAGTGCCTGCCGCACTCAATGGCATCGTCGGATACAAGCCGTCCCGCGGCCTGATCAGCACCGTCGGACTCGTCCCCGCGTGCAAGTCGCTGGACTGCATCACCTTGATGGCGACCACGATCGAGGACCTCGATCTCGTATTCGACGTCATGTGCGCCGAGGATCCAGCGGACGGGTGGGCACGCCCGCGCGGAGCGAGATACGACGGGCGAGAGATCACTGTCGGACTACCGGACCTGCAGCAGCTGGACTTTTTCGGCGACGCAGCCATGTTCGACGCGCACTCGGTCGCACGCCTGTCGCTCGCCGATCGTGGATTACACACCACCACAGTGGATCTCACGCCGTTTCTCGAAGCCGGTTCGCTGCTGTATCAGGGGCCGTGGGTCGCCGAGCGACTGGTCGAGTTCGATGAATTCCTCATCGAGAAACCCGATTCCATCGTTCCCGTCGTCCGCGAGATCTTTCTGGGTGGGCGCCGGTACAGCGCCGTCGATGCCTTCCGTGCACTGCAGACGCTGCAAGACCTCCGCGCTCGCGTCGCACAGCTCTGGACGTCGATGGACGTGATGATCGTGCCGACCATCGGCACCACCTTCACCGTGCCGGAGGTACTCGCGGACCCCATTGCGTGCAATACGAAGCTCGGTCACTACACCCACTTCGGGAACCTTCTCGACCTGACCGCAGTTGCGGTTCCCGTGGGGCTCACCGAGGACGGCCGACCGGTCAGTCTCATGGTGATCGGGCCTGCGCTGGCCGACGATACGATTCTCGCGGTCGCGGCTCGGTTGCTCGGAGAAGGGCGCGCCGACTCGCCGCACCGCGCAGCCGATGGGTCGACAGTCGAGACCATCGACATCGTCGTTGCCGGGCACCACCTGTCCGGGGAGCGGGCCAACCCGCAGCTGCTCGAGCTGGGCGGGTCCCTGGTCGAGGCCACGTCCACCGCCCCGACATACACACTGCTTCGGATCGGAACCGCCGATCCGACACCCGGCCTGCTGCGAGTTCCCCTCGGCGGCAGCGCAATCGACGTGGAGAGGTGGCGTCTGCCCGCTACTTCTCTTGCGGTACTCGCGGGCAGAATGCCGGCGGTACTCGCTCTGGGACGAGTACTGCTGGCGGACGGTTCCGACGTTCTCGGCTACGTCTGCGACGTCACTGTGCAGACCGGCGCGCAGCGGCACACCGTCGACGACATCAGCGAGTTCGGTGGCTGGCGGGCATATTCCCGGGCGATCAGTTCTGCTCACGACACTTCCATTGCAGCACAGGAGATCTCATGACCTCAGCACACACTCGGGAAACGTCGATACCGTCGGCGTCACCATCGGAGTTCACCATCGATGCCGCGACGACGGCACTGCTCGTCATCGACATGCAGAGGGACTTTTTGCTCCCCGGCGGTTTCGGTGAGAGCCTCGGCAACGATGTCGGCCTGCTCCGAACCGTGATCGAACCACTCGCAGGTCTCATCGCAGTGGCCAGGGAAGCCGGGATACCCGTGATCCACACCAGGGAGGGGCATCTACCGGACCTGTCGGACTGCCCGCCGGCAAAGCTGCGCCGCGGCAACCCGTCACAGCGCATCGGCGATCCAGGAGCGTTCGGCCGCATCCTCGTTCGCGGTGAGTACGGTCACGACATCGTCGACGAGCTGGCACCGCTCGAAGGCGAGGCAGTCATCGACAAGCCCGGCAAAGGGGCGTTCTACGCCACCGAGCTCTCCGAGATCCTCACGCGCGCCGGAATCACCACTCTGCTCGTCACCGGTGTGACGACCGAGGTGTGCGTGCACACCACGGTTCGGGAGGCCAATGATCGAGGATACGAGTGCCTCGTGGTGACGGACTGTGTCGGTTCGTACTTCCCGGAGTTTCAGCGTGTGGGCCTCGAGATGATTTCGGCTCAAGGCGGCATTTTCGGTTGGACCGCGCCGTCGGAGGACGTCGTGGCCGCGTTGGTTGCACCCGTCCCCACCTCGGCAAGTCGATAGGACCGAACATGACCATGGACGTCAAGGACTCACCCGCTGCAGGCTCCTCGTCCTCGTTCACGCTCCCGTGGTGGACGAAGGGCGACACCAACGCATTCTTCGGACTCGGCTTCAACATCCTCGTCAATGTGCTCACTCTGACGACACTGAGCATCGCGGTCGTCGGAATTCCAGGAAGCGACGTCCTCGGGACCCTGCTGCCTGCCCTCGGGATCGCCCTGATCCTGGGGAACCTGTACTACATGGTTCTCGCTCGTCGACTTGCCAAGCGCGAGAACCGAACCAACGTGACGGCGCTACCGTACGGTCCGAGCGTTCCGCACATGTTCATCGTCGTGTTCGTCGTCATGCTCCCGGTCTACCTGGCGACGGGTAACGCGGTTCAGGCGTGGGCGGCTGGGCTCGCCTGGGCCTTCATGATCGGGATCATCGTCATGATCGGAGCGTTCGTCGGGCCCTACATTCGCAGGATCACCCCGCGCGCGGCGATGCTCGGTACGTTGGCCGGCATCTCGATCACGTTCATCGCGATGCGCCCGGCCGCGCAGATGTGGGAGGCCGCCTGGATCGGGTTGCCCGTTCTCGCAATCATTCTCATCGGCTTCTTCACCGATGTGAAGTTGCCCGGCAATATTCCGGTGGGGCTCGCCGCGCTCCTGGTGGGCACGGCGATCGGCTGGATCGGCGGGTACATGTCCGTGCCGGACGTGACCGAGGCGGCGAGCAACATCGCCCTCGGCCTTCCCGATCTACGCCTCGACCTACTTCTGGACGGGCTCGGAAATCTGGCACCGCTGCTCGCGACGGCAATTCCTCTGGGGGTGTACAACTTCACCGAGGCGATGAGCAACGTCGAGAGCGCATCTGCTGCCGGAGACAACTACAACCTGCGCAGTGTGCTGCTCGCCGACGGCTTCGGTGCGGTCGTCGGCTCGGCGTTCGGATCGCCGTTCCCGCCCGCGGTCTACATCGGCCATCCCGGCTGGAAAGACGCAGGCGGCCGGACCGGATACTCGGTCGCGTCGGGCGTCGCGATCGGGGTGATGTGTTTTCTCGGATTGTTCGGATTGCTGGCAACGTTGCTTCCGATTCCCGCGATCGTCCCGATTCTGCTGTACATCGGACTGCTGATCGGTGCCCAAGCATTCCAGTCGGTGCCCAAGCTGCACGCCATCGCGGTGGTCGTGGCCCTGCTACCGAACCTCGCGGAGTGGGCGGTGGGTCTGATCGACAACGCACTCAGCGCGGCAGGCACGTCGGCGACGGAAGTGGGAAGCGCGGCACTGGGTCAGGCGGGTGTCGTCTACGACGGGCTGAAGACATTCGGGTCGGGAGCGGTACTCGCCGGACTCATGTTGGGCACCATCGTCACGTTCGTTCTCGACAAACGGTTTCTCGCCGCCGCAACAGCGAGTGGGGTGGCCGCGGCACTGTCGTGGGTCGGTCTGATCCACTCGCACGAGGTGGGGTGGGCAGCCAATCCCCAAGTCGCACTCGGCTATCTGTCCTTCGGGCTCGTGTGTCTGGCGTACTCGCGGCTGATTCCCGCGCCGAAGCCGACGACCGAGCCACAACCGGTCGGGGAGTAGGGCATCCCGATGCGGGCCGCACGGCCCGCATCGGGAACTTCGCTAGCGCTTGCTCACGAGCTCGAGCGCCACGAGATCGGAGAGATACTTCTCGATCAGTTCGCGCCCGAGGTGCGGAATATCCCCGACGGCCGAGGCGAACTCGTCGGCAGGCAGTATCGCCCCGGACGACGGGTGTTGCGGCTCTGCGTACGAGGCGATCAGGGGGAGCAGCGAGTGTGAACGTTGCTTCTCCGGAAGAGCCTCGACTGCGGCGCTGAAACGCTCGAACCATTCGTCGTAGTTCTCGACAGTCTCGATGTCGCGACCTGCGTCACGGATCCAGTCGACGAACGTGTCCAGCGAGATGTCGTCGTCGTGTGGGTTGAGGATGTCGAAGGTTCGGTAGCCCGAGGTATCCCCACCCGCGATCGACGTGATGGCCGACGCACTGAAATCGGCCGGCAGTCCGTCGTAGTGGGCCAGCGGTCGCCCCTTCTCGTCGGTCGGTGCCCCGGTGTCGGTGGCGTAGAACGTGTGTGGAGCCAGACCGGTTGCGACGACCGACAGGATCAAACGCGTGAACACGTCAGGGACGTTGAGCTGACCCGTCCAGGTGCTGTGCGCCAGAATCATGTCCGAGCGGAAGACCGAGACGGGCAAGCCGAATTCGTCGAACGCATTGCGCAACAGCACTTCACCGGCCCACTTGGAGTTGCCGTAGCCGTTGGCGTACGAATCGTCCACGGCCCGCGACGGACTGTCGACACGGATGTCGCCGTTTTCCCGGAATTCCTCGACGCCCGCTGCGACGGCCACCGTCGACAGGTAGGTCACCGGCTTGACATGGTCGGTCAGCGCCAGCCGGATCACCTCGGCCGTGCCGACGACGTTGGGCCCGAAGAGGTGCTCGTACGGCAGGGCATGGTTGACCAGCGCTGCGGGGTGGACGATGCGATCCACCCGTTCGGCCAGCGCCTCGAATGCCTTGTGGTCCAGGCCGAAGTGAGGTGTCCCGAGATCGCCTGCCACGACCTCGAGAGCGGCGTCGGCCAAGGTTCGATAACGCTCCGACAGTTCCGCGTCTCCACTGTCGAAGGCTGCATCGAGACGAGCTCGCGCGTCGGAATCGGAGCGTCCGCGCACCAGGCAGACGACCTTTCCGCCGACCTCGGCCATGCGCCCCAGCCATTCCAGGCAGAGGAAGCGGCCGAGGTACCCGTTGGCACCGGTCAGCAAGACCGTGCTGGTCTGTTCTCGTGGGCCGGGAACATGGTGTGCGGCGTCCAGGAGCGCGTCGTCGAGAAATGCCGACAGACGCAGGTCGGCGGCGCGTGCAACGGCGGCACCGCGGCCGTGCACCGAGGCGAATGTCGCTGTGTCGGAATCATTGTCGCGAGCCGAGGAAATGTACTCGGCCAGTGCTGCCAGGTCCATGGCGGGTCCGGTGATCACTCCGACCGGAACATCGACGTCGTAGATCTCACGGAGCAGCGTCGAGAACGTCAACGCCGACAACGAATCTCCGCCCAAGTCGCTGAAGTGGGCATCGGGGCGAACATCGGACCCGGCGCACCCGAGCAGGGCCTGCGCGGCATCGCCGACGGTGGTCAGGACAGGGGCATCGGCACCAGTGCGCCTGAGCTCGCGCAGGCGCTCGTTCTGACCGGATTCGAGGTCTGCGTAACGACGCTCGAGTTCGTCCCCGTAACGCTCGACCAACTTGGGACGCAGTTGCTTGCCTGCACCGGACAACAGTCCGTTCTCCTGTGTGAACGGCTGGTGCTCGACGATGACCTCGCGCGGAATTTCGTACGAGTTCAGCGCTTCGGTGCGCGCGATCCTCTGCAACGATTC
The DNA here is from genome assembly GCF_003688915.1 of Rhodococcus sp. SBT000017. Classification (NCBI taxonomy): domain Bacteria; kingdom Bacillati; phylum Actinomycetota; class Actinomycetes; order Mycobacteriales; family Nocardiaceae; genus Rhodococcus; species Rhodococcus sp. SBT000017. The sequence goes on from NZ_REFU01000001.1 coordinate 741,764, forward strand.
GATGACCGAACCCGCAGTCGTATCCGGGTGGGCCGGTACGACGATTGCCAGGAGATACGCCCGTTGGCTGTTGCCGTACAGAAATATCTGGTCGACCAGCTCGCTGGTACCGAACAGGGCTTCGAGGCGCGCCAGCGCGACGAACTCGCCCTGCGCCAGTTTCAGAACGTTCTTGCGTCGGTCGACGTATGCGAGTCGGTCCGGCTCGATCTCGGCGACGACGTCACCGGTGCGATAGAAGCCCTCGGAGTCGAAAACATCGGCCGTGACGTCCGGGCGCTTGTAGTAGCCGGGAATGATGGACGCCGTCTTGAGCAGGAGCTCACCGCGCGGATGCGGTGTGTCGGTGGAGAAATAGCCGAGTTCGGGCACATCGTCGAGCTTGTATTCGATCACCGGCGGGCGTTGAACGACACCGTCGTGCAACACCATTCCGGCTTCGGTGGAGCCGTAGTTGTCGCGCACCTCGATATCGAGCAGCTCCGTGACGAAGTCCTTGACCTCCTCGGCGATCGGTGCGGTGCCGACCATTGCAGCCAGAATACGTCCGCCGAATTGTTCGATCCTGTTGCGTTCGAGGACCTCCCGACGCGTCCTGTCGGCATCGCCACCGGCAGAGCGCTCGACCTCGCGGTCGATCTCGGCCAGGACGTTGTGGCGAATCATCTCGCAGACCCGCGAGATCAACAGTGCCATCGTGGGCCGGGCGAGAGCGAAATCCTCGAACAGGGTGGACAGGTCGCTCGCCCCTGCGAAGTGGACGGTGCCGCCGGCGGCCAGCGTCGAGAAGACGAGGCCACGGCCGGCCAGGTGACTCATCGGAAGATAGTCGAGAGTGATGACCGGGAAGGCCGGCCGGTCCGTGGACTCGGAGGAGGCTCCGGTGTGGTGCCAGGCCCCGGTCCAGGCTCCGCACACGATTTTTTCGGTGTGCATCGCCCCTTTGGGGGTGCCGGTGCTGCCGGAGGTGTAGATCAGCGTTGCGAGTCGGTCGGGATCCTCGCCATCGGGTAGTGGAACCTGCGGCAGTTGCGCGCCGTCGCGAACCAGCTCGGTGAGCGGCCGAACGAAGACTCCCACCTGTTCGGCATCGGTACGCGCAGACTTCATGATTCGCGTGTGCGCGTCTACTGCACCGTCGTAGTCGAGAACGACGATTCGCCGAATGGACCGACAATGGGTGGCAACCTGGACCGCGACGGACAGGTTGTCGACATCGGCTGCGAGGACGACGGGTTCGACCTCGTCGGCGATGGCCGAGAGCTGGCCCGCGGTGGCACCGGCCTGCAACGGAACGGCAATCGCGCCGAGTCGAATCGTGGCCAGTTCCGCGATGACATAGTCGGCACTCGCGAATCCCAAGGTTGCGAAGAAGTCTCCTGAAGCAATACCGAATGCGTCGTGCGTGAGCGCCGAGGCCAGTGCACCGGCGTCTTTCCACGCTCGGCCGTAGGTGACAGTGTCGAAGCGGGGGAGCAGCCGCAGCGTGTTCGCACCGTCGATTCCGGCGACCTCTCGCGCTCGGCGGCCGAGGGCAGGCCGATCCGAGTAGCGCGTCATGATCTCGGCAACCACGCGGGCCAGGTTGGGCGACAGCTCCTGTGCGGCGTCGGCCACTGCGCTGTCCGGTTCGGCGGCTCGAAACTCTTGGTCGGACTCGTGCAGTTCCTGGAATCGACTGCGTTGCCTGCTCTGACGATCCTGTCGGCTGTCGACGGCCAGTGTGTGCGTCATGCTCGACTCCCTCCGACGAAGCACACCGATCGTTCGGGGCACCTCGCGATTGTCCGCTTCATTTCGTTATCAAAGGTAAGTATATGCCGCGGTGCTCGTCGGTAGTCGTGACGCTCCTCATAGTCCGATTGGTCGTAAATGTCTGCCTGACTGCGCTTTTCGAGTCCGGATCGCGGACGCGGATCTGCGCTGACAGCTCACGCGGGTACTCGGTGAAGGCGGGAGATCGCGACTTGTATGGTGATTCCACAGTCATGTGCGTCACAGTGCTCGTCACCATCGTGCGCACGTGTCACCCCTCGCGATCGGAGAAGTGAATGTCGGACGTCCTCTCGCGACGCGACCTGGATTTTCTGCTGTACGAATGGCTGGACGTGGCGGCACTGACTGCTCGACCTCGCTTCGCGGAGCACTCGAGGGAGACCTTCGACGCGGTCCTCGACCTCAGCGCGGACATCGCCCGCAAGCATTTCGCTCCGCACAACAAGAAGGCAGACGCGCAGGAGCCGACGATGAATGCGGACGGTTCGGTCGAGCTGATACCAGAAGTCAAGGAAGCACTCGATGTCTATGCGTCGGCGGGCCTGATCGCCGGGCAGTTCGACGAGTCGATCGGCGGCATGCAACTGCCCGCGACCGTCTCCCGGGCAGCGATGGCGTTCTTCCAGGCCGCCAACGCTGGGACCTCCTCGTACCCGTTTCTCACCATGGCCAACGCCAACCTGATCGCGACGTACGGCACGCCGGATCAGGTGCGAGACTACGTCCGGCCCATGCTGGACGGGCGCTGGTTCGGAACCATGTGTCTGTCGGAGCCGCAGGCCGGATCGTCACTGGCGGACATCACGACCAAGGCGGTACCGCAGGACGACGGAAGCTTTCGTATCACCGGTACGAAGATGTGGATTTCGGGTGGAGATCACGAACTCACCGAGAACATCGTTCACCTGGTGCTCGCGAAGACGCCGGGCGGACCGCCGGGGGTCAAGGGAATCTCCCTGTTCATCGTTCCCAAATTCCTTCCGAATGGCGACGGCGGTACGGGCGAGCGCAACGACATCGTGTTGACCGGCCTCAATCACAAGATGGGCAACCGCGGCACCACCAACACTCTGCTGGCCTTCGGCGACGGAACCCACTCTCCCGGTGGGCAACCCGGAGCAGTCGGCTTCCTCGTCGCCGAGGAGAACCGCGGACTGTCGTACATGTTCCACATGATGAACGAAGCCCGGATCGGCGTCGGATTCCTCGCGATCGCCCTCGGCTACGTCGGTTACCTGAAGTCGGTGGAGTATGCGAAGACCCGTACTCAGGGTCGACCACTCGGTGCCAAGGACCCGGCTGCGCCTGCGGTCGCGCTGATCGAACACGCCGACGTTCGTCGAATGTTGTTGGCGCAGAAGTCCTACGTCGAGGGAGCGCTGGCGCTCGGACTCTACTGTTCGCGTCTGGTCGATCATCAGGACTCGGCGTCCGACGATGCCGAAGCTGCGCGATCGACACTGCTGCTCGACGTACTGACGCCCATCGCCAAGAGTTGGCCGTCGCAGTGGTGCCTCGAAGCCAACAGTTTGGCCATTCAGGTGCACGGCGGTTACGGATACACCCGCGACTACGACGTCGAGCAGCACTACCGCGACAATCGCCTGAATCCCATTCACGAGGGCACACACGGTATTCAAGGTTTGGATCTGCTCGGGCGCAAGGTGATCATGCAGGGCGGCGCGGGATTGGCTCTGCTGGCCGAACACATCGCGGAGACAGTCGATCGGGCGCACGCAGCGGACGGTGACGCTGCTCGGTACGCGGACGAACTGCACGCGCGCGTCGGCAGAATCGTCGAGGTCACTGCTGCAGTGTGGGGTACCGGCGATGCCGCTGTGGCGTTGGCGAACTCCACGGCCTACCTCGAGGCGATGGGGCACACGGTCATCGCCTGGATGTGGCTAGAGCAGTTGCTGGCCGTCGGCACTAAAGCCGGAGACTTCTACGACGGAAAGCGTTCTGCAGCAAAGTATTTCTACGTCTACGAGTTGCCGAAGGTGGACGTCCAGCTCGACCTGTTGGCGAGACTGGACCGCACGACCCTCGATATGTCACCCGCTTGGTTCTGAGTCGAGTACAAGGAGATTCATCAACATGTCGATCTTGGACAAATTTCGCCTGGACGGTCGCGTCGTCATCGTCACCGGTGCATCCTCGGGACTGGGCGTGGCATTCGCCAAAGCAGCCGCCGAGGCAGGAGCGGATGTGGTGCTCGCCGCACGGCGAGTGGACAAGTTGGCGCAGACCGCCGAGTTGATCGACAGCGTCGGAGGGCGCTCGATCACAGTAGCCACCGACGTGGTCGACCCGGATCAGTGCACCGCGATGGTCGAGGCCGCGGTGACGGAGTTCGGAAAGGTCGACGTTCTCATCAACAATGCCGGAGTCGGCACGGCCTACCCCGCAACCCGTGAGACGCCCGAGCAGTTCCGCTCGGTGATCGACATCAACTTGAACGGGTCGTACTGGGCAGCCCAGGCCTGTGGACGGGTGATGGCACCCGGCAGTTCGATCGTGAACATCTCCAGCATTCTGGGGCTGACCACCGCAGGCCTTCCGCAAGCGGCCTACAGTGCCAGCAAGGCAGCCATCATCGGCCTCACCCGCGATCTCGCGCAGCAATGGGGCGCTCGAAAAGGCATCAGGGTCAACGCTATTGCGCCGGGTTTCTTCCAGAGCGAGATGACGGACTCGTATCAGCCGGGATATCTCGACTCGATGGCTCCGCGAATGATTCTCGGACGCAAGGGCGATCCCGAAGAACTGGCCGCAACCGCGATCTGGCTCGCCTCGGACGCCGGGGGATACGTGACGGGTCAGACCATCGCGGTCGACGGCGGGATCACGATCACCTGACGGTTATCCCTCGACGGCCGCCACGGCGATGCCCTCGCGGATCAGTCTGCGCGCAACCACCAGCGAGTCGTCGGTGTCGAGTCCGGGCAGCGCATCCAGGCGGCACGGAGCGCCCTTCATCAGGGACTCGATCGCGTCGGCGCACTGAGACGGCAGCGTGACCGTTTTGTTCCGAAGAACCATCGATACGCCGTCTCTCGTGTGCGCGATCCGCGCGAACATGCCGGGCCGAAGTCGGATCGAATCCTCGCCCCGCAACGCTCCCATCGCGGCGACGCTCGCCAGTGGGCGCACCGGTTCCGGTCGGACGAGGTCGTCGTGACGATCTGCGACGCATTCGGCGAGTCGACGTACCGCGTCGGGGTCTCGGTCGATCTCGTCGAGCGCGGCGCGCATGGCGTCCATAACTCGGCGTACATGCGGAACGATGGACTCCGGGTCGGAGTGGTCGAGTCCGGCAGGGAGGGGAGCACGCAGACTCTCGACGTCGCCGAGCGACTTCAGCACATGGTGGGCGAGGTCGTAGTCGTTGTACGACGCGACGCCGATGGTCAAGTGCACGGTGGTGTCGCCGAGCGCCTGCGCCGAATGGATCCACCCACGCGGAAGATAGAGCACATCGCCGGGCTCGAGGACGATGTCCAGTTCGGGAGTGTTCGATGCGTGGTCTTCGACGGCCGATCGTCGATCCGACCACGGTTGATTGTTGAGCGGATGCACGTGCACCGGTGAGTGAATGCTCCACCGCTTCGTCCCCGCGATCTGCACGACGAACACATCGTGCACATCGTAGTGCGGTGAAAAGCCTTGGGACGCAGCAGGTGTGACGTACGAATTCACCTGCACCGGATGGCCCAGCTCGCGAACGAGATCGCCGACGAAGTGAATCAGCGGCGGCCACAGTCGATGCAGGCCCTGAAGTACCAGCGTATTTCCGGCTGCAAAGGCTGCCAGCACCGCTGCGGAGTCGACCTGGTCCGTCACCTCGGCACCGAACCCGCCGGATGCCGTGAACTGCGACTTGTCCAGCAGCCGGCCGTCCTTGGCCATGCGCACGAACGGGGTTCGTACACCGCGTTCGGCTATCAGCTCGTCGACCGCGTCGAGCGTCATCAGATCGTCGAACGAGTCCGACAGATCAGCTGATCTGGTCAGCTTGGGAGCAACGCCCCAGAACCGATCTGCGAAGGTCCCGAGATCGATACCGGTCAGACGACGGAGCGCGGACCGGTTTCCCGATCCGCGCTCGCCGCTCGGCTCAGTGCTCAAGCGGTGCCGTCCGCACCGCCGTCGTGCCCGTTGGGGTTGGATCCGCCGTCGGCGGGTCCTTCGCCTGCTCCGGCGGGGCCGTCTGCTCCGCCGTCATGGCCATCGGGGTTGGATCCGCCGTCGGCGGGTCCTTCACCGGCTCCGGCGGGGCCGTCTGCTCCGCCGTCATGACCACCGGGGTTCGATCCGCCGTCAGCGGGTCCTTCGCCTGCGGCTCCGCCCGTGGTGGTGATGTCGTCGTCGTTGATGCTCATCGAAGTCCTTCCGGTCGTGGAGGTTCGTGTGCTCGCGCAGCGCGAGAACATCGGAGGTATTGACGCAAACTCTGTTTCTCAAACAGCAGTCGTGCCGCAAATCTCAGGCAGAATCGTCGGCGATCTCGGGCGCGTTCTCCCGCGTCGCCATCCCGCCTCCGCCGCCGCCGTCCACGGGTCCTGGTCGGCCGCCCTTCGGCGTGTCCGATGCCTTCTCGGACTCAGTCGGGTTTTCGTCGTCGGTGTTCTTCTCACGTCCCATGGTTCGACAGTAGACCGCCACGCAGGCCGTGGGACCATGGAACGATGGATCGATCCCGAGCGCAGCACGTGGTGCTGCTCGACGACGAAGGCCGTGCCGTCGGCACGCATGACAAGACCACCGTCCACACGCTGGACACGCCACTTCACCTGGCATTTTCCAGCTACGTGGTGAGATCGGACGGCGCTGTTCTTCTCACCCGCAGAGCGTCGAGCAAGACGACGTGGCCAGGGGTGCTGACCAACACGTGTTGTGGCCACCCGGCTCCCGGCGAGAAGCTCGACGACGCCGTGCTGCGACGAATCGGGGAAGAACTCGGCCTGCGTGCGGAAACCGCCGAGTTGGTACTGCCGCACTTCCGATACCGGGCCGTCATGGACAACGGAATCGTGGAGAACGAGATATGTCCCGTGTACCGCGTGAGAGTCGACGAGCACGCGACACTCGATCCGGATCCGGCCGAGGTGGACGAGACACGATGGGTGTCGTGGCGTGAGTTCTCCGCGGGGGTGCTGGGCGGCACCATCGACGTATCGCCCTGGTGCCGAACGCAGGTGGAGCAGTTGACCGCTCTGGCCGACGAGCCATTCGGCTGGCCTGCGTCGCCGGACGATCTGCTCCCACCCGCCGCCCGGCCTGCCGATACCCGCTGATCTCGCCGGGCCTCTAGGGTTCGTACTGTGACTGTCGACGATTCCGGTAGGCCGAACGAGGACCTGCTCGATCGAGTCTCCGTCGCGCGCGAACTCGCCCGTTTCTCCCATCGCACCGCCGAATCCGACGGACTGCGCGCCGCTGCCGTCGCCGTTGCGGTCGGTGGACTGCCGGGGGACAGGCGCATGCTCCTGACGAGGAGGCCGGATCGGTTGCGCGCGCATCCGGGCCAGTACGCGTTGCCCGGCGGCGGTGTGGACCCGGGCGAATCCACGATGCAGGCCTGTCTGCGGGAATTGGCCGAGGAGTTGGGGATTCGAGCCGATGAGTCCGACGTGCTCGGTAGGTTGGACGACTACGTCACTCGATCCGGGTACGTCATCACTCCGTTCGTGGTGTGGGTCGGCGACTACTCGTCCACCTTGCTCCCCAGTGCGGACGAGGTGGCCGAAGTGTTCGAGGTGACGGTCGACGAACTCGACGTCGACGCCCAATTCGTGTCGATCCCCGAATCGACGCGTCCGGTCATTCGGTGGCCGTACCGAACCGGGGCCATCCATGCTCCTACCGGCGCGATCGTCCACCAGTTTCGTGAAGTGGCATTGCACGGTCGACACACCCGAGTCGCGGACTTCGAGCAGCCGGTGTTCGCGTGGCGCTAACGTGGCCGCAAGCCCCGGTGGGCAGACTGCGACGAGCAGGACGAGAAGGAGGTGATCGCCGATGACGAACAACCATGAGCTCGAGGTGTCGGATCGCATCGCGACCATTCCCAACTTGCTCAGCGCAGTCCGGCTGTTGGGCGTTCCGCTGTTCCTCTATCTCATGCTTGGCCCCGAGGCCGACGGGTGGGCGTTGGTGATATTGCTCGTCAGCGGTGGAACCGATTGGCTCGACGGCAAATTGGCTCGCATGCTCGGCCAGGCATCGAAGCTCGGTGCCATCCTCGATCCACTGGTCGATCGGCTCTACGTCGTCAGCACTCTGGTGGCGTTCGTTCTGCGCGGCATCATTCCCTGGTGGGTTGCAGCGATACTCATCGGGCGCGACGCCGTACTCGGATTGACGATGTTCGTCTACCGCCGCAGGTCCCTCCCGCCTCCGGACGTCATCTACCTCGGCAAGGCCGCCACGTTCGTGGTGATGATCGCGTTGCCGGTCCTGCTCGTATCGGCCGGCAGCAATTCGGTGGCCGACGCCGCAGGACCGCTCGGATACGCGTTGCTGATCTGGGGTACGGCGTTGTACACCTGGACCGGTCTGCTGTACCTCGGCAAAGCGATCGCTGTCGCCAGGGCAGTCGATCCGACAGTGGCCGGCACCTGACTGTGGAGCCTGCGGAACGACCAGGGCGGACAGGAGTGGAGCCTGCGGAACGACCGGGGACACAGGTCAGAAGGAATCCCGTCCCATCGCTGCTGACGTCGTTGCTGACCGACCATCTGGACCCGGGATACGGCGCAGCGGCCGCCGAACGTAGCGCGCTCCACACCCGCAAGCCGCGGGTGCCTGCGGCGCTCTGGTTGTTGGGCGGGGCCGTCGTCGTCGGGGTGATCTTCGGTATCGCGTTCTCGCAACTGGCGTCCGGTGCCGCCGATGTCGACCGCGCGGGTGCCGACGCGTCGGCTGCGGTCCGAGCCGCACAGGATCGCAGCGCCGATTTGGAAGCAACGCAACAGGCACTGGCCGAACAGGTGTCCTCGGAGCGCGACAGAGCCCTTCAGTCCGATGTCTCGGGCAGTGCGCTGCTGGAGCGATTGAGTGCAGTCGAATCCGCCGCGGGCATCGATTCGGTGTCCGGCCCTGGGCTCTCTGTTGTCGTCACCGAACCGGCGGCCGAGGGCGACACGTCGGATCGGTCGGTTCGCCGGGGTTCGGGCGCAGCCGTACTCGATCGGGACATCGCTGCGATCGTCAATTCGTTGTGGGCGAGCGGTGCGGAGGCGGTGTCGGTGGACGGTATTCGAGTCGGCCCGAACGTGACCATCCGGCAGGCAGGCGGGGCGATGCTGCTGGACAATCGCCCGATCGACTCGCCCTACGAGATCGACGCGATCGGGCCGCCGCAGCGCATTCAGGTCCAGTTCGTCGTCAGCGACGCCTATCTGCGGATGAGCACGGTGGCGCAGTTGTACGGCGTCGGATTCACGGTGCGTCCGGCTACGAATCTCGAGTTCGGTCCCGCCGCTGTGAGAGAGTCGTTCGAGGCAGAGGAGGCAGGCCCACGATGACGGAGCACGATCCACCGAGTGCCCTACCGGCCGAGTCCGAGGTGCAGGCGTCGACAGACGCGCCGATCACCCCCACCCACGGCGTCTACGCGCTCGCCGCGATCGCCGCGCTGATCATTGGGGTCGTCATCGGGACGGTCGCGGGTCCTCAGGTTCCCGCAGTGGTTGCTCCTTATCTGCCGATCGCCGTCGTGGCGGCGATCGACGCGGTGTTCGGCGGTGTTCGGGCTTTTCTCGACGGGATCTTCGACGCCAAGGTGTTCGTGATCTCGTTCGTCTTCAACGTTCTGGTCGCGGCCTTGATCGTGTGGCTCGGCGACCAGCTCGGGGTGGGGACCCAGCTGTCCACGGCAATCGTCGTCGTCCTCGGAATTCGCATCTTCGGCAACGCGGCCGCTCTGCGCAGACGTCTGTTCGGTGCCTAGGAAATGACGGCAAGCGGCGGACGGCACGGATGGCGCGCGCGACGTCCCGATGCGCAGGTGCGAAGGCGCGGAGCGGCATTCGGCGTTCTCGCGCTCGCGCTGCTGTGCGTCCTGGGAATCGGCCTGGCCACGCAGGTACGAGAGACGAGCACCACCGATGGCCTGGAGAACTCCCGGCCCGAGGACCTACTGGTCGTGCTGGACACCCTGACCCGACGTGAGGCGTCGATCCGGGACGAGATCGGCACCCTGCAGGCCACTCTGGCGACGCTGCGCCAGTCCGGTTCGGGATCGGAGGCGGCAGTGGCGGAAGCGCAGGAACGATTGTCCGCGTTGTCGATTCAAGTGGGCACCGTCGCGGCCCAGGGGCCGGGTGTGACATTGGTGATCGAGGACCCGAACTCGGGCGTGGGATCGGAGGTGCTGCTCGACGCCATGCAGGAGTTGCGCGCCGCAGGTGCCGAAGCGATGCAGCTCGAGGGCGGCGGAAATGCCGTCCGCATCGGTGTCGATTCGTGGATCGCCGGTTCCGCGGGTCGGGTGGTGGTCGACGGGCGAGAACTACGAGCCCCGTACACCTTCACTGCCATCGGAGACCCGCCGACGCTCGCGTCGGCATTGAACATTCCCGGCGGGGTCGTGGACACGGTGACCCGCAACGGTGCCACGTCGAACATCGCGCAGTCGGACCAGGTCACGGTGTCCGCCTTGCGGGACCCGCGCCCGCGTCAATACGCTCAGCCCGGTAACTGACCGCCCGATCGCCCCGGGCCACGATCGAAGGGAATGCCGCGTTGAGCGACATCGACACACCAGCTGATCTGTACTACACCCCCGAGCACGAGTGGGTGCAGCGCACGGGGCCTGCAACGGTGCGCATCGGGATCACCGATTTCGCGCAGGCGCAGTTGGGCGACGTGGTGTTCGTTCAGCTTCCCTCGATCGGCGACACCGTCACCGCGGGCGAGTCTCTCGGCGAGGTCGAATCCACCAAGAGTGTCTCCGACGTGTTCAGCCCGCTGACCGCGAAAGTGGTTGCCGTGAACCAGGATCTGGACGGCGAACCCGAGAAGGTGAACTCGGGACCCTACACCGGAGGCTGGCTGATCGACCTCGAGGTTTCGACACCGGAGGAGTTGGACGCGGCACTGGCACAGATGCTCGATGCCGCCGGATATGCTCTCATCACGGCCGAGTGATCGGCCGGCTGTCGACACCGGCCAACAGGCCACACGGCCCCCGCTGCGCAGGGTACGGTCGACACCGAGCGAATACCCTGTCGGGGCGAAGGTCCAGCAAGCTGTACGACGCTACGCAACACCGAACGCCAAGCAACACCTGATGTGAAGACCATGTACTGCGTTACCCGCGGCGTTCTCTGCCCCGGGTGAACGGACTGAGAAGGAGTAACGGTGAGCCAGAACGACAACGACAGCAACTACGGGGAGTCACCGGCAGAGACCACCTCGGTCTTCCGTGCAGATTTCCTGCAGGAGCTGGACAACTCCGCGGCCGCCCAGAGCACCGAAGCTCCGGTATCGGGTGTCGAGGGGTTGCCTGTCGGTGCCGCGCTGCTCGTCGTCAAGCGAGGACCCAACGCCGGATCACGGTTCCTGCTCGACCAGCCGACCACCTCGGCCGGTCGGCACCCCGACAGTGACATCTTCCTCGACGATGTCACCGTCAGCCGTCGGCACGCCGAGTTCCGGCAGGACGAGGACGACTTCCAGGTCGTCGACGTCGGCAGCCTCAACGGCACGTACGTCAACCGGGAGCCGGTCGACTCCGCTGTGCTGGCCAACGGCGACGAGGTCCAGATCGGCAAGTTCCGGCTGGTGTTCCTCACCGGACCGCGCGGCGGCAACGGATCTCAGGTCGGCGACACGTCTGCGGGTGCAGGAAGCCAGTGACCGCCGTCGGGCAGCAGTCCAACGGGGGGATGTCGATTGGCTCCGTCCTCGATCGACTTCGGCCCGACTTTCCTGATGTCACCATTTCGAAGATCAGATTCCTCGAAGCCGAGGGGCTGATCTCGCCGGAGCGCACTCCGTCGGGGTACCGGCGGTTCTCCATCGCGGATTGCGAGCGTCTGCGTTTCGTGCTGACCGCGCAACGCGACCAGTACCTGCCGCTCAAGGTGATCAAAGAGCAGCTCGAAGCCATCGATCATGGAGTAGCCACCGTTGAGCGGGCCGATGCGTCGGTCAAGCGTCCGCGGTCGCTCACGGTTGCCGCGGGTGAGGTCTCTCCCGAGGAGTTCCTGCCCGATCGTGAGGTTCGCATCGCCAAAGCAGATCTACTCGCTCAGGCGGGGATCGACGATGCGTTCCTGACCGAGCTGTTGCGAGCCGGTTTGATCACCCCCGGGCAGGCCGGTTTCTACGACGACGGAGCCGTGACGCTCGCTCGAACGGCACACGCGATGTTGCAGTTCGGTCTCGAAGTGCGCCACCTTCGCGCCTTCAAGCTCGCGGCGGACCGCGAAGCCGGCCTGGTTGCGCAGATTGCCGGACCCGTGGCCAAGGGCCGAGACGCCGGTGCGCGCGATCGCGCAGAAGAAATGATTCGCGAGTTGGCCGCACTGTCCTTGACCTTGCATACCTGCCTGGTCAAAGCGGCGGTGCGAGGTGCACTCGATCGGTGACGTTCGCTCGCGTCGTTTCGAATTCCAATAGACTCGGCAGCGACGAGCTGAGCCCGTTTTCAGTGCAGCCCGGATTTCTCGAGGTGAGAGGCAGACACGATGAGTGAGATGCGTGTGGTCGGTATTCGTGTCGAACAGCCGCAGAACCAGCCCGTGTTGCTGTTGCGCGAGGCCGACGGCGACCGGTACCTCCCGATCTGGATCGGTCAAACCGAGGCTGCTGCAATTGCTTTGGAGCAGCAGGGTGTGCAACCCGCCCGGCCGCTCACTCACGATCTCGTCAAGAATTTGATCTCGGCTCTCGGGCACCAGCTCAAAGAGGTGCGCATCGTGGATCTGCAGGAGGGCACCTTCTACGCCGATCTCGTGTTCGACAAGGACATCAGAGTCTCCGCTCGGCCGTCGGATTCCGTTGCCATCGCACTTCGGGCCGGGGTGCCGATCTTCGCCGAGGAGCCCGTGCTCGCCGAAGCCGGGTTGATCATGCCCGACGAGCGCGAGGACGAGGTCGAGAAGTTCAAGGAGTTCCTCGAATCGGTGTCTCCGGACGACTTCAAAGCCACCGACGGGTAACAGAAGAGTCTCAACCTCAACTTTAGGTTCAGGTTTACGGCGCGTTGCGTTGAATCTGCACGATCGTCCCCATAACGTTCGTGCCAGTGAAGTTCATCGCCGCTGCTGGTCCGATCCGGTGCAGTTCACGCCTCGTCGACAGCTACCGAGGCGTACTCTGGCCTGGTACACGGTATGACTTCACGCGAGTACACCGAGGCATTTCCAGTGTCTCGGACGGATCGCAGTACTGACTCGATCCGAACGCAGTGAGACATCCGAGAGGGAGCAGTCAGTGGGAGATCAGCCGCAGCAGCATCACGGCAGTCGAGAGTCCGAAGCCGCAGGCCGGACCGAGGACACGCCCGTCGGTGCCGATGCTCGGGTCGACACCCCCGACCAGGCGTCGAGCGCCCGAATCGAAGCGCCCCAGGACATCCAACCGGGATTGTTCCCCGACGACTCCGTGCCCGACGAACTCGTGGGCTACCGCGTGCCGAGTGCCTGCCAGATCGCCGGCATCACCTACCGCCAGCTCGATTACTGGGCCCGCACCGGGCTCGTCGTCCCGTCCATCCGCGGAGCAGCGGGGTCGGGAAGCCAGCGGCTGTACTCGTTCAAGGACATGCTCGTCCTCAAGATCGTCAAGCGGCTGCTCGATACCGGTATCTCACTGCAGAACATCCGCGTCGCCGTCGATCACCTACGCCAGCGCGGCGTGGGCGATCTCGCCAACATCACGCTGTTCTCCGACGGCACCACCGTCTACGAGTGCACGTCGGCCGAAGAAGTGGTCGACCTTCTCCAAGGCGGACAGGGCGTGTTCGGTATCGCCGTGAACGGCGCGATGCGCGAGCTCACCGGCACCATCGCCGACTTCCCGGCCGAACGTGCCGACGGCGGTGAAAGCCAGCCGAGCCCCGAGGACGAGCTGGCCTCGCGCCGCAAGAATCGCGCTAGCCGCAAGACCGGCTAGACTTTCCTCGTCGCGCCCGCGCGGGAGAGTTCCGAGGCATCCAGTCTCGGACGCCGAAGGAGCAACACCTCCCCGTCAATCTCTCAGGCACACGGACCGTGTGGGCTTCGACAACTCTGGAAAGTGGTGGGAGCACCCACCCGCCCAAGGGGAAAGGTGCCGGCGCGCTTTTTCGGCGCGCCGTGTCCGACCGAATCTCTCAGGCGCACGCGTCAGCGGGCACACGACAGAGGGGGAGGAGCGGCCGGAGCGTTTGCCTCGGTCGTCCGACGCCTCGTCTTTCCGGCACCTGGGAGCACATCGTGACCGACCGAACTGCCTCGTCCGCACACACTTTCGTCGATCGCCACATCGGCCCCGACGCCACCGAGTTGGTCCGCGTCCTCGACACGATCGGCGTCGACAGTCTCGACGAGCTGGCCAGCAAAGCCGTTCCGTCCTCCATCCTCGACACCGTGGTCGACGGCGTTCCCGACGGCTTGGCGACGCTGCCGCCTGCCCTGAGCGAGCACGAGGTGCTCGCCGCACTGGCCGATCTCGCCGGGCAGAACACCGTGGCGACGTCGATGATCGGCCTCGGGTACTACGACACGCTGACCCCGCCGGTGCTGACCCGGGGAATTCTGGAGAACCCGGCCTGGTACACCGCCTACACGCCGTATCAGCCCGAAATCAGCCAGGGGCGACTCGAAGCGTTGCTGAACTTCCAGACCATGGTCGCCGACCTCACCGGCATGGACGTGGCGAATGCGTCGATGCTCGACGAGTCGACGGCGGCCGCCGAGTCCATGACCTTGATGCGGCGTGCCAACAGGGCGTCGAAGTCGCCTCGGTTGCTGGTCGATTCCGACATTTTCCCGCAGACCGAGGCCGTACTGGCCACTCGCGCCGAGCCGTTGGGGATCGAACTGGTCTACGCCGATCTGACCGACGGCCTGCCCGATGGAGAATTCTTCGGTGTGCTGGCACAACTGCCGGGAGCGTCGGGCCGTCTGATCGATCACACGGCCATCATCGAGGCCGCGCACGAGCGTGGCGCGCTGGTTGCCGTGGGAGTGGACCTGCTCGCTGCCACCATGGTGACTCCGCCCGGTGAGATCGGCGCGGACGTCTGCTTCGGAACCACCCAGCGGTTCGGTGTTCCGATGGGCTACGGCGGACCGCACGCCGGATACCTCGCAGTGCGGTCCGGTCATTCCCGTCAACTACCGGGCCGACTGGTCGGGGTCTCGCTCGACGCGGACGGCCACCGCGCCTACCGACTGGCGCTGCAGACCCGCGAGCAGCACATCCGCCGGGAGAAGGCGACCTCTAACATCTGTACCGCTCAGGTCCTGCTGGCCATCGTCGCCGCGATGTACGCCAGCTACCACGGCGCAGACGGATTGCGGGCCATAGCAACTCGGGTGAATGCGCACGCTCGAACCGTGGCGGCAGGTCTGCGGGAGGCAGGCATCGACGTGGTGCACACGGAATTCTTCGACACCGTCCTCGCGGCGATCCCGGGCAAGGCTCAGGAAGTCGTCGACCATGCCAAGCAGCGCGGCATCAATCTGCGGCTGGTCGACGCCGACCACGTGGCCGTCGCGTGCGACGAGGCGACGACGCCCGAGCACATCACGAACGCGCTCGCCGCGTTCGGCGCAGAAACAGCCGGTTCCGGGAGCGAGTCGTTGCCGGCGAACATGGCTCGCACCTCCGAGTACCTCACGCACCCGGCATTCACCCGGTACCGCACCGAGACGGCCATGCTGCGCTACCTGCGCGCGTTGTCCGACAAGGACATTGCGCTCGACCGCAGCATGATTCCTCTGGGTTCGTGCACGATGAAGCTGAATGCAACCGCGGAGATGGAGTCCATCACCTGGCCGCAGTTCGCCCGTCAGCACCCCTTCGCTCCCTCCTTGGATGTGCCCGGTCTGCTGCGGGTGATCGCCGACCTGGAACGGTGGCTGGTGGACATCACCGGCTACGACGCGGTCAGCCTGCAGCCGAACGCGGGAAGCCAGGGCGAGTACGCGGGACTGCTCGCCATTCGTCGCTACCACCTCGGCAACGGCGATGCCGAGCGCACCGTCTGCCTGATCCCGTCGAGCGCGCACGGCACCAACGCAGCCTCGGCGGTGATGGTGGGCATGCGCGTTGTCGTCGTGGCCTGCCGTCCCAACGGCGACGTCGACGTCGATGACCTGCGCGCCAAGATCGCCGAACACGCCGACACCCTCGCCGCGATCATGATCACCTATCCCTCGACCCACGGCGTCTACGAGCACGAGATCTCCGAGATCTGTGCAGCGGTCCACGACGCAGGCGGTCAGGTGTACGTCGACGGTGCCAACCTCAACGCTCTCGTCGGTCTGGCGCGCCCCGGCCGATTCGGCGGCGACGTCAGCCACCTGAACCTGCACAAGACTTTCTGCATCCCGCACGGCGGCGGCGGGCCCGGTGTCGGACCCATCGGTGTGCGGTCGCATCTGCAGCCGTACCTGCCGGGTCACCCACTGGCCCCGCAGCTCGGTTCGGGACCGACGGTGTCCGGTGCCCCATACGGCAGCGCTTCGATCCTGACGATCACGTGGGCCTACATCGCGATGATGGGTGCGACGGGACTCCGGCAGGCGACGTTGACGGCGATCGCGTCGGCCAACTACATCGCCCGCCGCCTCGACGAGTACTTCCCGGTTCTGTACACCGGCGACAACGGCATGGTTGCCCACGAGTGCATTCTCGATCTGCGAGGTTTGACCAAGGACACCGGAGTCACCGTCGACGACGTTGCGAAAAGGTTGGCGGACTACGGCTTCCACGCGCCCACGATGAGCTTCCCGGTGCCCGGAACTCTGATGGTCGAGCCCACCGAGAGCGAGAACCTCGAGGAGATCGACGCCTTCTGCGATGCGATGATCGCCATCAGGGGCGAGATCGATCGCGTCGGGTCGGGTGAATGGACTGTCGAGGACAACCCACTTCGAGGCGCACCCCACACTGCTCGGAGTCTGGTGGCCGAGTGGGATCACCCGTATTCACGGGAACTCGCTGCCTATCCGGCCGGCTACGACCGTCCGAAGGTGTGGCCCGCGGTGCGACGCATCGACGGTGCCCACGGCGACCGCAATCTGGTGTGCTCGTGCCCACCGATCGAGGCATTCGCCTGAGCCGAGAACAGAGCCCGCCACGGCGACGTGGTGGGCTCTGTTCTGTTCGAGTCGGAGAAACTCAGCCTTGCGTGAGCTCGAGCATCGCGATCTCGGGCGGAGCAGCGACCCGGACCGGTGGACCCCACGCGCCCGCACCCCTGGTGGTGTACAACGTGGTGTTGTCGATAGTGTCCAGGCCTTCGACACTCGGCTGCTGGAGCGGCACCAGGTACCGGATCGGCCATATCTGACCCCCGTGCGTATGCCCGGAGACCTGCATGTCGACTCCGAAGTCCGATGCCTCCACCGCTTGCAACGGCTGGTGGGCCATCAGTAGCACAAAACGGTCGGGATCGATCCCCTCCAATGCCGCACCGAGATCGGGTTCGTACGGTGCGGGGGCAGTGGCGTCGTTGATGCCGGCGAGATCGATCGCGGCGCCGCCACGGGTGAGGGTCGTGCGTTCGTTGCGTAGGACGTCGATTCCGAGCGTCGACCACAGATCGAGCCATTCACCGCCGTCTCCCGCATAGAACTCGTGGTTGCCGCTGACAGCGAACACACCGAGCGGGGCGTCGAGGTCGCGGAGCGGTGCGAGGTCGGCACCGACCAACGGAACCGTTCCGTCGATGAGATCGCCGTCGAGCAGGACGACATCGGGATTCTGCGCATTGATCGAATCGACGACCTTGCGCACGAAGTCCGCGCCGCGGGAGGGCCCGGCGTGCAGATCGGACACCAACGCCACTCGGACGCCGTCGAATTCGGCCGGCAGCCTGTCGAGCGCGACGTCGGTGTTCGTCACCCGCGGAGTTGCCGCCTCGACGAGTCCGTACCCCACTGCGACCACGCTGACGAGTGCCACCGCAGCTGAGCCGATCCTCGTCACACGCAGTCGAGCCGAGGACGAATCGCGACGCCTCGCCGCGAAAACCACTCTCATGACGGTGCAGACCACGGCCACCAGCACCGTTCCCAGGAACAGGTACAGCACCACGGCGAGCCAACTGAGCCCGACGAAGGCGGGTCCTCGTGCCCAGGACGGATCGAATTCGACGCCGCTGCCGAAGCCGATCACCGCACCCAGCCACAGGAGCGCCAGCACAGCATCGACAGCCCGTTTGGGACGTGTCGGCATCCTGGTGACGGAGAGAAACCGCCAGTGCAGGAACAGGGTCACGAGGAGCAAGAAGACGCCGACAAAAATTACACGAGACATGTTCTAGTACAGCAACTTTCCGAGTAGATCGAAGAAATCCGGTGAATCAGACGTCGGCACGGTCATCGCAGTGCCGCCCGTCCGGGCCGATAGGTCGGTGAATGCGGTCGCATCGGTGTTCTCGCCGATCATCACCACGTTCACCGCGACCGGACGCGCGGCATCGGATGCCGAGTCGAGGTCGGTGAGCAGGTCCTGGGTGGACAGCGACGGGTCGTCGTTGGGGCCGTCGGTGATCAGCACGACGGAATTGACGCGTCCGGGGACGAATCCGGCCACTGCGTCGCGATAGGCGGCCAGCAACGACTCGGCGGAGTACGACGCTGATTCGGGTGTCAACGCCGCCGCACCGGCAGTCAAAGCAGTACGCCTGGGAGTCGGCCCGATCGCAGCCGCCATCGGGCCGGTCGGAACGTCGACGCGGTAGGGGAGCGAGTCGCCTCGATCCTCACTGAAGCTCCACAGGCCCAGCTCGGTGGAGTCGGGTACTCGCTGGAACTGCTCGTCGAGCGCGCGAACCGTGTTCTGCAGCCGAGTCGCACTGCCTTCGGTCGTGCCCATCGACTCGGACACGTCGAGCAGTACCGTGGCTCGGCGCGGCAGGACCGGATTTCGCAGCACCGAGAGCAGTGCGTCGGCAACCGGTCCGGAAGGAGCAGCGACGACGTCCGGGTTCACGGTCTCGCCGACGCCGAAGCCCGCATCCGTGAGCAACTGCGCGCCGTCGGGCTGCCGGACGAAATCGACGAATGCGGCGGCGGCCCGGGTCGATGTCTCGTCGCCGGAGAGTACGGCCGCGGGATGATCGGCAACGGGAGTGGGACCCTGAGGTTCGACGGCGGTCAGCGTCGACGAATCGGTCGAGGCCAGTTGTTGTTCGGTGACCGGAACCGCGTGGACTGGAGCGTCGGGGCCCGGCGCGTTCTCGAGGGCCGCGAGTGCGTCGTAGGTGGTGGACGCAGACGTTGCGGAGGCTCCGGTGTCGGTGACGGCCAGCTCCGACACAGCCGAGACCAGTTCCCTCGACGAGACCTGTTCGACGGTCAGGGCAGTGGTCGGATCACCGCGTACCCCGGCAGCGATGGCGGCGACCGCGAGTGTCGTTGCGCCGGCATCGGATCCGGTCGGTAGTGCGAGGCGAAGTGCGCCCCACTCGCCGAGACCGAGCGCCTGTGGGTCGCGTTGCAGGCCGACCAGATCGGCCCAGCTCGCAGTGGTCAGAGCGTCGGCCACCGCAGACGGCACCGCGAGTACGACCGGACTCGTCGCGAGTGGCCGCGGGGTGCCGTCGACGGCTCCTCGGTCGGTCACGGCTTCGACGTCACCCGACGATTGTGGTATCCACAGGCCCGGCCGAGCGCCGAGTGCTCCGACGTCCCAGTTGTCGATACCGGTGTTCAGAGCCATTCGCACGGCATCGGAGGCCGTAGCTCGAACCTGCACTGTCACACAGTGATCCCGTACCACCGGTGCGGTGTCGTTGAACCGAGCAGCCAGTTGTTCGACCGGCCCGGAGATGTCGGGATCGGCGGCGACAGTGAGCACCGCCGATCCCTCCACACATGTGTCGGCAGCTTCGACCCCTTGATCGAAGATTCGATCCCGCAGTTGAAACCATCCGAACACGGCCGCAGCCAGCACCGCGATCGCTATCACGACGATCACGGGTCCGGCGGCTATCGAACGCCCGCGCCCTGTGTTCCGATGTTCACCCACGTGATCGGCAAGTCCGTCAGGCGTTGACGGCCTTGTACTCCCGTCGGCGACGATGCAGGATCGGCTCGGTGTAGCCGTTGGGCTGACTGGTGCCCTGGAAGATCAGGTCACTGGCAGCCTGGAAGGCGATGTTGGTGTCGAAGTCGGGAGCCAACGGCTTGTACGTCGGATCGGATTCGTTCTGACGGTCCACCACCGGGGCCATCCGCTTCAGCGACTCGCGCACCTGGTCTTCGGTGACGATGCCGTGGCGCAGCCAGTTCGCGATGAACTGGCTCGAAATGCGCAGCGTCGCCCGGTCTTCCATGAGTGCGATGTCGTTGATGTCGGGAACCTTCGAGCAGCCGACGCCGTGGTCGATCCACCGCACGACGTAGCCCAGGATCGACTGCGAGTTGTTGTCGAGTTCGTTCTGCTTCTCCTCGTCGGTCCAGTCGGTGGACGGTGCGAGAGGAATTTCGAGGATGTCGTCGACGGTGGCGCGCTTGGCCTGTGCGATCTCGTGCTGACGGGCGAAGACATCGACCTTGTGATAGTGCAGGGCGTGCAAGGTCGCAGCGGTGGGCGAGGGAACCCACGCGGTGTTGGCTCCGGCCTTGGGGTGGCCGATCTTCTGCTCGAGCATGTCGTGCATCAGATCGGGCATGGCCCACATACCCTTACCGATCTGTGCCTTGCCTTCGAGTCCTGCGGCGAGACCGGTGTCGACGTTGAAGTCCTCGTAGGCGGCGATCCACTTCTCGCCCTTCATCGCTCCCTTGCGTACGACGGGGCCTGCCTCCATCGAGGTGTGGATCTCGTCGCCGGTGCGGTCGAGGAAGCCGGTGTTGATGAACACGACCCGCTCGGATGCGGCCTGGATGCATGCCTTGAGGTTGACCGTCGTGCGGCGTTCCTCGTCCATGATGCCGACCTTGAGCGTGTTGGTCGGAAGCCCCAGAACCTGCTCGACCCGGCCGAACAGCTCCGCGGTGAACGCGACCTCGTCCGGTCCGTGCATCTTGGGCTTGACGATGTACAGCGAACCGGTCCGTGAGTTGGACAGCACGTTGTCCGAGGTGAGCGAGTGCATACCGGCCAGCGAGGTGAACAGGGCATCGAGAATTCCTTCGGGCACCTCGTTGCCGTCGGCGTCGAGGATCGCATCCGAGGTCATCAGGTGACCGACGTTGCGGACGAACAACAGCGAGCGTCCGTGCAGCGTCAATTCCGAACCGTCGACCGAGGTGTAGGTGCGGTCCTTGTTCATCGCGCGAGTGAAGCTCTTGCCGCCCTTGGAGACTTCCTCGGTCAGATCGCCCTTCATCAGGCCGAGCCAGTTGCGGTATCCGAGAACCTTGTCGTCGGCATCGACTGCAGCGACGGAGTCCTCGAAGTCCATGATGGTGGTGACAGCCGACTCGAGCAGGACGTCCTTGACTCCTGCGCCGTCGGTCTTGCCGATCGGGCTCTCGGGGTCGATCTGGATCTCGAAGTGCAAGCCGTTGTGCACGAACAGGATTGCCGACGGTGCGTCCGGGGTGCCCTGGTAGCCGAGCAGCTGTGCGGGATCCTTCAGCCCGACCGTGCTGCCGTCGGCGAGGGTGACGGTCAGCGATGCTGCGTCGACGACGTATCCGGTGGTCCCGACGTGCGAGCCGGAGCTCAGGGGCAGTGCCTCGTCGAGGAAGTCCCGCGCGAAGGCGATGACCTTGTCGCCGCGGACCCTGTTGTAGCTGGTGCCCTTCTCGGCGCCGTCGGTCTCGGGAATGGCATCGGTTCCGTAGAGGGCGTCGTACAGCGAGCCCCACCGTGCATTGGAGGCGTTGATCGCGAACCGGGCATTGAGCACCGGCACCACGAGCTGCGGGCCTGCGGTGGTGGTGATCTCGGTGTCGACACCGGAGGTGCTGATCTGGAAGTCGGCCGGCTCGTCGAGCAGGTAGCCGATTTCCTTCAGGAATGCCTTGTAGGCGGCGCGGTCGTAGTTCGGGCCTGCGTGCTCGCCGTGCCAGGCGTCGACCTTGCCCTGGATCTCGTCGCGGACAGCGAGCAGTGACTTGTTCTTGGGAGCGAGATCGGCGATCACCGACGCGGCACCGGCCCAGAAGGCATCGGAGTCTACGTCGGTACCCGGCAGCGCCTCCTTCTCGACGAAATCGAATAGGACCTTGGCGACCTGAAGTCCACCAGCCTGCACACGATCGGTCATGAATTCCTCACTCTTTCCGGTCACGGACACCGGTGACGGTGTCCCCACGACAACGCTGTCGATGTTACTCGGCGGTAGGTCCGACGCCGAACTCGCCGCCGATCAGTAAATTCTGGCATCGAGCGATCAACGCCGAGCGCAGAGGTGCCGCTTCGCTCGACAATTCGCCCTGCGCACGCACGTATTCGGCTCGTCCGGCCGCGGTCTCTATCCGAATGGGTTCGAGGTCGTAGCCGCTCAGGTCGTACGGACTCGCGCGCATGTCGATCGTTCGCGCGTGCAGGGCCAGCTCGAAACAGTCGGTGAGAAACTCGGAATCGATCAGTGGTCCCAGCTTGTAGCACCACTTGTACAGATCCATCGAGGCATGAATACAACCGGGTTGCTCGGACGTCAGACGAGACTCCGGGGACAGCGGAAGAGCGTTGCGCGGCGCTGCATCGGGGGTGAAGAACCGGAAGGCGTCGTAGTGGGTGCAGCGCAACGTCATCGAATCGACCACGGCGTCGGTTCCGTCGTGCCCCAGACGCAGTGGCACCTGCTCGTGCCGCTGCGCCGAGGTGCCCCCGCGGTAGACCATCGCCCACTCGTGCAGTCCGAAACAGCCGAGCACCGGCGGCCTGTCTCGGGTGGCGACGAGCAGGCCGAGGGTGAATTCGATGCTCGATCGTCGACGCTCCACCAGATCCGACCGCACCCGAAAGCCCGGGCCGTCGTCGGTGTCCACCTGCTCGTAGGACGCGAACGCCGCGAAATCCTGAGCACGATCACCGGTGAGGACGACGCCGTGACCTGGATTCCATCGACGCAGCTGACCCGGGCGGTGACTGTAGTAGGTGAACAGAAAGTCGAGCACCGGATGGACGCCGCCGTGGCCCCGGTCGGTCAGATAGTCACCGACGAGGTTCTCCACCCGTGCCGCATGCGCCGCACGACGAGTGGTCCACTGCTGTTCGCTCAGCAACGTCGAGGAGGTCATTCACGCGTTCCGTGGGGGAGCGGCCGCGGATTTGAAACTGGACGACGATTGGCCCGGACGAGGACCGGCCACCCGGTGCGTGCCGTCCCGAACCGTACCGACGAACTCTTCGACCAGGTCCTCGAGCGCGACGATGCCGACCGTGGCACCCGTCGCGTCGTGCACGGCACCGAGATGGCTGCTGGCCCGACGCAACTTGGTCAGTGCGTCGTCGAGCACCGTGTCGATGGAGACCACCGGGAGTGCTCGCACATCGCTGCGGGGAATGACCGTGTCCGGTCCTGCCGACTCGTCGGCCATGTCGTCGAGAACGTCCTTGAGATGCAGGTAGCCCACGAGCGCCCCCGAGGCGTCGCGGACCGGATAACGAGAGAATCCCGTTTCGATGACAGCGCGTTCGACGGAACCCAGGGTGGGTCCGAGTGTGTGATCGGGCCCGGACAACTCGATACTGCGAACCTGGTGAGAGGGAATCAGAACCTCGGCGACCGTTCGACCGGACGTCTCGAGCGCCTGCCGCAATCGTCGATGCTCCTCGGCGTCGATCAATCCCTCGGATCGTGATTCGCCGATCATCTGCGACAACTCGACCGCCGACACCGAGGAACTGAGCTCGTCCTTGGGTTCGATCCGCAGCAGTCGAAGGGTCAGGTTGGCACACATGTTGTAGAACGAGATCAGCGGCAGCGCGACCTTGATGAACAGCAGATGGATGGGCACCAGAACCATTGCAGTGCTCTCCGGGCCCGCGATGGCGATGTTCTTGGGCACCATCTCGCCGATGAGAATGTGCAGAACGACCACGAGCGTCAACGCAATGGCAAAGGCGATCGGGTGCAGGAAGGACTCGGGAATGCCGACTGCCTCGAGCGGAACCTCGATCAGGTGTGCCACCGCAGGCTCCGCCACACGCCCGAGAAGGATCGAGCAGATCGTGATGCCGAGCTGGGCCGCGGCGAGCATCTGCGACAGGTTCTGACCGGCCTCGATCACACTCTGAGCGCGCTTCTTACCTTGTGCGAGCAGAGCTTCGAGGCGGTCCCGCCGGGCCGAGATCAGAGCGAACTCGGCTCCGACGAAGAAAGCGTTGCCGGCGAGCAGCAGAACGGCGAGACCGACTCCGAGGAAATCACCCATCGATCTCACCGTCCGATTTCATCCGAGCCACCGCTGCCGCGTCGACGGGCAGGAGCACCACCCGGTCGATGCGACGGCCGTCCATGCGAATCACCCGTGCCACCCAACCGCCGTCTCGTTCGAGCGGATCCTCGTTCGCCGGGGGAGGCAACAGAACTGCGTCCCCCTCGGTCGGTATGCGACCCAACTCCGTCAGTACCAGGCCGCCGATGGTTTCGTACTCGCCTTCCGGTGCCGAATACCCGGTGGCCGACGCGACCTCGTCGATACGCAGCAGACCTGCGCAATCCCATCCGTCGCCCGATCTGGAGACGTCGAGCTCCGGCTCGTCGTGTTCGTCGCGCACGTCACCGACGATCTCCTCGATCAGATCCTCCATCGTGACCATGCCCGCGGTGCCGCCGTATTCGTCGACGACGAGCGCGACCTGCATACCGTCGGCACGTACCCGTTCCATCACCGCGTCGCCGTCGAGGCTGGACGGTACGACGGGAACGTCGCGCGCCAGGGACTCGACCGTCGTCGAGCGACGGTGCGCTCCGGCGACAGTGAACGCATGCTTGATGTGAACGACGCCGATGGTGTCGTCCAGGTCGCCGTCGACCACCGGAAAGCGTGAGAAGCCGGTCCGCGCGGCCGTTTCGATCAGATCGGCCACGGTCGCGTCGGTGGCGAGCGTTTCGATCTTGACTCGCGGCGTCATCAGTTCCTCGGCCGTGCGGTCGCCGAACTGCAACGACCGATCCACCAGTCGGGCGGTGTTCTCGTCGATCGATCCCTGCCGTGCCGACGTGCGGACCAGCGAACCCAATTCCTGCGGCGACCGCGCGGATCTCAGTTCTTCCGCCGGTTCGATCCCGAGCCGGCGTACCAGCCAGTTCGCCGAGCCGTTGAGTCCGTTGATGGCCCACTTGAAGACGAGCGAGAACCCGGCCATCGCACCGGCGGTGACCCGCGCGGTCGACATCGGTTTCGCGATGGCGATGTTCTTCGGAACCAGCTCACCGAAGATCATCGAGAACGAGGTCGCCAGGATCAGCGCCACCGCAAGTGAGATGCCGGCGGAGAGGGTTTCGGATGCGCCCAGCGCGTCGGCCACCGGCCGAATGAACCCGGCCAGCACCGGTTCGGCGAGATAGCCGGTGATCAGTGTCGTGATGGTGATGCCGAGCTGGGCACCGGACAGCTGAAACGACAGTGTCTTGTGGGCGTGCAGAACCTGGCGCGAGCGCAGGTCGCCGTTGTCGGCCTGTGACTCGACCGCACTGCGTTCGAGAGCAGTGAGGGAGAACTCGGCCGCAACGAACAGCGCCGTGCCGGCCGTCAGGGCGACGAAACCGAGCAGGCTGACGATGGTGAGAAGAAGAGCCACGCGTCAACTCCGCCTGAGCCGGGACCGTCGAAGCTGGGACAGGAGCATCGCGCCGCCGGAGTGGACGTGGCTGCCGAAATCGGTGTCGCCGGGTTTCTCTCCCGGCTCGATAGAGGATCCCTCCGAAGTGGAACCGTCGTCGTGTTGTTCCGCAGTTGCCGTGGCGGCAACCGAGATAGTGGGTGCCTCGGGCACCTGATTCCCTTCTGTCGGTTCGCGCTGTGGTCCCACCCCGTGAGGAGCCGACCGTTCTGCCACACGTCGAGAATCGAATGCTCGAATTTTCGACGAATGACGAGCGCGAACAACTGTGTTTGCTGTAGGCGAGTCTAACCGTGCCCGACCGTCACCACCCGGAGGGCAGGGGCCGTCCCTCGGCGAATCCGGCAGCGGACTGGACTCCCAGAACTGCTCGTTCGGCCAACTCCGGGAGGGAACGGGCTCCCGCGTACGTGCACGTGCTCCGAACTCCGGCACAGATGTGATCGATCAGATCCTCGACACCCGGCCGATCGGGATCGAGTCGCATCCGCGAACTGGAAATGCCCTCCTCGAACAAGGCCTTGCGAGCCCGATCGAACGCCCCGTCGGTGGCGGTACGCGCGGCAACGGCCCGCTTGGACGCCATGCCGAAGCTCTCCTTGTACCGATTGCCGGATGCGTCCACTCTCAGGTCGCCCGGTGACTCGTAGGTGCCGGCGAACCACGAGCCGATCATGACGTTCGCAGCACCGGCAGCCAGTGCGAGAGCAACGTCACGAGGATGGCGCACACCGCCGTCGGCCCACACCGAAGCTCCGAGTTCGGCTGCCGCAGCCGAACAATCGGCCACAGCCGAGAACTGGGGGCGTCCGACACCGGTCATCATTCGCGTCGTGCACATCGCTCCTGGTCCGACGCCGACCTTGACGATGTCTGCGCCCGCCTGCACCAGATCGCGTGTGCCCTGGGCAGACACCACGTTGCCGGCCGCCAGGGGAACACCGAGATCGAGGGCGCGCACAGCAGCGAGGGCTTCGAGCATCTTCTCTTGATGCCCATGCGCGGTGTCCATCACGAGCACATCCGCACCGGCCTCGACCAGTGCGGTCGCCTTCTCCGCCACGTTGCCGTTGATGCCGACGGCGGCAGCGATACGGAGGCGTCCCGACGCGTCGACTGCAGGCGCGTAGATACCGGTCCGAACTGCGCCGGTCCTGGTCACGACACCTGCCAGGGAGCCGTCGTTCTCGACGACGACGGCGAGGTGGGCGTGTGCCGCTTCCATCAGCTCGAAGACTTCCTTGGGCGACGCATGGCGAGGGACGCGCACGAAATCGGCCGACGCCACGGAACTGAGCCGGGCGAATCGGTCGACGTCGGCGCAGGCACTCTCGGTCACCACGCCGATCGGCTTGCCGTGTTCGACGATCACGACGGACCCGTGTGCGCGCTTGTGCACCAGAGCCAAGGCGTCGGACACGGACTCGTTGGGGCCGAGTACGACAGGTGTGTCCGCGATCAGGTCACGACTCTTGACGAATGCGACGGTCTCGGCGACGGCCTCGGTGGGGAGGTCCTGGGGGATCACTGCGATCGCTCCGCGACGTGCGACGGTTTCGGCCATCCGCCGTCCCGACACCGCGGTCATGTTCGACACGACGATCGGAATGGTGGTTCCCGAACCGTCGACCGTACTCAGGTCGACATCGAACCGCGACGTGACGTCGGTTCGGTTGGGGACGAGGAAGACATCGTCGTAGGTGAGATCGTAGGGCGGTCGGTGACCATCGAGGAACTGCACGTTGATCGAGACTACCGGTCGGGCGCAGTCGGGGCCGAAGCCCCGTCCACCGTCTCCGTTTCGATGCGGGTCGACGCCTGGGTCCGAGACAGTCGAATCGTCGTGACGACCATGACGAACACCGCCACGGCGATGATGGCGAGGGCAGCCCCGTCGGTCCTGATTCGCTCGTCCAGGACCGTGATGCCGATGAACGCCGCACCGAGAGGCTCGCCGATCGTGACGGCCGGTAGTGACGCGGACAGGGGACCGACCTGAAATGCTCGCTGCTGCAGATAGAACCCGAGAGCTCCGGATCCGACCAGCGCGTACGTCTGCCAGGCGGCCAGTGCTCCGAGCAGGTCGCTCTCCACGAGATCGGTGACGAACTTCGTCAGAGCCGCAGCCAGCCCGAACAGCATTCCTCCCGCGGCTCCGAGCAACAGAGCCCGCGCGCCGGGAGTTCTCAGCATGAGCCCGCCCACCGCAGCGCCGCCGATCACGACCGCGGCGATGATCAGCGGAAACGCCCAGTCGGACAGAGGGGCGTCGGTATTGCCTTCGCTGGGATCGCCGACCACGATGAACACCGCGAGGGCGGCGGCCAGGAGAAAGGCGAGCGTCCACGTCGAAGCTGGGAGTGCGCGGCCGGCCAATTTCGCCGACATCGGGAGGGCGAACAGCAGGGCGGTGACGAGCAACGGCTGCACGACCAGGACCGAACCGACCCACAGTGCAGCGATCTGGACCGCGTAGCCGCCCGCATCGCCGAGTACGCCCACCCACCATCTCGGGCTTCGGATCAGAGCCGAGAGCAGCGACGTTCCCTCCGGAACCGATGCTGCGGCGCTCTGCTGTGCCACCGACGCGCAGGCGAACAGGAATGCCGAAACCAGGGCGAGCGCGATCGGCAACCAGGAGGAGGTCACCCGCGTCGTCCTCGGCTGCCGCCGCGCCTGCCTCCGGCCCGCCCGCTTCGCTCGTGTCGGACGGGTGCGGCACCGCGTCGAGAACTGCGAGGTGCTGGTGGTTCCGCCGCCTCGGCCGGGAGCGGCCTGCCGATGGGTGTACGAGCCCCGGTCAATCGACGCCACGAGGTGGGATCGGTCTCGGTATCGACCACCGTTGCCGTGACACCGGCATCGCCGGCCATGGCACACACCTGATCCAGCTGTTCGGCGGTGGCCAACGTCACGACGGTTCCGCTGGCTCCGGCGCGTGCAGTGCGACCTGCGCGATGCACGTAGTCCTTGGAGTCCAACGGTGGGTCGACGTGGACCACGAGGGTGACGTCGTCGACGTGAACCCCACGTGCTGCGACATCGGTCGCGATCAGTGCAGTCGATGCGCCGTCGCCGAAAGCAGCCAGCGAGCGTGTGCGGTGCGCCTGAGTCTTGTTGCCGTGCAACGACGATACCGATACACCCAGCCGGCGGCAGTCGTCGGTGAGTCGGTCGACCGCGTGAGTGGTGCGGACGAACAGCAACGTGCGACCGTCTCTGTTGGCAAGTGCGGCAGCTACTTCGGTCTTGCGGGCAGCATCGACCCGAAACACGTAGTGGGCAATGTCGGGCTCGCTCACCGACTCCGCTGTGGAATGTTCGGCCGGATCGTTCAGGAACTTCTCGACCAGGCGGTCGACGTCCTCGTCCAGGGTCGCCGAGAACAGCAGCCGTTGCCCGCCGGCCGGTGTCGCGGCGAGGAGCGAATCGACCTGGGGTAGAAATCCCATGTCCACCATGCGATCCGCCTCGTCGATCACAGTCACCTCCACACGATCCAACGTGATCGAGCGTCGCTGGAGCAGGTCGTTGAGGCGACCGGGGGTGGCAACCACGATGTCGATTCCGCGCTGGATCTCTCGGACATTGCGCTCGAGCGGAACGCCGCCGACCACACCGACGCTGCGTAAGCCGAACGTCGCCCCGTGGACGTCGAGCACTTCCTGGATCTGGAGCGCGAGTTCGCGAGTGGGAGCCAGTACGAGTCCACGCGGTGCACCGGGCTCACTGCGACGGCCGGCGAGCCGCACGAGCAGCGGAAGCCCGAACGCGAGAGTCTTTCCCGATCCTGTCGGAGCACGGCCGAGCACATCGCGGCCCTCGAGCGCATCGGGCAGGGCGGCGGACTGGATCGGAAACGGCTCGGAGACACCCGATTTCCTCAGCGAGTGTACGAGAACCACGGGCAGTCCCAGTTCTGCGAACGATCGAACGGATTGACCCGGCATGGATGTGACCCTACCGCTGCGTCGACCACGCGTCGGAATCTTCTTGTCGGTGCCCCGCGCGATACTCGGCGTAGAACGCATGTTCGATCGGCGTTCGACACCGTGATCGCCGAGGGGGCGATCGCACGCAGAGTGTGGGGGAGCTATGTGCAAGATGTGTCAGGGCTACAGCGTCGACGAGTACATCGAAGGTGTGAAACGCACCATCGACAGGTGTGGGTGGGCTCTGCAGTACGTCGAATCGGAAGTCGATCCCGACGGTATCCACCCGGCGTTCTGTTACACGGTCGGTCTCACGAATTTCGGCAGCCCGGAGATCGTCACGACGGGGCGCGGGCCGCATGAGTCCTCGCGAATTCTCAATTCGCTCGGCGCCTCGGTAGTCTCGGGAATGCTGGAGCTCGAATCCGGAATTGGGTGCACTGCAGCAGGATTCGAGCTGTTCACCATCGACGTACCGGA
The DNA here is from genome assembly GCF_003688915.1 of Rhodococcus sp. SBT000017. NCBI lineage: Bacteria > Bacillati > Actinomycetota > Actinomycetes > Mycobacteriales > Nocardiaceae > Rhodococcus > Rhodococcus sp. SBT000017. The sequence goes on from NZ_REFU01000001.1 coordinate 771,871, forward strand.
CTGTGCCGAAATTCTCTACACAGCGTCCGACGTCTACGGCCGAGGGCGCTTCAGTGCCGTGCAGGCGGTGTGGAAGGACCTGGACGGTGCTCTGCCGTGGGAGGGCATCCCGTCGACGGTGGTCCAACCGGTCCTCGGGCCGGTACCCGTCTGACCGGGTTCCCCGGTGCTGTACCGGTGGCGCTGCGTGGTGAACGCAGCGCCACCGGCGGACGGTCGTCGGTCAGGCTTCGATCTCGGAACGATCGCCGCTCCACAGAGTGTGGAACTTTCCTTCCGAGTCGGTTCGCTCGTAGGTGTGCGCCCCGAAGAAGTCTCGCTGTCCCTGGGTCAGAGCGGCCGGTAGACGCTCTGCCCGCAACGCGTCGTAGTAGGAGAGCGAGGACGCGAACGCGGGGACCGGAATGCCCAACGAGGCCGCGGTGATGACGACCCGACGCCAGCTGTCGATGGCGTTCTCGATGGCGTCACGGAAGTACGGGGCCAGGATCAAGCTCGGCAGTTCGGCGTTGTCGTCGTACGCGTCCTTGATGCGATCGAGGAACCGAGCTCGAATGATGCAGCCACCGCGCCAGATCGTGGCGAGGTCACCGGGATGCAGATTCCAGTCGTATTCGGCACTGCCCGCGGCGATCTGGTCGAAGCCCTGTGCGTAGGCGACGATCTTCGACGCGTACAGAGCCCGACTGATGTCGTGCGTGAACTGCTCCGCATCGGTCGGCTTGTCGGCGAGAGTTCCCGAGGCGAGCCCGACGGCTGCCTTGCGCTGAGCGCGTGACCCCGACAGCGCCCGAGCGAACACCGCCTCGGCGATACCGGTGACGGGAACGCCGAGGTCCAGGGCCGCCTTGACGGTCCAACGACCGGTGCCCTTCTGCTCCGCAGCGTCGACGATCACGTCGACGAGAGGCTGACCGGTCTTGGCGTCGACCTGGCGGAGAACCTCGGCGGTGATCTCGACGAGGTAGCTCTCCAGATCACCGTTGTTCCACTCGGTGAACACGTCCGCTACCTGAGCCGGCGTGTAACCGAGGGCGTCGCGGAACAGGTTGTACGCCTCGCCGATGAGCTGCATATCGGCGTATTCGATGCCGTTGTGGACCATCTTGACGAAGTGTCCGGAGCCGTCGGGTCCGATGTGGGTGCAGCACGGCGTGCCGTCGACCTGCGCTGCGATGGATTCCAGCAGCGGTCCGAGGGCCTTGTAGGACTCGGCCGGACCACCCGGCATGATCGACGGTCCGTTGAGAGCGCCTTCCTCGCCGCCGGAGATACCGGCACCGACGAAGAGCAGTCCGCGCTCCTTCATGGCCGCCTCGCGACGGATCGTGTCGGTGTAGAGGGCGTTACCACCGTCGATGATGATGTCGCCCTCCTCCATCGCGCCTGCAAGCTCCTCGATCACCGCGTCGGTGGGGTCGCCTGCCTTGACCATGATGAGCACTCGGCGCGGCTTCGCGAGAGCGGCGACGAACTCCTCGATGGTTTCGGTGCGAACGAAGTTGCCCTCGGTGCCGTGCTCGGCGATCAGGGCATCGGTCTTGGCGGCACTGCGGTTGTGCAATGCGACGGTGTGGCCGTGATGGGCGAAGTTGCGGGCGATGTTGGAGCCCATGACGGCGAGTCCGGTGACTCCGATCTGAGCCAGTTCTGTCGGTTCTGCTGCTGAGGTCATACCGACAGCTTTCCCTGCCGAGAGATTTCGCGCGAGCCAACCCCCCGGCCGGTGTCGAACCCGACCACCGGCAACGACAACGGGTGCCGCATTCGCGAAGAATGCGGCACCCGTTTGTGCAGTTCCGGTCGGATCACGACCTCACGGTGACGAAGCGATCAGTGGCTGCGAGCCGGACCGTCGAAACCGTCGTACGAACGGCGTTCCGTGCGGCTGCGGAAGCCTCCCGAGCGGTGCTCGTCCTGGCGGGGGCCGGACGCGGGACGACGGTTGTCGGAGCCACGGTTGTCGGAGCCGCGACCTTCGTAGCCACGACCCTCGGAGCCGCGGTACGAGCTCGAGTCGGAGCGACGCGGGCGGTCACCCTGGTAGCCCTCGCTGCGCGGGTTGGAGCCCTGGTATCCGCCGCCGCTGCGGGGATTGGAACCCTGGTAGCCGGTGCGGGGACGATCTCCCTGGTAGCCCTCGCTGCTGCGCGGGTTGGAGCCCTGGTATCCGCCGCCGCTGCGGGGGTTCGAGCCCTGGTACCCGCCAGTGCTGCGCGGGTTGGAGCCCTGGTATCCGCCGCCGCTGCGCGGGTTCGATCCTTGGTAGCCGGGACGGCTGTTCCGATCGCGGGGAGTGGACTCGGCGCGCAGGGGCTCACCGGTCGGCTTCTTCGCTCCGGTGATGCTGTTCAGCTCGGCCGAACCGGGCGAGACGTTGACGGCGGTCGCCTTGACGCCGGCCATGCCGGTCAGACGCAGAACCTGACGACGCTGGTTGGGGAGCACGATCGCGACGACGGTGCCCTTCTCTCCGGCGCGTGCCGTGCGTCCTGCGCGGTGCAGGTAGTCCTTGTGGTCTGCGGGCGGGTCGACGTGGACGACCAGGTCGATACCGTCGACGTGGATTCCGCGAGCGGCAACGTCGGTGGCGACGAGGACGGGGGTGCGGCCGTTCTTGAAGCGCTCGAGAACGCGGGTGCGCTGATTCTGAGCCTTGCCACCGTGCAGTGATTCCGCGGCGATTCCGAGCGCACGCAGGCGATCGGTGATTCCGTCGCAGCCCAGCTTGGTACGCGCGAACATGATGGTGCGGCCGCCTTCGCGGGCGCCGATCTCGGAGAGAACAAGATCCTTCTGACCCCGGTCGACCATGAGGACGTAGTGATCCATGGTCCGGACGCTGGCTTTGCCGTCCTGGGTGGAGTGCTCGACGTGATCAGGCAGGAACTGGCGTACCAGCGACTGAACCTCACGGTCCAGGGTGGCCGAGAACAGCATGCGCTGTCCGTCGGCCGGTGTGTCGGCAAGGACGGCACGTACCTCGGGCAGGAAGCCCATGTCGGCCATCTGATCGGCCTCGTCGAGGGCGGTGATCTCGATGGAGTCCAGGATGCAGGTGCCCTGGCGGAGGTGATCGGCGAGGCGGCCCGGGGTGGCGACGAGGACGTCGACTCCGCGTCGGAGCTGCTCGACCTGCTTGTTGAACGGGGTGCCGCCGACGGCCGGCATGACTCGCAGGCCCTGCGCGTTGGCGTAGGGAGCGAGGGATTCGACAACCTGGAACGCGAGCTCGCGGGTGGGGACCAACACGAGCGAACGCGGGCGCTTGGCCGCCGGGCGGTCGGTGTGCAGCGACAGGCGCTGCAGGATCGGCAGGCCGAAGGCAAGGGTCTTGCCCGAGCCGGTCTGCGCACGACCGAGGACATTCTTACCGGCGATCGCGTCGGGAAGTGCCTTCTCCTGGATAGGGGAGGGCACGGTGATCGAGTTGCGCGCCAATGCGGCGACGACTGCCTCGGGCAGTCCGAGATCGGCGAAGGTGAAGGCCGGTGCCGCTACGGGCGTCGGTACTGCCGTGGTGTCGGAAGTGGTGGATACGGGTGTGTTGGAAACAGCGTGGGTCACGCAGTAAAGCCTCTCCGGATTACGGGCACGCCAATAAGCCCGAAGCTGAGAGCACCCGAAGAACCGGGAAACACGAAAAACAGCCAGAACACATTGATACGAGCCAGGGCACTGTCACCTGGCCATCAGAATGCAGATGAGAACTGCATAAAGTGGGGCTGTTTGTGCCATTTCGATTGCTAGGTCGCGATGGCGACCGGTCTCTACTGTACGGGACGTACCGCGAATTGTTCGACTCGAGTCGATGTGACCTGTGCGACCCCGATCGCGGGCGGACTCACCCGAAGAGCTTGCTCAGTTCCTCCAGCCACGGCATAGCGACGTAGATCGTCGGAAGAACGAGGATCACCACGGCCGCCGCGTAGGCAGCCGCGGCGATGCGCACATCACTGCCCGGGCCGCTCAAGCGCTGAACACGGATGAGGGTGTGCGGCCCGCCGGCTGCCATCGCACCACGCGGTGCGGTGGATCCGGCACAGGTCACCAGTGCCCTGGCCAACGGAGTGGGTCCGGTGACCTTGACCGCCGAGTCGTCTGCGAGCAGCTCCACCAGTAGCTGCACGCTGCCGAGTGCCGACTTGCTGCGGACGATCCGGGGGAACGCTTCGTTGACGGCGGTGAATGCTTCGAGGACCAGGTCGTGGCGGGCGCGCAGGTGTGACCGCTCGTGACTGAGGATGGCAGTGACTTCCGCCTCGGAAAGATTGGCCAATGTTCCCCGGCTGAGAACTACCCGCTGACGCAGACCGGGTAGGCAGTACGCGATCGGCTCGGCCGCGTCGAGCACGCGGATGTCTGCATCGCGCAGACCACGGAAAGGGTTCTCGCCCAAGTCACTTCGATCCAGCAGGTCGACGAGCACGCGATGCCTGGAACGTCGACGACGGGTTCTGACCGCTACCTGAACGATGGAGAACATGAGCTTGGCACCGATACCCAGAGTGATGGCGAGGACGACGACGTAGAGGATCCACAGGGGCAGGCCGAGCGCGTCGATCTCGTCGGTCGGTGCAGTCGTAGGACGACCGTCAGGACCGGGGACCAGTAGCAGTCCGCCGATCGCGAGGCCGGAGCTGAAAGCCGAGAGCACAGCAGCGAGGGCAATTGCTTGCCACAGCACCAGAGCCGCGCGGGGTGACCGGTACGGCCAACTCGCGCGAGCGAGCACCGCCGGAACCGGCCCAGCCAGGATCAGCGCGAGTACTGCGAATACCAGCGCAGTCGTCGAGTTCATGTCCTCACTTACTGCCGCGAGCGTCAGTCCGTCGGACGGCCATCTCCAGCCGAAGGGGACTTCGATGTCGATTGTGCCACTTCCAACGCGGCGAGCGCCTCACGGAGGGCGGCGGCCTCGTCGGCCCCGACCTGACCGACGAAGTGCACCAGTGCCGCTGCACGTCCACCTGACGCCGGTGCCTGCGACAGCGCGTCGACCATGAGGCTGGCGACCAGTTCGTCGCGGCCGTGCAACGGTGCGTAGCGGTGCGCTCTGTCGTCGCGTTGCTGCACGACCAACTTCTTCTTCGCCAGCCTCTGCAGCACCGTCATCACTGTCGTGTATGCGAGTTCGCGATGCGTCGCAAGTGCCTCGTGGACCTGTCGAACGGTCTGGGGATCCGACGACTCCCACAGATGGTCCATCACTGCGCGCTCTAGTTCACCAAGACCAGCCATTCGTCCGAGTCTACGGCTAGTCCGACGCGGATGCGTACTACTGGTGGTAGTAACGACCGGTCAGGTGGTGTGGGATCGGTCATAGACCTGCTCGTCACGAATCGGCGGGTCTCGACCGCAGGAATCCCGTGGAGAATATTCTGTGCTGTGATCGTGCCGCCCTCGGCCCGACTTTGCCAGAAGTGAGCGGAGACGAAAGCGTGGAGTGGTTCGATTCCCTGTCGTTGATCGACGGCCCGGTACCGGTGATCGTGTCCGTTCTCGGTGCCCTCGGTGGTCTGTGGCTGCTCTTATCGCCGCGATCGCGGCGATACGCCACGCGGGCGTTGCCGATCGCCGCGACGGCAGCGATCGTCGTCACGGCGATCGGCTACGTGGTGGTCGAGAAGGTGTGGCGACCGTTCCCGGACCCGATAGAGACCGCGATCTACGTGTGGATCGGAGTCGGCTTCGCTGCGCTGTTCGCGGTGATTCCCAGGTCGGTGGCCGCCCGGGGGGTGCTGGGCACCGTGGCGTCCGTGCTGGCGATGGTGTTCGTGGTTGCGGCGTCGGCCCTGCACGTCAACCTCGAGTTCGACGCCTATCCCACCGTGGGCAACGCTCTCGGGGCCGAGTCCGCGGCGCGCATTCAGTTCTCGGATGTGCCCGCTCCGGTGGAGCAGACCGTCACCGGCACGCCGCTGGACTCGATCTGGACCGCGCCCGCCGACCTGGGCGCCGCCGGGAGAATCACCTCCGCCTCCATTCCGGCCACCGCGTCGAACTTCTCCGCCCGAGATGCGGAGATCTACCTGCCGCCCGCCTACTTCGCCGATCCTCGTCCGCTCCTTCCGGTTCTCGTACTGCTCGCCGGTCAGCCGGGAGCACCCGAGGACTGGCTCAACGGCGGAAAGCTCGCCGAGACCATGGACAACTTCGCTCGCGATCATGCAGGTCTCGCGCCGGTCGTCGTCGTCGCGGACGGAACCGGGTCGTCGATGGCGAATCCGCTCTGTGTCGACTCGCCGCTGGGCAACGTGGACACGTATCTCTCCCGCGACGTTCCCGACTGGATCGACAGCGCGCTGCAGGTGGACCCGAATCGCGCGCATTGGGCGATCGGTGGACTGTCCTACGGCGGTACGTGCTCGATTCAGATGGCGACCAATCATCCCGATGTCTATCCCACGTTTCTCGACCTCTCCGGCCAGCGCGAGCCGACTCTCGGCGATCGAGACCGAACGGTGCAACAGGCCTTCGGAGGAAACTCTGCGGCGTTCACCGCCATCAACCCGCTCGACCTGCTGAAATCACGTCAGTACCCCGACTCGGCCGGTATTTTCGTCGTGGGGTCGGACGACAACGACTACAAGCCGGGCCAACAGGAGATGTACGACGCGGCGAAGGCCGCCGGAATGGACGTGCAGTACGTGGAGGTACCGGGCGGACACAGCTTCGCGGTGTGGTCGGAAGGCCTCCGACGTGAGCTCCCATGGTTGGCAACGAGGACAGGGTTGATTTCGTGAACGTGACCGATCCGGAACGACCGTCCGCGGCGAACGCCGAAGCACCGACCTCGGCGGTGGGAGAAGCGCACGATCCCGCCGAACCGTCGTGGATGTCCAAGCGCACCGAGTCACTGAGGTCGGGTGCGTCTGCGGTGATGCGCCAGCTTCGGCGGTTGTGGGCGCTCATCGTGTTCGGTGCCGTGGGAGCGCCGGTCAGTTTCACCCTGCTCGCCGTCGTCTGGGTGATGGGCATCGTCGCCGCTGTCGTGGACAACCGGGGCGAGATGGACAAGTACTTCGCCGTGGGCATCATGCCGTTCGAGCACTGGCATCTATGGACCCCGCTCACCTCGGGACTGGCAGCGCCCAATATCGCGGGATGCGTGGTGGCCACGGTCGGGGTGCTGCTCGCCGCCGCACCGATCGAACGCCGTATCGGATCCCGTCGCTTCGCCGTCGCGGCGTTCGTGACGCAGGTGGCCGGTTCGCTGTTCGGCCTCGGCCTCGCGGTCCTGGCCAAGACCTTCGACGCGGACTGGGGATTCCGGCTGCACGTCGGAACCGCTGTGGGCCCGACGACCTGGATCTTCGGCGTGGTGCTGGTCGCGACGTCGCGGATGGATACGTTGTGGCGCAGGCGTATCCGTGTGGGCGTGCTGGCCCTGCTGGTGACGTTGGCACTGTTCGGTGGGCACCTGCAGGACGTCGTTCGGCTCGCTGCGGCGGTGATCGGCCTGATCGCGGGCCCGTGGATCGTCGGCCGATCGGCACGTGGACCTCGATTGGCGGGTACCCAGCGCGAAGGCCGGGTGTTGGTCGCGCTGATCGTCGCCGCGAGCGCCCTGGGTCCGGTGCTGGCGGCACTGAGCCCCAACGCTGTCGGGCCGTTCGCGGTACTTCGTGACGTGGTGCGGGGGGTTCCGTACACGGCGGCCGAGGTGCGCGAAATCTGCGCCGACGCGACCACCGACCCGGTCGAGTGTCGGCGTGGTCTGCTCGATCTCAGACTCGGGGGAGTCGGCCCGACCATCCTGAGCATCATGCCGTCGCTGTTCCTGCTGGTGGTCAGTGACGGCCTGCGTCGAGGCAGGCGTTTCGCATGGGCGATGGCGGTGGTCTCGCAGGGCATTCTGCTCGCATTGTCGGTGGCCAACTTCGCCATCCGGTTCCTCGAGTCCGGTGACGACCAGTCCCTGTTCTACGGATTGGAATCGCCGACGGCGTACCGCACTGCGGTGCCGTTCCTGCTGCCACTGATCGTGTTGCTGGTCCTGATCGTCACCCGCAAGTTCTTCGACGTGTCGGCACCGTCGGGTACCTATCGTCGATGGGCGGCCTCGGTGGTCGGGGTGGGGGTGGGACTCGCCCTCATCTACTCGATCGGCGGGTATCTGGCCCGAGACGGCTTCGCCGATTCGCCGTCCTTCGGCGGCTTGCTGGCGGACTTCCCGCAACGATTGATTCCCCCGGTCTACCTGCAGTGGCTCGAGCCCGCACTGCTCCCGCAGAGCACACCGACCACCCTGCTCTTCGAGTGGACCGGCGTGGTGTTCTGGGTGGTGGTCTGTGTGCTCGCCGCGAGTACCTTCCTCACCCCGGTGTACGGCACCGAGACCGACGCCACCGAACGGGCCCGCGGATTGCTCATGTCGAGCAGCGGGTCCGCTCTGTCGTGGATGACGACCTGGCGCGGCAACAAGTACTGGTTCGGTGCCGACGGCCGCAGCTATGTCGCCTACCGGGTCATCGCCGGCGTGGCACTGACCACCGGGGATCCCGTCGGTCCGCGGGAGTCCTTGCGGGACAACGTCGTCGAATTCGCCGAGTTCGCGTCCGAGAACGGATGGATCCCGTGCTTCTACTCCGTCACGCCCGACGTCCGCCGCATCACCGACTCCCTCGGCTGGGGAGGAATCCAGGTCGGTGAGGAAACGGTTCTCGACCTCGACGGAATTGCATTCACCGGCAAGCGATTCCAGGACGTACGGACTGCTTTGAACAGAGCGAAGAAGGCCGGCGTCGTCGCCGAGTGGATTCGCTTTCCTTCGGCCCCGCTGGCGATCACGGACCAGATCACTGCGATCTCGGAGGAATGGGTCGCGGACAAGGGCATGCCCGAGATGGGCTTCACTCTCGGCGGTCTCGAGGAGGTCGACGACGAGAACGTACGGTGCCTGATCGCCGTCGACGAGCACCGGACCGTGCACGGTGTGACCTCGTGGATGCCGGTGTACGAGGACGGCGTCATCGTCGGATGGACACTCGACTTCATGAGACGCAGATCCGAGGGCTTCCGGCCCACGATGGAATTCCTCATCGCATCGGCCGCTCTGCTGCTCGAACAGGAGGGGGCTCGATTCCTCAGTCTCTCCGGCGCACCCCTGGCCAAGGTCGACGAGAAGCAACCCGAACACGTCTCCAGTGCCGAGCAGTCGACGCTGTCGGGACTGCTCGAGCGGTTGCTCGACGTCCTCGGACGCACCCTCGAACCCGTCTACGGATTCCGTTCGTTGTTGGCGTTCAAGTCGAAGTTCCAGCCCCGCTACGAACCGATGCACATGACGTTCGCGGATCCGGCCGCTCTGCCCAGTATCGGTAATGCGATCGGCCGGGCATATCTGCCGGACGTGTCGATCGGTCAGGGTGTGAAGCTGGTACGCACGATGATCGAGCGGTGAGGCTCCGCCCTACCCCTCGGTGGATGCAACTGCGGCGGAACGACTTTCGGACCGGACCGGTCCACCGACCGACCCATAGACGTGTCGGGTCCCGATCGGAACGATGAGAGGACGATCGGACATCGGATCGTCGATCACGGTGGCCTCGAGGCCGAACACGTCGAGCAGAAGCTGCTCGGAAATGACGTCCTGCGGCCGACCGGAGGCGACGATCTCTCCCTGTTTCATCACGATCAACCGGTCGCTGTAGCGAATCGCCAAGTTCAGATCGTGCAGGACCATGACGATGGTGCGACCGAGTTCGTCGTGCAGGCGGTCGACCAGATCCAGTACCTCGATGGAGTGCGCCAGATCGAGGTACGTGGTCGGTTCGTCGAGCAGAAGGATATCGGTGCCCTGGGCCAGTGCCATCGAGATCCAGGCGCGTTGCCGCTGGCCACCGGACAGCTCGTCGACGGGTCGGTCGGCGAGGTCGCCGACACCGGTCAATTCGAGTGCGTTCGCCACCTCGGCCTCGTCGTCCGAGCTCCACTGCCGGATCCACGACTGGTGCGGGTGACGACCGCGTGAGACGAGATCTGCGACGGTCAGTCCTTCGGGGGCGGTCGGTGCCTGCGGCAGCATGCCGAGGGTGCGAGCCACCTCTTTCGTCTTCATCGAGGAGATCGCTCGACCGTCGAGCATCACGCTGCCTGCCTTGGGCTTGAGCAGACGGCCGAGCGAACGCAGCAGCGTCGACTTTCCGCAGCCGTTGGGCCCGATGACCGTGGTGATGACTCCGGTGTGAATCTCGAGATCGAGGTGCTCGACGATGGTGCGGTCGCCGTAACCGAGGCTCAGATCGTTCGCGATCAGACGCGAGGTGTGGCTGGTCGTCATACGGAGGCCTTTCGATTACTGCGAACGAGTAGGTAGAGCAGGAACGGTCCGCCGAGGGCCGAGGTGACGATGCCGACCGGGAGCTCCACCGGCAGAATGGTGCGAGCGATCAGATCGCTTGCCACGACGAGCAATCCACCGAGAAGTGCCGACGCGATGATCGGCGGGCCTGGCGTTCGCAGCACCCTCAGCGCGATCTGGGGAGCGGCGAGCGCAACGAATCCGATGGGTCCCGCGGCGGCGGTGGCGATCGCGGCGAGTGCGACGGCAGCGAGCAACATCATGGCCTGACTGTGTTGCAGACGAACACCGAGCGACCTCGCGTTGTCGTCGCCGAGTCGCAGGGCACCAAGCGTGAACGTCGCAACGACGGTGCCGCCGCCGACCAGGACGACCGCTGCGGCAACCGGCCAGACCGCTGCCCAGTCCGCTCCGTTGAGCGAACCGTTGAGCCAGACCTGAGCGCGGGACACGTCGTTGATGTCGGCGCTGATCAGCAGCCAGCCGATCACCGCGGTGAGCATCGCGTTGACGGCGATGCCGACCAGAATGAGGCGGAACCCGTCGACGCCCTTGCGCCAGGCGAGGGCATAGATCGCGATCGCAGTGAGCAGCCCGCCGATCAGTGCTGCGAGAGGAAGGCCGAGGGTGGCGAGCAGCCCGCTGAAGCTGCTGCCACCGCCGAGCACGATCAGAGCGACGGCTGCGGCACTGGAACCGGCGGTGATGCCCAGGATGTCGGGGCTGGCCAGGGCGTTGCGAGAGATCGACTGAGTGATCGCGCCGGAGATGCCGAGGGCAGCACCGACCAGGAGGCCGGTCAGTGATCGGGGCAGTCGCAGGTCCATCACGATGAACCGTTCGATCCTCGAACCGCCGCCGAGCAGCACGTCGAGGACCGCCGTGATCGACAGCGGGAAATCGCCTCGTCCGATATTCACGCACATGACCAGCACCAGCGCCACAGCCAGTAGGACGGTCGTCAACACCATCAGCGGCCGCCGAACCATCGAGATCGGACCGAGGCGGAACGCAGGCCGGGTGCGAACGACAGCAGGGCCGGGCGTCGGTGTGGGGGACTGCAGGTCGGCGGTCACAGGCCGACCAACTTCCGGCGTCGAACGAGAGCGATGAAGAACGGCGCCCCGATCAGTGCCAGAACGATGCCCACCTGGAGTTCGCCCGGGCGCACCACGACCCGGCCGATGACATCGGCGATCATGAGCATGACTCCGCCCATGAGGCCGGCATAGGGCACGAGCCAGCGGTAGTCGGGTCCGGTCACCGCGCGGGCGATGTGCGGAACGACGAGGCCGACGAACGCGATGGGCCCGCACGCTGCGGTCGCGGCACCGGTGAGCAGCGTGATGGCGAGGATGCCGACGGTTCGGGTGATCGCGATGTTGGTTCCGAGCGATCGTGCGACGTCCTCGCCGAGGCTCATGACATTGAGGCCGGGCGTGCTCGCCAGTGCGATGAGGACGCCGATCACCAGGAACGGCAAGACCTGCCACAGTACGTCCAGGCCGCGTCCGGCAACGGATCCGACCACCCAGAAGCGGTAGCCGTCCAAGCTGGTCTGATCGAGCAGTACGACGGCATTCGTCATCGCCATCAGGAAGAACGCGACGCCCGCACCGGCGAGGGCCAGATTGATCGGACTGGATCTGCCCGACCCTATCGACGAGAGTCCGAATACGACGATGCTCGCCACCGCCGAACCGGCGAAGGCGAACCACAGGTATTGACTGGGCGAGGTGAACCGGAACAGGTAGATGGCCATCACGACGAAGAACGCCGCTCCGGCGTTGAGACCGAGCAGGCTGGCGTCGGCCAACGGATTGCGGGTGTGCCCCTGGATGAGAGCGCCTGCGATACCGAGCGCGATACCGACGACCAGCGCGAGCACGGTGCGGGGAATGCGCAGCGTGCGCACGATGATGTCGGTGTCGGTGCCCGTCGAATTCAGCAGTGCATGGGCGATTTCGGCGAAGGTCAGTGGCCGCGCGCCGATGGCGATGCTGGCGAGTATGCCGGCGACGAGTGCGGCGACCAGGACGGCCAAACCGAGCAACCTCCGCCGCCGAATGGCCGCGACCGAACCGTCTTTGGGGATGGGCTCGAATCCTTCTGCCGCAGCAGCCTTTTCATGCACCACCTCGGACGATGCAGCGCCGATCCGGAATTGCCGGCGAAGGGCACGACGAGCACCGATCGGACCGTGCGTGGCGGTGTCGCGCAGTGTCAGTCCCATCCAGCGTCGACCGGTGCTCTGGCCTTCGTTGCCGTCGCGGTAGCCGCGATTCCAGACGAACAGAGCCAGCGCGACGCACACCGCGATGGTGCCGAACACGAATCGGTCCGCCTGGCCGCCACCGTTGTCGTCACGAAGCGCGTCGACGATCGACCAGCCGACGAACAAGGGGACCAGCACGATCAGTGCGTCGATCGCGGCCGCAGCGATGCGAGAGCCACGCGGCGGCGGCCCGGTCGGCACGTCCTCGGTCCCGTAGGACTCGTCGGACGACCGGCGTGCGCCGTGCGGGCCGAGTAGCGGAGCTGTGGTCACAGTGCTCGTGACTCCTCGCTGTTTCGAAGGGACTCGGTTTAGGTTACGGAACCCTTGCTCGACACGTGAGGCGAGGTAAGGGTAGCGGTGCCTGACCCGCTTTACGATCTGGTTAGGCTAACCTACATTCAAGGGTAGGGGTGCGACGCGTGCACCCGCCGAGAACGTAAGGAGCGATCAGGTGTCAGTTGCAACAGCGTCGTACACGGGCTGGGCCGATGTTCATCGATTCTCGAATCGATCCGGCGGGGCGGCGCTGTTGGCCGACTCGTGCGCGACCCTGCGTGCACTCAATCCCGACTACCCGCGGATGTACGCGGTGGCCGCCATGGCGAACGAGGGCAAACGCCGTTGGTGGCAGCTGGCGGTAGGTCTCGAGGACGGTCGCGTCGAGCAGATGTACCGACGATCGCTCGAGGATCTCGATGTTCCCGAGGCTGCGGCAGTGCAGGTAGCGACGGCCCTGATTCACGCCGTCGTCGGACGCGTGTCCGCGCTGCTGGTCCTGGAGGCACGCGCATGGGATCCGGGCATCGACAATCTGTGGATCCACATGGACAGCGACGGCGGGATCGATTGGGCGGGAGTGGCATCGCCGATCCTGCGAGTGCTACCCGAGGATTCCGCCGCGGGTGAGCCCGGCACGGTCACGCTTCCGTGTGAACAGGCCCTGTTGGTCTGGACTGCACATCGCTGCACGACGTCGCTCGGCGCGGTGTTCCGCGCGATCGCCGATCGTGCTCCGTTGGACGCGCGTGTCTTCTGGGCCCTGGTCGGTGACGCCATCCTCGGGGCCTCGACGTATGTGCCGATTCTGGCGGGGGCGAGTGCATCGGCAGGTGCCCGCCGAGGTCAGCTGCTCCTCGACGCCATGGTCGCCGCTGGGGCTCCCGTCCGTTCACGCGTCGGGGTTCCGGGGCGCGCGAGACTCCGGGCATCGTGAAGGTCTTGCGCTGGAACTAAGGTTTGCCTATGCTGACTTCGTACCAACGGATCGCGCCGGAGTCCTGAGGGCTGCAGTGACTCCCGGTCCTTGCCACGGTGGGCCTCTCGTTCTTCGACGAACGAGAGGCCCACCGATTTTTGTGGGTCGAGCGTCGTGTATCTCTGAACGAGAGTCGACAGCCGAGTCGGCCGGACCATCTCGACGCAACCGGAAGGCACAGCTATGACGGACTCGAGCGGCACCACGGGGGAGACCACCTTCGACACCATGACGCCGGAACAGCTCACCGAATTGTGTGCACGAGGGTTCGACGGGGTCGTCGGCCTGCGATACCTCGAGGTCTCCGGCGACGAGGTGCGCGCGGAATGGACCGTCACCCCGCAGCTCCATCAACCGGCCGGAATCATGCACGGGGGCGTGCTGTGCTCGGTGGTCGAGTCGGTGGCCAGTATCGGTGGATCGGCCTGGTTCGGCGCGCGCGGCCACGTCGTCGGAACCAACAACAACACCGACTTCCTACGCGCGACTCGGTCGGGAACCCTGACCGCGCACGGACATCCGATTCATCGGGGACGTACGCAGCAGCTCTGGCAGGTCGACATGACGGACGAGAGTGGACGCCTGGTTGCTCAGGGCAAGGTCCGGCTGGCGAATATCGAAAACACCGCACATCTGGGACAGTGATGCCCATGACGGGCCACAACGACCATGCTGCTTCCTCGCTGACTTCCGACGCGTTCGATCGCCTCGAATCACTGTTCGGTCCCATCGACGACGAACTCGCGCAGCACTATCCGGGTGACCGAGTCGGTGGCCAGCCCTCTCACACCGTCTATGTGTCGGCCGCGGATGCCTCGGCAGCTGTGCCCGCCGAATGGGGTGCCGCCGCCCTGGCAATCCTGGACGCCCACCCCGAGGCGTTCGCCGGACTCGACACCGAGAACGCACTACCCCTCGTGCGCGACCGACTCGGCAGTGCGCCCATCCAGGACCTCCGATTCGACTTCGAGGACGGCTACGGGTGGCGATCCGATGCCGTCGAGGACACCCATGCGAGGGCGGTCGGGGCAGCGCTGTCCGCCCTGGCCGAAGATTCGGCAGGTCCGACGTGGCTGGGAATTCGCGCCAAAGGGCTTGCCGCACATGAGCGTCGGCGCGGAATCCGCACCCTGGAGCTGGTCCTGGACGGAGCCGGGGGAGTGCCCGACGGCTTCGTGTTCACCGTCCCCAAGCTCCGTGCCGCCGCGCAGGTAGCCGCTGTGGTCGCGCTGTGTGAGGAGCTCGAGCGTGCGCACGGCCTGCCCGATCGAGCCCTTCGATTCGAGCTGCAGATCGAGAGCCCGCAGGCGGTGATCGGGGCGGACGGTACGGCGACGCTCGCGCGGGCGATCACCAGGGCGGACGGCCGCTGCACCTCCCTTCACTACGGAACCTACGACTACAGCGCCGCCTGCGGAATCACCTCTGCGCAGCAATCATTGGCCCATCCGGTGGCGGACCATGCGAAGAACGTCATGTTGGTGGCAGCGGCACAGACCGGGGTGTGGGTGTGCGACGGTTCGACCCAGGTGGTGCCGACGGGCGACCCAACACAGGTGGCGGCGTCCGCGCGTCGACACTTCGAGCTGGTGACCAGATCCCTCGAACGCGGCTTCTATCAGGGCTGGGACATGCATCCCGGGCATCTGGTGACGCGATGGTTGGCGACCTTCGGCTTCTTCCGTCAGGCCATGCCGGTAGCTGCTGCTCGGCTGGGCAGCTACCTCGATCGCCAGGGTGGTGAGGTGATGGACGAGCCGGCGACGGCGCAGGCGTTGGCAGGCGTTCTGGTGCGGGGGTTGGATTCGGGCGCGTTCGGCATCGCCGAACTGCAGAACGTGGCTGCCGGTATCGACCGAGACGTGCTGCGGGGACTGCTCGATCGATCGGTGACCGTGCCGCTCGGATGAGGTGCGTCGGCGCGCTCCGCTGCCGACGGGTCGCAAGCGTGTCAGAATTGCCGGGCACCATCACCGATCGGGACGGAGAACTCCAATGCGGTTGTCTCCGCACGAGCAGGACCGACTGCTCGTCAGCTACGCGGCCGAACTCGCTCGGCGTCGCCAGGCACGCGGCCTCAAACTCAATCACCCCGAGGCGATCGCGGTCATCACCGATCACCTCCTCGAGGGTGCCCGCGACGGCCGATCGGTCGCAGACCTGATGTCCTCTGGTCGCGAGATTCTCGGTGCCGACGACGTGCTCGACGGTGTGCCCGAGTTGCTCCCCGAGGTGATGGTGGAAGCGACCTTTCCGGACGGCACGAAGCTGATCACGGTGCACGAGCCGATCTCACCGAAGCGGGGTGACGGCCACCTGATTCCGGGCGAGATCATCACCGTCGCAGGCGACATCGAGATCAACGACGGCGCCGAGGTGATCTCCATGGCCGTCGTCAACGCGGGAGATCGACCGGTACAGGTGGGCAGCCACGTGCATTTCCCACAGTCCAACGCAGCTCTGCAATTCGACCGCGAGCGGGCGCACGGCTTCCGCCTCGACATCCCCGCGGGCACGGCGGTGCGGTTCGAGCCCGGCATCGAACAGACGATTCGGCTCGTGCCACTCGGTGG
Source organism: Rhodococcus sp. SBT000017 (assembly GCF_003688915.1). Taxonomy (NCBI): domain Bacteria; kingdom Bacillati; phylum Actinomycetota; class Actinomycetes; order Mycobacteriales; family Nocardiaceae; genus Rhodococcus; species Rhodococcus sp. SBT000017. The sequence goes on from NZ_REFU01000001.1 coordinate 788,283, forward strand.
CACGCGCGAGGTATACGGATTGAGCATGACACCTCCCGGAAAGTTGGACAGCTGATGGCGCGCATGAGTCGCAGTCGATACGCCCAGTTGTTCGGCCCCACCACAGGTGATCGAATCCGCTTGGCAGACACCGATCTTCTGATCGAGGTCACCGAGGACCGCAGTGGTGGCCCGGGCAACGCCGGTGAGGAGGCGGTGTTCGGCGGCGGCAAGGTGATCCGTGAATCGATGGGGCAGTCCCGAGCCACCCGCGCCGACGGTGCTCCCGACACGGTGATCACCGGGGTCGTCGTCGTCGACTACTGGGGAATCATCAAGGCCGATCTCGGTATTCGCGACGGACGCATCGTGGCACTGGGCAAGGCAGGCAATCCCGACACCATGACCGGGGTGCATCCCGATCTCGTCATCGGACCGTCCACCGAGATCATCGCGGGCAACGGGAAGATCGTCACGGCCGGCGGCATCGACTGTCACGTCCACCTGATCTGCCCACAGATCAAGGAGGAGGCTCTCGGCGGCGGCATCACCACCGTGATCGCAGGCGGTACCGGCCCCGCCGAAGGCAGCAAGGCCACCACCGTCACCCCGGGTGCATGGCACCTGTCCCGGATGCTCGAGTCGCTGGACGACTGGCCGATGAACATCGTGCTCCTCGGCAAGGGCAACACGGTCAATCCGGACTCGATGTGGGAGCAATTGCGCGCCGGCGCATCGGGATTCAAGCTGCACGAAGATTGGGGATCCACCCCTGCCGCGATCGACGCGTGCCTGCGAGTGTGCGAGGACGCAGGAGTTCAGGCAGCACTGCACTCGGACACCCTGAACGAGGCCGGATTCGTCGAGACCACCCTCGATGCGATCAAGGGTCGCGGAATCCATGCCTATCACACCGAGGGTGCGGGCGGCGGGCACGCACCCGACATCATCACCGTGGCGGCGCAGCCGCACGTCCTCCCCAGCTCGACCAACCCGACGCGTCCCCACACCGTCAACACCCTGGACGAACATCTGGACATGCTGATGGTGTGCCACCACCTCAGTCCATCGATTCCGGAGGATCTGGCCTTCGCCGAGAGCCGGATTCGGCCGTCGACCATCGCAGCCGAGGACCTGCTGCACGACATGGGTGCGATCTCGATGATCGGCAGCGACGCTCAGGCAATGGGCCGGATAGGTGAGGTGGTTCTGCGCACGTGGCAGACGGCACACGTGATGAAGTCTCGTCGCGGCTTCCTGGCCGGCGACAACGGAGCCGACAACAATCGAGTGATGCGCTACGTCGCGAAGTACACCATCTGCCCGGCCGTCGCCCACGGCCTCGACGACGAGATCGGATCGATCGAGCCGGGCAAACTCGCCGACCTGGTGTTGTGGGATCCGGCATTCTTCGGTGTCCGTCCCCACATGGTCATCAAGGGCGGCATGATCGCATGGGCTGCCATGGGCGACGCGAACGCGTCCATCCCGACCCCGCAACCCGAACTACCTCGGCCGATGTTCGGTGCGTCGCCCAAGGCGGCGGCCGCGACGTCACTGCATTTCGTTGCCCCGCAGGCGATCGAGGACGGACTGGCCGGGCGTCTGAACTGCGATCGCCGGTTGGTTCCGGTCAAGAACGTGCGCGGTGTCAGGAAGTCGGACATGGCACTCAACGACGCTCTGCCCGATATTCGAGTCGATCCCGACACCTTCACCGTCCGTATCGACGGTGACGTGTGGACGGAGCAGCCGGCAACCGAACTGCCGATGGCGCAGCGATACTTCCTCTTCTGATGCCCGATGCCCGACTGCAGGTGACGACGCTTCTCTCGCTTGCCGATTCGCGCCTGCCCACCGGCGGACACGTGCACTCCGGCGGAGTGGAGGAAGCGATCGCCTCGGGCTTCGTTCGAGACATCACGACGCTCGAGGCGTTTCTGCGACGCCGTATCCGAACATCCGGGGCCACGACGGCATCCATTGCCGCATCGCTGGTGCACGGGTCGTCGAGCACCAGCGAGGCCGATGCCGAATCCGACGCACGAACCCCATCCCCGGCTGCCAGGTCTGCCTCGCGTGCTCAGGGCCGTGGACTGCTCAGGTTGGCCAAGTCCGCCTGGCCGCATCATGATTGGACGTCGATCGGGCGGAGGCCGCACCTGGCCGTTGCCGCTGGGCACGTCGGGCTCGCGGCGGGCCTGTCGGTTGCCGACACGGCCGCAGTGCAGGTGTACATCACCATGACCGGGTCGGCGATCGCCGCGCAGCGTCTGCTCGCGCTCGATCCGGCCGAGGTCGCGGCGTGCACCATCCGGTTGGGCGATTTCTGCGACGACGTGACCGCTGCGGTGTGCGAGTGCCTGCCCGAGCTGATGGAGTTGTCGGATCCGTTGCTGGACATGTTCGCCGAAGCCCACGCCGTCCGTGATCGGCCGTTGTTCGTATCCTGAATACCGATCCACTTTTTTCTCTAGCGACAAGGAGTTCGACATGCCCCCGCACCTGATCGACGGTGAGCCCCACGACCACGGTTTGGATCGGCCCAAGCGCGCACGGGTGGCAGGCGACGCGCTGCGCGTCGGGATCGGTGGACCCGTCGGTTCCGGAAAGACGGCGTTGGTGGCTGCGCTGTGTCGCGAACTGCGCGACGAGCTTTCGCTCGCCGTGCTCACCAACGACATCTACACCACCGAGGATGCGGACTTCCTGCGTCGGCACGCAGTGTTGCCCGACGAGCGCATCACGGCGGTGCAGACCGGTGGCTGCCCGCACACGGCAATTCGGGACGACATCACCGCCAACCTCGACGCCATCGACGATCTGATCGAGAACAACCCGCCCCTGGACCTGATTCTCGTGGAGTCCGGTGGCGACAACCTCACTGCGACCTTCTCGTCCGGTCTGATCGACGTACAGATCTTCGTCGTCGATGTCGCCGGGGGAGACAAGGTGCCGCGCAAGGGTGGTCCCGGTGTGACGTTCTCCGATCTGTTGGTCGTCAACAAGACGGATCTCGCTCCGTACGTCGGAGCCGACCTCGGTGTCATGGAGCGGGACGCGGCCCAGGTGCGTGAGGGGCGACCGACTGCGTTGATCTCCCTCACCGACGATCCGTCGGCGACCACGGTGCTCGAGTGGGTGCGGGAGCAGCTGAAGGTGATCGCCGACGCCGACGCGCATGCCCACACACACTGAGCGTCGATGCACACAGAGCTCTGCATCGACGCGAGCCGCAGCCGGAGCCCGCGCATCACCTCGGTGGGCGGACTCGCCGGCCGCCAGACGGGACCGGACACAGTCCACCTGATCGGTACCGCCGCAACTCCTCTCGGCGGTGACACCATCGTGGTCAGAATATCGGTGGCGGCCGGGGCGCACCTGGAGGTGCGCAGTGTCGCGGCCTCGTTGGCGATGCCCGGTGGGCTGCACCGTCACTCGTCCGCGCAGTGGCACTTCGAGGTCGGTGCAGGCGCGTCGCTGGTCTTCGATCCCGAACCGATGGTCGTCGTCTCCGACGCCTCGCATTCGGTAGTCAACACCGTTGTGCTGGAACAGGATTCGACCCTGCGACTGCGTGAACGTACGCAGATCGGCCGCTTCGAGGAAGCGTCGGGACACTGGAGCAGTGCGATGCGATGCGATGTCGGAGGTAGCCCGTTGCTACGCCATCGAGTGGAACTGGGCGCGGGATCGATTGCGCACGATGCGTTGTCGGCACCGCTGTCGATGTCGAGCACGCTGCGATATCCCGATACACGGGCGTCCGAGGTCGACTTGGCCGACGGGACCGTCCGGCTGGCGCTGGCCGGAGGCGGTTCGCTGAGTACCTCTGTGGGTCGTCGCCTTCAGCACGCCGAACTGGATGTGTGAGACCCGGCGTGCTGCACAACGAACAAACGCATCGGCCGACGGTGTCCCGTCGGCCGATGCGTTGTGTGAAAGCTGGTTTCAGCCAGCTGCCTTTTCTCGTTCCTGCTCCGAATCAGCGGCGGCAGCCTCGACGGCACCCGTACGTTCGAGTGAGTTGAGTTGCTCGATGGCCAGTCGCGCGAACACCTGCTGCTCGGTCGACGCCATCTGAGCCCGACCTCGGCCGAGGAACGTCACGAACCACGAGATGACGGTCGTGATGCGGCTGCGGTAGCCCACGAGGTAGTACAGGTGGAGCGCGAGCCACATGAGCCAGGCGATGAATCCGCCGAATTCGAGTTTACCGACCTTGGCGACGGCGTTGAATCGCGACACCGTTGCCATCGAGCCCTTGTCGAAGTACTTGAACGGCGCACGCTGAGCGGGATCGTCCTCGCCCTTCACCGACGCCTTGATCAGCTTGGCGGCGTAAGTCGCTCCCTGGATGGCACCCTGTGCCATGCCGGGGACGTCCTTGACCGACATCAGGTCGCCGACCACGAACACGTTCGGGTGGCCCTTGACGGTGAGGTCCGGTTCGACCAGCACTCGTCCGGCGCGATCGGTTTCCGATCCGGACTGGTCGGCGAGCTGCTTGCCGAGGGGGCTGCCCTGCACGCCTGCGGACCAGACCTTGCACTGCGCCTCGATGCGACGCGTCGTGCCGTCCTTCTCCTTGACCGTCAGTCCGTCGTTGTCGACATCGGTGACCATCGCGTTCAGCTGAATTTCGACGCCGAGCTTCTCGAGCCGTTCGGCAGCCTTGCGTCCGAGCTTCTCGCCCATCGGCGGCAGTACAGCGGGCGCGGCGTCGAGCAGGATGACGCGGGCGTCACGCGGATCGATGTTGCGGAAGGCTCCGTCGAGGGTGCGATCGGCGAGCTCGGCGATCTGCCCGGCGAGCTCGACGCCGGTGGGACCCGCGCCGACGACCACGAAGGTCATGAGGCGGTCCTTCTCCTCCTGATCGTCGGAGAGTTCGGCCTGCTCGAACGCACCGAGGATGCGGCCACGCAGTTCGAGTGCATCGTCGATGGTCTTCATGCCGGGCGCGAACTCGGCGAAGTGATCGTTGCCGAAGTACGACTGCTGAGCGCCTGCTGCGACGATCAGGCTGTCGAACGGAGTGACGGTGATGCGTTCGAGGAGCTTGGACGTCACCGTCTTGGCCTCGAGATCGATGTTCAGCACGTCTCCGAGCAGCACCTCGGCGTTCTTCTGCTTGCGCAGAATGACGCGGGTGGTGGGAGCGATCTCGCCGACCGACAGAATGCCTGTCGCGACCTGATAGAGGAGAGGCTGGAAAAGGTGGTGTGTCGTCTTCGCGACGAGGGTGATGTCGACGTCGGCTTTCTTGAGCGCCTTGACGCCGAACAGACCTCCGAACCCGGAACCGATGACGACGACGCGGTGACGCTTCGATTCGAGCGGTTGGATGCTCATTACCTGCTCCCTAACGATTGCGGTGTGAGGTCAACGGTAGTCGCCATCCATCTCGACGTCTCGACAAGGTCGTCGTGTCTGTGGTGGCAACGCACACCTACCGGCCGGCCGCTGCGCGCTTCGCCAGTTCCACGGTCGCGGCCCGCAGTTCGGTAGCCGAGTCGATCGGAGTTGCATAGCCGACCCTGGTGTACGCGATTCCGCGCGGTGTGAGCACCTTCAGATCCAGTCCGTAGCGGTCGGCGGCCGTGCACTCGGCGGACGTGGCATCGGGAAAACCGCCCAGCTCGCGGGCCATGGCAGTCAGCGACGACGAGTGGTCGGCGTTGAGGTGCTCGATCGCGTACGCGGAGGTCGGCGACACCGGATCGGGCGCGGCCCGGGAATACGCTTCGGCGGTTGCCGAATCCATCCGGCCGTATCCGCCGACCCACCGGACGCGATGCACCCGCATGATCCAGAGCGTGAAGTCGCTGTAGTCCAGGTAGTACTTCGCCGCTGGTACGCCGTCGAGATGCGCCGCGCGTGCTGCGGCCAACTCGTCCCCCTCGGGCCGCTCGACCACGCCTGCCAGCGTGATTCGGCCCGACGCCAGTGGATCGGTCTGCGATTGCGGCGCCACGATCGACAGGCTCATCCGTTGATCGCCTGCGAGGTTCCGTCCGTGCTCGGCCATGCGCGAGACACACAGAACCGGAGCGCCGTCGAGCAATCCGTACGTGACGAACGAAGCCCAGGGATCGCCGTCCGCGGTCAGGCTCGCAAGAGTCGCGGTGTTGGTGGACGCTGCGATCGTGCGCGCTTCCTCGGCTGCGGAGGGACGACGGTCGTCGACGACCGGGGCCAGGGGAGGGGGAACGGACGGGGCGTCACCGGGGTCGCCGTGATCGAGTGCCATGCGCAGAAGCTTACGACGATGACCTACAGGAGGTCTCCGGCATGGATCAGAGCGTCGGCGACGAGTGCGACGCCGAGCACGACGAAAATGATGCGCACCGTCGGCGGGCCGTACCGCATCAGGGCTCGGACGGTCGCGGTGAACGCGCGCCTGGAACGTCGACTTTTCCTCGACGCCAGAATCAGAACGAGGATGGGCGGTAGCAGCCCGATCAGGCAGTAGGTGACGACGATGGCCGGCCACCACGTCGGGCGGGGATCGTAGGTCGAGAGCATCGTCAGCCCGGCGAGATACGGCACTGCCGTCGGGCCCTGCACCAGACCGATCGTCAGTCCGGTCAGGGCGACGACGGGAATGCTGGAGCCGGCTCGAGCTGCCCACTCCGGTGGGCGGCGTTCGGTGGTGCGCAGAGCACCGAGAGTGATCAGTACCAGCCCGACCGCGAGTTCCGTGCGATACCGGACCGTGGGAGTGATGGTGAAGTCGAACAGATCGGTGAAGAAGTCGATGCCGAGAACGGTGAGGATGCCGAACGTTGTCGTAGCGGTGAACACTCCGCCGACGAAGGCCAGCCCGGCTCGAAACGGAGACCGGCGGGTGGTTCTCGCGTGCACTGCGATGGCAGCGGTGACGCCGATCAGCAACACGTCGAGCGAATCGAGTAGCGCGAATCCGACGAGCGCGAGCAGCAAGGTCACCATGGAGGGTTCAGGATATCGGTCGGGTGAAACCGACCTCCTCGGTGACTACTGCCACGGCGGTCCGGCCAGGAGCGGTCTGGTTGTCCCAGTACATGTTGGTGTGCGCGATGACCTGCTCGGGTGGGGGCGCGCCCCATTCGGTCAGATCCTCGGCGGTGTGGGCATCGCTCACCAGCGTCACGTCGTATCCGCGTACCAGGGCTCCGTGCAATGTGGACCTGATGCAGAAGTCCGTGTGCGCGCCGGCGATGACGACGTGCCCCACGCCGGAGGCGGCGAGCTCGGCTTCGAGACCTGTGTCCTCGAAGGCGTCGCCGTGCTTCTTGTGGACGATCGGATCGCCTGGATCGACGGGCAACTCGTCGAGAAGTTCCCACCCTCGCGTTCCGAAGGCCAAATCCCCGTCGGAGGAGTGCTGCACCCAGATCACCGGAGTGCTGGTGTCTCGTGCGCGGGACACCAGCGTGAGGACGTTGTCGACGACGCGTTGTCGCTCGTGGACGCCGACCATCACGTCGTTCTGAACGTCGATGATCACCAGTGCGGTTGCGGGCCGCTGAGGCAGGGTGGTCACGGTAACTCAGCTCCCGACGTACGCGGCCAGGTGCCGGCCGGTCAGAGTAGAACCGTCCGCGACCAGATCGGAGGGTGTTCCCTCGAACACGACGAGGCCGCCGTCGTGCCCGGCACCGGGACCGAGATCGATGATCCAGTCTGCGTGGGCCATGACGGCTTGATGATGCTCGATGACGATCACCGACTTGCCCGAGTCGACCAGCCGGTCGAGCAGCCCGAGGAGCTTGTCCACATCGGCGAGATGCAGTCCGGTGGTGGGTTCGTCGAGCACGTAGATTCCGCCCTTGTCGGCCATGTGCGTCGCCAGCTTGAGGCGTTGGCGTTCTCCACCCGACAGCGTGGTCAACGGTTGCCCGATCTTCAGATAGCCCAATCCGACGTCGTTCAGTCGCTGCAGAATCTTGTGTGCCGGAAGGAGTTTGGCGGCTCCGTCGGAGAAGAATTCCTCGGCCTCGGCGACCGACATCGACAACACCTCGTCGATGTTGCGACCACCGAAGTGGTACTCCAGTACCGAAGCTTGGAATCGCTTGCCCTCGCACTCCTCGCACACCGTGGCGACCCCGGCCATCATCGCGAGGTCGCTGTAGATGACGCCCGCGCCGTTGCACGTCGGGCACGCGCCTTCGGAGTTCGAGCTGAACAGCGCGGGTTTGACGGCGTTCTCCTTGGCGAACGCCTTGCGGATCGGTTCGAGCAAGCCGGTGTACGTCGCGGGGTTGCTTCGGCGCGACCCACGTATTGCCCCCTGATCGACCGACACCACATCGTCTGTCCCCGAGAGTGATCCGTGAATGAGTGAACTCTTGCCCGAGCCTGCGACGCCGGTGACGACGACCAGCACACCGAGTGGAACGTCGACGTCCACCTCGCGCAGATTGTGGGAGTCCGCGCCGCGAATTTCGAGCACTTCGGAGAACTCGCGTACCGACTCTTTCAGTGATGCCCGATCGTCGAAATGCCGACCGGTGACGGTGTCGCTCCGGCGCAGCCCGTCGACGGTGCCCTCGAAACAGACGTGCCCGCCTGCGCTTCCCGCACCGGGACCCAGATCGACGACGTGGTCTGCGATGGAGATCGTCTCGGGCTTGTGCTCGACCACGAGTACGGTGTTTCCCTTGTCCCGCAGCTGAAGCAGCAGGTTGTTCATTCGCTCGATGTCGTGGGGATGCAGGCCGGTGGTCGGCTCGTCGAATACGTACGTCACATCGGTCAACGACGATCCGAGGTGACGAATCATCTTGGTGCGCTGAGCCTCTCCTCCGGACAACGTTCCCGACGGACGATCCAGGCTCAGGTAGCCGAGCCCGATCTCGACGAACGAGTCGAGGGTTTCCCCGAGCGTGGTCAGCAGCGGTGCCACCGACGGTTCCTTCAGGCCGCCCACCCATTTCGCCAGGTCGCTGATCTGCATCGAGCATGCGTCGGCGATGTTGACGCCCTTGATCTTCGACGACCGAGCACCTTCGTTGAGCCTGGTTCCGTGGCAGTCCGGGCAGGTGGTGAAGGTGATCGCGCGTTCGACGAAGGTCCGGATGTGGGGCTGCATGGCGTCGACGTCCTTGGACAGGAACGACTTCTGGATCTGCGGCACGAGTCCCGAATAGGTCAGATTGATGCCCTCGACCTTGATCTTCGTGGGCTCGCGATAGAGCAGATCGTCGAGTTCCTTCTTGGTGTACTTCGAGATGGGCTTGTCCGGGTCGAAATACCCGCAGCCGCGAAATATTCGGCCGTACCAGCCTTCCATGCTGTAACCGGGGATCGTGATCGCGCTCTCGTTGAGTGACTTGCTCGCGTCGTAGAGAGCGGTGAGATCGAAGTCGCCGACCGAGCCTCTGCCCTCACAACGCGGGCACATGCCACCGGTCACGGAGAACGACTTCTTCTCGGTGGTCTGCCTGCCGCCCTTGTCCACCTTGTACGCGCCTGCACCGGACACCGACGCGACGTTGAACGAAAAGGCCTGTGCGGAGCCGATGTACGGCTTTCCGATTCGGCTGAACAGAATTCGGAGCATGGCGTTGGCATCGGTTGCGGTGCCGACGGTGGAATGGGGATTGGCGCCCATACGCTGTTGATCGACGATGATCGCTGTGGTGAGTCCGTCCATGACGTCGACATCCGGGCGGCCGAGCGTGGGCATGAACCCTTGAACGAAGGCACTGTAGGTCTCGTTGATCATGCGCTGTGATTCGGCCGCAATCGTACTGAAGACCAGCGAGCTCTTGCCGGAGCCGGAGACGCCGGTGAATACGGTCAGTCGCCGCTTGGGCAGCTCGACATCGATGTCCTGAAGATTGTTCTGCCGCGCCCCCTGTACACGAATCAAATCGTGACTGTCGGCAGCGTGCGGTGCCGAGCCCTGCGTGACCTTCTTCGTCGCCATGAGCAGTCACGCTAGTCGTACCGGAACGTGCACGCTTCTCGATTCCTGATCGATTCCGGTGGCGGACAGGGCAGCGTCGAGTCGTCTCAGATCGGCCGCCGAGGACTCGAGAAGTGGGCGCCGCACGGTCGCGTCGGAGATGACGCCGATCCTGACGAGCGCAGCCTTGGCCATGACGGCTCCCTGCGTCGTGCGCATCACGGCGTCGGTCAACGGCAGCAGCGATCGCTGTACTGCTTTCGCTCGGTCCAGGTTGCCCACGCCGACTGCAGCGATCAGCTCGGCGTAGCGGTCTGCCACCACGTTGCCGGTGACGCTGACCAATCCTGTTGCACCGCAGGCGAGGTAGGGGAGCGCGAGTTCGTCGATTCCGCAGTAGTAGGCGAGGTCCGTCGAGCACATCACTGTCATGGCCTCGTACAGATCACCCTTTGCGTCCTTGACGGCACCGATGAGGGGGTGAAGGGAGAGCTCCACGAGCGTCGACGCCTCGACGGCCACACCTGTGCGCGCCGGGACGTCGTACACCATGGTGGGCAGCCCACCTGCCTCGCCGATGGCGACGATGTGCTCCGCGATGCCGGCCTGGGTGGGGCGCGAATAGTAGGGAGCGGTGATCAACAGTGCGTCGGCGCCGGCTGCCGCTGCGGACCGAGCCATCTCGATCCCTGTGGAGGTGTAGTTGGTGCCCACTCCCGCGATCACTCGAAGTGCGTGATCCGAGTGCCTGCGAGCTCGAGCGATCAGCTGCGAGATCTCGTGGACAGTCAGGGTAGGTGCTTCACCGGTCGTTCCGGCGATGACGACGCCATCGCATCGTGTCGCCGACAGGTGCGCGAGAAGGGCATCGACGCCCGCTCGGTCGATCGATCCATCGGGGTGCATGGGGGTCGCCATTGCGACGATGTTCGTGCCGAAGATCGTCGAGCTCGGCGACGGAGTGGTGGTCATGGTCCGAGTGTGGACCGCTCGATACATGAGGTCCAGCGATGCATTTTCCGCATTACTGCGTACTGTTGCTTCATGATCGACGTCGGTGCCCTGCACGCCCTTCGCGCTGTGGCAGCCCTCGGCACTCTTGCTCGGGCCGCCGACGAGCTCGGCTACACCTCCTCGGCGATCTCCCAGCAGATCAAACGACTGGAACGACAGATCGGCACCCCGGTGCTGGCACAGGCCGGTCGGGGAGTCGTGCTCACCCCCGCAGGTCGGGCGGTGGTCGAGTCCGCGGGAGAGGTGTTCGACGCTCTCGAACGGTGCGTCGAGGCGGCTCGATCCGCCGACGAGGGCGTCGCACGTGGGGTCGTTCGGCTGGTCGGATTCTCGACCGCGGTGCGCGGCTTGCTGGCACCGTCGCTGATCGAGCTGAATCGACGGTGCCCCGATCTGACGGTGCACATCAGCGAGGAGGATCCGGACCGTGCACTGCACAGCGTGTACGCCGGGGCCGCAGACCTGGCGCTGGTGCACGACGCAGACGGAGTATCGGTGCCCGCTCCTCCCTCGGTTGTTCGGCGACCGATTCACACGGACTTCGGCGACGTGATCATGAAACGAACTCACCCCCTCGCCCGACGCGAGACCGCCTTGACCCCTGCCGAACTCGCTCGGTACCCGTGGGTGACGAGCCCGGCCGGGACGGTATGTCACCAGTGGTTTCGTCGGCTGTTCGCCGAGACGTCCGCCGAGGTCGACGTTCGCCATCTCGTGGACGACTTCTCCACGCAACTCACGCTGGTCGAAGCGGACGATGTGCTCGCTCTCGTGCCTCGCCTCGCGCGCCCGTTGCTCGGTCCCGGTCTCGTCGCGATTGCGCTCGAGCGCGCCCCCACTCGTGAGGTGCAGGCCGCGTGGCGGCGCAGCGCCGACGCCAGCCCGGCAATTCATGCCGTGCTGGACGTCCTCGATGCGGCCTCGCGCTGATTATTCAGAACCACCAGCTGTCCGGTTGCTCGCGTCATCGCCACGTACTTGTCGACGGCACCGGCGATTCCCGATCCGAACGAGTCCGGGTCGATCAGGACGACCAGGTCGAATTCGAGCCCCTTCGTCATCTGTGGTGTCAGCGAGCGGATGCGCTCCGAGGGCGGGAACGTCGGATTGCCTATCACACAACCGATTCCGTCGACGTTCGAGTCCAGCCATCGATCGAGGATCGATGGCAGATCTGCCGCGTCACCGTACTCGACGGGCACACCGGTGCTGCGGATGGAGACCGGAACATTGGCGTCCGGCAGCGCCGCGCGGATCACCGGCTCGGCCTCGGCCATGACTTCCTGCGGGGTGCGGTAGTTGACGCCGAGGGTCGCAATTCTCACCCGGTCGAGTCCGACCCGTCCAAGCCGTTCGCGCCAGGACTCGGCGAACCCCTGCCGCGCTTGCGCACGGTCACCGACGATGGTGATGCTGCCCGACGGGCACCGGCGCAGGACCATCTGCCACTGCGCATCGGTCAACTCCTGCGCCTCGTCTACGACGATGTGTGCGAACGGCCCCGCCAACGGATCGGACGGGATCTCCTCGAAGCCCGCCGCATCGACGAGTGCATCGCGAATTCCGTCCTGCCGCAACTGTGCAGCCATCATCTCGTCGTCGTCCGCGGCCATGAGTTCGTCGACGACGCGGTCCATTCGCACCCGCTCCGCAGCCGCGGCCACCTCGCGACGCCGGGTGCGGCGTGAATGCTCGGGATCTCCGAGCCGCATTCTTGCGGCGTCGAGCAGCGGCAGATCGGACACCGTCCACTGCGTCGGATCCGGTCGCTGGAGTGAACCAATCTCCTCGGAGCCGAGCCAGGGTGCGCACGAGCGAAGGTACGCCGGCACACTCCACAGGTCTGCGACGAGGTCGGCAGCATCGATGATCGTCCAGGATCGTTCCAGCTCCGCGCGTAGAGACTCGTTGATCTGCAGAGAGTTTCGTATGTCGGTCGGGGCCTCGTCGCCGTCGTAGCGGTCGGTCAGAACCGTCAGCAGCAGGTCCCAGATCTGTTCACGAGCCTCGTTGTGCGGAGTGCCGGGATCGGGTGCCCCGAACGCCTCGGCCCAATCGGCCGGAGTCAACGTCAGATCGGCCCATTCGGTCTCCACGATCATGGTCCGAGTCGGCGGCTGCTCGTAGAACGCAACGGCCGCCTCTATCGCCACGTTCATGTTCGCGGCCGCTTTCAGTTGCGCCACAGCAGGGTCGGTCTCCTCGATCACGTTCGTTCCCTCGGTGACGAGATCCCGGAGCGTGCAGGTCCGCACACCGTCCTCGCCCAGACTCGGTAGGACGTCGGAGACGTAGGCGAGGTACGGCTCGTGTGGGCCGACGAACAACACGCCGCCGCGGCTGTGTCCGAGACGCGACTCCGTGTACAGCAAATACGCGGTGCGATGCAGGGCGACCACGGTCTTCCCGGTTCCCGGACCACCGTCGACCACCAGCGCGCCGCGGGCGTCCGCTCGAATGATCGCGTCTTGATCTGCTTGAACGGTGCCCAGCACGTCACGCATTCGCGGTGAACGTGCCGTACCGAGACTGGCGATGAAGGCAGACTGATCGTCCAGAGCAGCCTCGGTGATCGGTCCGGTCAGGTCGAACACCTCGTCCCAATAGTCGGTGATGGTGCCGTTCGTCCACCGGTATCGACGACGACTTCGTAGACCCATGGGATTGGCGTGAGTGGCACCGAAGAAGGGTTCGGCCGCGGGGGAGCGCCAGTCCACGAGGAGTTGCTCGCCCGCAGTTCCCAGCAGTCCGAGTCGTCCGATGTACACCGGCTCGGCCGCGTCGGTGGTCGCGACGCGACCCAGACACAGATCGACCCCGTAGCGACGGAGTGAACGGAGACGACCGCCCAAGCGATGGATCTCGAAGTCTCGTTCCATCACCTCTCGGCCCATTCGGCCCGACGACTTCTGCGCGGCCTCGAGCCGCGCCACCGTATCGAAACGAGACTTCTCGATACTCGAGTGGACCGCTGAAAAGTGGTGTTCGTCTTGGCCGATCAATGCCGAGTCGCGCTTGCGTGCGAGATTGTCGGGTAGGTCGAAAACACGGGGGTGCGGATTTTTCACAGGACTCCGATCGATTGCTACGTGGCTGCAGCGAGCATTCTGAGCCCTGCACGGGGTCTTGCCGCAAGCCCCGGGGTGCGCTATACATTGAAAGTGGGAAGAGGGAACCTCAGCTGTCCCAACCCATATCGCACCGACGAAATCGGGCTGCACAATCGATGATCCGGCCTCGAATCAGGCCACCAGACCCCTGCCGCGGTGGAGTTCGAGTCGATAGATCACGCCGCCGAACAGGAGCCGTTGAACTGCCTCGTCGGCGAAGTAGCTGTCGATGTCTGTGGGCCGCAGTCTCGGATGGTCGTCGAGGTGTTGCCTGAGCACCAGCAGAACGGTGTCGACGGTGAGAACGAATCGCTCGCCGCCGAGGTCGGTGATCACTGCGCGGCCAACGCCGTCCCATTCGTCGACACGAGCCCAATGTCGAATTCCGCATCCCTCGATGGCCTCGATCAATAGGCGCTCTGCGAAGGGCAACAACGACATTCGATCGGCACGGGCAGCGCGTACCGACGCGAGAGCCTGACGGTAGGGGAGTCCGTGTGCTCGCGCATAGCTCCGCGCTGCGCGCTTGTCGGCGTGGTTCTTGGTCACGAGAGTTCCAATCCCTGTGTGCACCAGTCCCGCGCACTGCTGCACCGGTCGGAAGTCATGAACACGGCGTGCAACAAGAAACCAGCTTCGTCGATCGCAGATCCGTGAAGGACCTTGCCCGTGGAACGCTGACGGAGGCGACGCGGGTGCCTGCTGCAGCTGGGGTGGCTATGCGAGTAGCTCTGGTTCGGCACGGTATCACGAACGTCGGGACGACCCGGGATTCATCGATCGCCGAGAAGCAGATCGGCGATGGCGCCGGCACCGACCGGCCCAAGAGATATCCCTGCGCGAAGTCGCAGCCGGTGGCGGCCAGTGCGTCGAGTTGCTCCTCGGTTTCGACTCCCTCCCCGACGACGGTGACGTCGAATGCGCGTGCGAGCGCAACGATGGCCGAGACGATCGCGCGAGCCCGAGGTGCAGGCAGCCGGGCTATGTACGACTTGTCGATCTTGAAGCACTCGAACATCGGGTAGCGGTCGAGATACGACATGGAGCTGTGGCCTTTACCCATATCGTCGAGCAGGAGAGCCACACCCATGGCGTGCAGGGCAGAGACGGTGTCGGCGACCCGTTCGGTGTCCGCGACCCACACGGTTTCGGTCACTTCGAGTCCGAGAGCGAAGGCAGGCAGTCCCGTCTCTGCCAGTACGGACGCGACCTCGGTGGGAAAGTCGGGATCGCGAAGTTGAAGCGCACTGACGTTGACGCGAACCACGATGTCGGAGAACGTTCGCCACCGCGCCGCGGCCGTGCATGCGGTACGCAGCGCCCATGCGCCCAATGGCGTTGCAAGGCCGGTTCTTTCGGCGACGCCGACGAACTCGCTCGTTTCGATGGGGCCGAGCTCGCGGTGATTCCAGCGGGCGAGTGCCTCCACCGCAACGATTTTCCGTGTGGCGATGTCCACCAATGGTTGGTAGGCGAGAGTGAGTTCGTCGGCGCGCAGCGCCGCTCGCAGATCGATCGACAGTGACCTGATGCGATCCGCGTCGTAGAGATCGGTGGGATCGAAAACTGCATGCCCACCGGTTCCACTGTCCTTTGCGCGGTACATGGCCAGGTCGGCGCGATGGATCAGCTCGTGCCGGGTCGAATGAGGTTCGGACAATGCGATACCGATGCTGGCGCTCAAGGGGATGGGCACGTCCTCGGCGGAGAAGGGAACCGCGATGGAGCTCGTGATGTGTCGTGCGAGTTCCTCGGCATGAGCAACGCTGTCCACGCCCTCGCAGACGATCAAGAATTCGTCTCCGCCCAGGCGCGCGATGGTGTCGGCGTCTCGGATTGCCGAGGCGAGCCGTTCGACGAACTTGACCAACGCCCTGTCTCCGGCGTCGTGTCCCAGGCTGTCGTTGATGATCTTGAAGTCGTCTATGTCGAGCAGCAACAGTGCTACGGTGCCGGACTGTTGTCTCGCGCGGTCCAGTGCCGAATCGATGACCTCGTATGCGAGGGTGCGGTTGGGCAGACCGGTCAGGGCGTCGTGTGTACTACGTCGTCGCAGTTGGAGTTCGAGGTCGATGCGTCGTATCGCTGCGGACACGATGCCGGCAACCGAACTGAGGAACGACACTTCTTCGTCGCGGTAGAGACGGGCCTCGACGCTGTGAATGGAGAGAACTCCCCATGCTTTTCCTGCGGCGGTGAAGATGGGAACTCCGACGCCGCTGCGGAGGCCGAGCGAGATCATCGTGTCGGTACGGAAACGCTTCTCGGCGTGACTGTCGTTGCACACGACAGGCTCCGAGAGCGTCAGTGCGAATCCCACCAACGAACCGTCCCCTGACGGAATGTCCTGGCGCATGCCGAGTGCACCGCTGGCCGCGTCCATGGTCAAGTACAGGTCGGTCGGGTGCTCGAGATGGGCGATGGCGGAGTTCCCCACGCCGATCAGGGTGGCGGCGGTGTCGGTTGCTGCAGTGAGCAATCTGGGTAGCTCGGCGATGACGGCGAACCGGCTCAGGTCGGCCAGAGCCTTCTGCTCCTGAGCGTGACGACCGGCGATCACTGCATCGGCTGCCATCCTGGCACTGCGCTGCTCCACCGTGTGTCGGTGCCGAATGGTGGATACGACCACGTCGGGGCCGCCGTCCGCACGACTGATCACATAGGCAGACACCACCACCGGCATGCCGGTACCGGTCACGTGATGGCGAAGCTCGCAGTAGCCCTCCCACTTGCCTTCGGAGACCAAACCGGCGGCGATGTCGTCGGTGAGATCGAGTCCGTCGGAGGTCAGCAGTTCCAACGCCGACAGTTGGCCGATATCGGCCACGTCCTCGAGCCCGATCAGCTCCGAACCCGCTGGATTGATGTACAGAATCTTCCCCGTGAAGTCGGACAGCGCAACGAAGTCCGGAGAACGTTCCAGGAAGGATCGAAGACTCACCGGATCGTCCGGGAGATCGAACATCGGCCCTCCGATCCGTTTCGCTCGGGATACGAGCGGCACCGGGCCCATGTTATTCGCCGTTCGCGGTCCATGTGCCCGAATAGTCCTCGCCGCGTATCAGCCTGTCCGCTGTTGTGCGTCGAGGGGATGTCGAGCGACAAAGAACGCCACATTGCCCACCATCGTCACCTCGACCTGCGCGAATCTGTCGGTCAGGACTTGTCGTAAACCGGGCAGATCGTCGTGCCGATTACCGAAGGCGCCGATTCTGTTGTACACGAACATCAGCGCCGCACCGAGTGCTGTGTAGTTCTGGTCGACGCCGATCACGGTCGATCCGAACAACACGCCTTCCGGGTTCATCGCATCGGCCAGGTTCGTCAGCGCTACGGACTTGGTCGACCAGTCGCCGGGGAGGCAATGCAAGACGTAATTGATCGACACCGAATCGAATGTGTCGACGTTCTCGGGCAACGGCAGCATCACATCGTGTTCGATCAGTGTGGGCGAGACGTTCAGGCGCGAGGCGGTGTGCTCGAGTGAGTTGGCATTGAGATCGACGAGGGTGAGGTCGATATCGGTGGGTAGGTCGATGTTGGCGAGGACCCAGCCCGATCCGGGGCCGACCTCGAGGTGACGCCGACCGATACGCTCACGATACAGGTCGACGAAATATCCTCTGTTGCAACGCCACCCGTAGTCGTTCGAGAGCCTGATCACCCAGAGGTCGTAGATGGCGAGAAACAGCTTGCTGTACGGGGCAGCCCCAGGCCGGGTGGATGGCGCGGTCATCGAATCGTTGCCTCGGAGTTGTCGGGCGTCCGAACGGTCACCACACCACCGTCTGCCCCTCGACACGAACGCGACCGAAGAATCGAGGGGTGATGTCGTCCCCGAAGTGGTTGTAGCTGTTCACAATTACGGCGATTTCATCGACTAGAGCGCTCAGCGCAGGGGAGTGGACGTCGATTCCGTCGTCGTGCTGCCAACCCCATGCGGTAGGGACGCCGCTGATCGTGACAACGATCTCGCAGTCGTGGCGGGCCTCGACCTCGTACCGTATGTCGGCGGGCGCGTCTGCAACCGGATCGATCGTCGCCAGGCCGTGGGGTTCGGCCGGGTCGGTGCGCGCCAGCAGAAGGTCGTAGCGAATCATCTCGGCGACGTCTTCGAGGCCCGCGTGTCGGCCCAGTCTGCCGTGATTGGAACCGTACTGTCGGCTGCGATCGGCGGTCGAACGCAACGAGCGGAACAGTCGATTCAGCATGCGCTGCGCCACATCTCGTTCCGAAATGCCCGTGCGGGGGTGATCGATCAAGGCCTGCAGCCTGGACATTCGGACGGCGGGATCGATGGGCACGGGGTCAGGATATCGCGTTGACCGGATGGATGGACGGCCACGTCGAGCTGATGGTGCGCTTCATGCGAATTGGGGTAGCGACCCCGTCGAGCATTCGTGAGCGTTGCGGGGTGAGAGAGAGCAGTCCAAACTGGGACCTATCATGACGAACTACGATCTACGCGCGAACCCACGGAAATTGCGGCCGCGGCCAGCGGTACCGCGCGAGGTGGCGGTCGAGCTGACGTCCAGTGGGGTTCCTGTTGCCGAGCGCGACTTCTTCATCGAGGAGTTCCGCGGGGTCACGATCGTGATCGCCCTTCCCGTGTTGAGCATCGCGGCGCTCGAGGCAGTGGAACGAACGGTCGGGGAGTTCGGAACCGGCGATACGCGGTTCATTTTCGTGGTTCCGGCCGACTACGTTCCGGAAGTCAGCGCTGCAGTCGGTGGTGTAGCCATGGCGAGTGCGACTGTCTGGAACGATGAGTCCGTCGCCCGGCTGTGGCTCGCAATCGCGGATTCGGAATACGTCGTGATCGGGGCGGAAGTAGCCGCTGTCGCGCGCACTGCAGGGGCAGTGTCTGCGAGCGTGCGGGCCTCGAAGATGGTCCTGACCGATCCGGGCGGGGGTTGGGGCGATCCTCCTCGTAGCTTCGCCGACATCGACCTGCACCGCGAGCGTCTGGTCGCACACCTGGCCGAACGGGGACTCGACGATTTCCCGCCCGCGGCCGAGGCGGCACTTGCCGGCGGTGCATACAGCGTGAACCTATGCCGTGCTGACGATCTCGAATTCGAGCTGTTCACATTCGACGGCCGGGGGACCGTCCTCACCCAGGGGCGCTACCTCCACTTGGCCTCGCTGCAGGTCGACGATTTCCCTGCAATAGAGGCGTTGGTCGCACAGGGAGTGCGAGAAGGGGTTCTCAAGCAGCGCAGTCGGATCGAGATTGCCAGGATGGCGGTCGGAGGACTCGGTGCGCGGGTGCTGCGCACCGGGCACCTCGCCGGAATCGTCGGACTGGAGGTGGACCGTTACGCCGGAACAGGATTCGCCGAAGTGTCGGGTTTGATCACAGTCGCCGAGTTTTCCGGACTGGGAGCGGGTGGCTTGCTGATGGACGGATTGTTGGAGGTCTGCCGCACCAGGGGTATCGCGAATCTCTTCGCGGTCACCGTCAGCAGTGAAGCAGCGGAGTTCTTCATCAAACGTAGCTTTGTCGAGGTCGGTCATCAGGATGTCCCTGCTGCAAAATGGGAAGACTACGACGCTGATCGACTCGAGTCTGCTCGTTGTTTTCTACGATCTGTCTGAACAGATGTACAGCAGCGTCTGCGGTCCAGGCCTTCGTCGCCGCAGGAGTGAATGAGGACCAAGAATCGGTCCGGACGTAGGAGCTGGTCCGGGACCGAATATCCGGGCACGGACACCAGAGTTGACCTGGTGTTGACACTCCCCTTGGGGGAGACATCACCGTGGGGTCATGACAACAGAATGGGATGGACTCCCGGACAACGTGAAGAAGTTCATGACCGCACTCGACTCCCGACAAGGCGCTCGAGCGCTCACTCTGTTCACCGCGGATGCCGTGGTGACCGACGAGGGCCACGATCACTCGGGCCGCGACGAGATCGAGGCCTGGCTGACCGCCTCGGTCAGTGAGAGTCAGTACACCTACACAACAGAGTTCACCGGGGCGACCACGACCGGCACGACTGTCGACGTCGTGCAGCACCTGGAAGGCAACTTCCCCGGGGGAGTCGTCGACCTGCACTACCGCTTCACGCTGGACGGCGCGCTGATCCAGCGGCTGGTGATCGAGCCATGAGCAAGCGATGGTTCATCACCGGTGGCACACCTGGCGGTTTCGGCATGGCCTACGCCGAGGTGGCGCTGGAGGCGGGAGACCGCGTGGTACTCACCGCCCGGCGTCCAGGGGAATTGGCGTCTTGGGCCGATCAGTACGGTGACCGCGTTCTCGTCGTGCCCATGGATGTCACCGACGCGGATCAGGTACTACGAGCGGTACGAACAGCCGAGGAGCATTTCGGCGGTATCGATGTGTTGGTCAACAACGCAGGCCGCGGCTGGTACGGATCGATCGAGGGAATGAGCGAGACCTCGATACGGGCGATGTTCGAGCTGAACTTCTTCGCCGTGCTGTCCGTGACGCGAGCAGTGCTTCCAGGTATGCGCGCCCGCGGAAGCGGGTGGATCGTCAACGTGTCCTCGGTGGCCGGGCTTCTGGCGGCGGTCGGATTTGGTTACTACAGCGCGACGAAATACGCGATCGAGGCCGTCACCGATGCGCTGCGCCAGGAGGTTGCCGAGCAAGGCATAGCTGTGTTGACAGTCGAACCAGGGGCGTTCCGCACGAACGCCTACGCCGGATTCGCCGAAGAGCCGGTCGCGGAGGCGATTTCGGAATACCACGGCATGCTGGAACAGGTGC
Source organism: Rhodococcus sp. SBT000017 (assembly GCF_003688915.1). Taxonomy (NCBI): domain Bacteria; kingdom Bacillati; phylum Actinomycetota; class Actinomycetes; order Mycobacteriales; family Nocardiaceae; genus Rhodococcus; species Rhodococcus sp. SBT000017. The sequence continues at coordinate 809,020 of NZ_REFU01000001.1, forward strand.
GGGCCGCTTTCGTCGACATGAACGGGGTGCAACCGGGCGATCCGCATCGCGGTGCCCGTGCGGTGATCGCAGCGATGACCCAGGACCCGCCGCCACGCCGGCTGATTCTGGGCAACAGCGGGTACGACGCCGTGATCGACGCGTTGGAACAAAATCTGAGCGACATCCGGTCGAACGAAACACTATCTCGCAGCGCGGATTTCCCGGCCTAGCCAGGCCCGCTGAAACAAAACTCGATAGCGACCGGTCCAGAGCATCAGATTCTACCGATCCCACGGTGGTGACGGCCAGGTCGTTCTCAACGACCCGGCCGTCACCACGGCACAACAACAGCCTGCAAAGCTGTGCGAATGGCCTTCACCATTACGCTGTCGACACCGATCGCCGCGGACCCTACAGCAGTCTTCGAGCTGGAGTCGGATGCCCAGGTCCACGAGGAGTCTCAGGGTTCGTTCAGAGAAAGTGTTCGGTTCACATCTGATCGCAGTAACCTCCGCCTGGGGGATGAGATCCAGATCCGCTCCAGACACCTCGGGTTCTGGTTCACCTTGACCAGCCGTATCACAAAGCACGAATGTCCTCGATATTTCGTGGACGAACAAGTCACCGGCCCTTTCGCTTCGATGCGTCACGAACACTTCTTTCTCGCAACACGTGATCACACCCAGATGGTCGACGTCATGTCGGTACAGTTTCGCGGAGGACGACTCGCCGCTCTGATTCTGGACATCCCAGGAAGGCTGTACCTTCGACGCATCCTGTGTACTCGGAACGAGTTCATCAGGCACCGCGCCGAAGCCGAGCACGCAGCGCAAGGTCGGTAACTGGTCGGAGTCTCAGCGCCCTCTGGCATTGTCCCTACTTGGAGACGCTCGGACGGCGAGAGGTATTGCGCTGCAACAATGTGCAGTAGTTTTCTGGAAACCCTGCATATCTGAACCTGCCGTCTTGCTTCACTGTGAGCGCGCGGTGACGCTGGCTGCTGGCGTAGAGCAGTAGGGATCGGTTAGTTGACATAATGTTGATTATCGGCAAAAAGTGGCCGCAGGTCGGAGACCGAGTCGATGGTCCACACGACAGTCTCGTTCGCGTGGGCTGACACGTTCAGGGTTGGCCTGCGTCGACTGTCCATCGGCATGGCCGGTTTCTGGAACGCCGCACGGGCGCTCGTTGCTATCCGGCGGCTCTAGCTGCGAATGGATGGATTGCGTGGATCCAACGGAATCCGGGCCGCCCTTCGGGTCGCTTCCGTGTCGCCGTTCCATCACCGCAAAACGTCACAGTGACGATTCGGAGCGATGGAGTTCGAGCTACAGTTTGTTTCCGCGCGACATCACCGGCAATCGATTGATTGGCAAACAGTCATTGTGGTCGGTATCGGCCGATCGAGTAGTCGAATTGCCCGTTCCTGCTACGCTCCGGAGAATTGTTGCTCGGGGCAAATACCAGCCGAAGGTCACTCGATGTCCGCCGTTCGTCCGTTCATCTCGCCCGCGGGTCGATTTGTGTCGTCACAACCACACGAGGACACCACGGTGTCGGGACTATTGGATCTGGATGCGACTCGAACCCGCGTCATTCGCTTGCTCGTGGGCTTGGGGACGTTGTCGATCGGTCTCATCGGGTTGCTCAGCGCACCGTCCGAGGAGTACAGCGGCTGGCGAGTCCATGTGGTGGTCGCCATCAGTCTGACCGCCTTCCCGGTCGCGTTGCGTTGGTTCTTCGGGCGATGGCCCGGCCCGCGTCTGCTGATTGCGTTCATCGTGTATTCGGACGTATCGATCGCCGCCAGTCTGTTGATGAAGGACACGACATTGACAGCGATCGGCGGCACGGTTCTGTTTGCCGTCATCACCACTCTGGCCGTGGTGGCGGTGCCGCTACTCCCCTGTCTCGTGCACATGGCTTTCGCCACAGTCGTACTTGCGGTGGTGGCCGTACTCTCGGTGCACGCAGACGTCGCCAGCGGCTGGGTCGTCGCCGCACACAGTTTGACCATGCTGTTGATGTTCGCGTCTCCACTCATTCTGATGGTGTACGTGAGCGAGCTCCGATCTCGCGCACGGGAATCGTTGGTGGATCCGCTGACCGGTCTGCACAATCGTCGCGGGCTGTTCGCTGCGGTGACTGCTACCACGATGACAACGCCGGATGTCGAACCGAGGGTGATGTGCGCCGTCGCCGCCGATGTCGACGGCATGAAAGGCGTCAACGACAACTACGGACACCACACCGGCGACGCTGTCCTCGTCGATGTGGCCCAGCATCTGCGAGCACTGGCCGCCAACCGCTGGATCGTCGCACGACTGGGCGGTGACGAGTTCGCGTGCATCGCCGTCGGTCGGCCTGCCGACCTCGCTGCCCGAACGGCGGACCTCGTAGCGAGCCTGACGCAGGCCCGGATGTTGTCCGGACTCACCGTCAGCGTCGGGTCGGCAGCGGTACACCTCGATGCGGACAGTGATGTGCGGCAGTCTGCGCACGACGTACTGCGCATCGCGGACTCGGAGATGTATCGCGCGAAACGCAGTCGCTGGCCGGCGTGAGAGTGCAGGCTGAGCGAATCGCTCACCACCGCAACGTCATCGAGATTTCAGGTACCACCGTGGCAGTGCTACCCACAACGCGAGGAGAAGGGTCAGAGCGACCAGTGCAGCTACGATGCCGACCATTGGACCTACCACGAAGTCGAACGTGAGAGTGACGACTCCCACCAGTGCGATGCCGAGCATGACCAAGCCGGCGATGGCGAGTCGGTTGCCCACCCGTACGAGTACACCGACTTCTCTGTGACGGAACAGAATTCGGTGCATTCCTACAGGCGCGATCAGCAGTATGGTCGCGATGATCGAGGCGCTCACAGTGATCAGATACACCGTGCGGCCGAACGCAGACAGATCGTCGAAGCGTTGCTGGAACGGCAGGGTCAGCAGAAATCCCGTCAGTAGCTGTACCCCGGTCTGTTCGACGCGCAGTTCCTGGAGCAGGCCGAGCCAGTTGCGGTCGAGTTGCTGAGTAGGCGTCTCTCCCCTGGCTTGCGCGTTCCACTCGGCGTTGGGTGGGTCAGGCGCGTCGGTCACGGACGCTCCTCGAGAGGTACCGGTCCTGTAGTCGGTCGAGGGAACTTCTCGGTTTCGGAGGGACCGAGGTCGGGGTCGAATTTTTCGCCCACGGGATCGGGGGACGTAGTGCCTACCTGATCCGCCAACTCCAATCCCGCACCTGCGTACACGTTGAACGCAATGTCCACACCGTGCTCCTTGGCCCACTGCACTTCGTCGTCGTAGCGAGCCACGGCGGCGACTGTTCCACTGAACCCGGATTCGCGCAGGCAGGCGAGTGCTGTGACGTTGGCACCGTGACGTGGCATCGCGAGCACGGCAATGCGGACCGACTCGGAATGGCGTAGTTGATGCCAGAAATCGAGATCGGTTGCGTCTCCTTCGATGACTCGCAGACCTTGATCGGCGAGGCGACGAATACGAGGCCCGTCGTAATCGACCCCCACCACATCGAGACGGTAGTGATCGGTGAGCCGCTGATAGGCCGCGAACCCGACACGACCCATTCCGATCACGACGACCTCGGCGTCGCCGGCATCCCCGGATCGTTCCTCGGGGTGCAGGCTCTGCTCGTCCTGCTCGGGCAGACGTGTCGCGATCTTCTCGACCATCAGGTGCCCACGGCCGTTCACCAGAGCCGACGCTACGAAACTCAACGCCACGGCGATCGACATCTCGACCAGCCATGCCGGTGCGAGCAGGCCGGTCGTCACTCCTACCGAAACGACGATCAGACCGAATTCGGAGTAGTTCATCAGGCTCAGTCCAGCCAGGAGGGCAGTCCGATATCGCAGCTTCATCATCGCGAACAGCGCCAGATACAGGACGGATTTGAGAGGCAGCAGAAGCACCATGAGCAGGGCGACACCGAGACTGGGTAGGTCCGGCAACCCGGACAGACCGATCGAGACGAAGAAGCCCACCAGGAGCAGTTCCTTGATGTGGAACAGCGATCGTGACAGTTCGGACGAGGCCGAATGCGACGCCAGCAACACGCCGATGACCAACGCGCCCAGGTCCCCCTTGAGTCCGAGGGCGGAGAACAGTGCGTAACCGGGGACCAGCGCCATCACGATGCCGAACAGTGACTGCATCTCACCGTGGCCCAGTCCGCTCCATATTCTTCGGAGGACGCGAGTAACGGGCCACAGCAGTACCAGCGTCAGCGCCCAGGGGCTGGGCAACGTGCCGCTGGTGACGGTCAGAAACACCACGGCAACGATGTCCTGCATCACCAGGACACCGATCGCCACGCGTCCGTAGAGGGCGTGCGACTCCCCTCGCTCTTCGAGGACCTTGACCACGAACACCGTGCTCGAGAACGACATCGCGAAGGCCAGCAACGCAATCGTCGTCAGGCTCTGGCCGGACAACATGGCCATACCAGCGACGGCGGCGAGCCATAGAACGGTGGTACCGACCGCGATGCTCACCACCAGATGCACCGAGGTCGTCAGCCACACCTCCCGGCGCAGCAGAATACGAACGTCGAGCTTGAGGCCGATGGCGAACAACAGCAGCGTCACGCCCAGATCGGCGATCAGCTCGAGCTGGGGCACCTCACCGACGTCGAGTGCATTGATGACGAATCCGGCAGCCAGAAACCCGACCAGGGGAGGTAGCCGTACCACCATGGCGAGCCCGCCCAAACCGAAGGCGATGACGAGGTAGATCGCGGCAATTGTCATGCACGGTCCCTTTGCTGGTGGGCTGCAACCGGATCTCCAACGGATCTTTCGGCATCGGCACATGCCGTCGGAGTGTCCCCAGTATCCCGGCATTCCGGATATTTCACAGCGGACGGCAACCTTCGAGAACGGCGATCGACGAAGTCGACTGGTGACTTCGTCGATCGCCGTGGGCACGATCGACTACCGCGGTCCTTCCGTGCGGAAGGCCTCAGAGCTCGAACTCGGCCGGATCGATTCCGACTGCGAAGCACGCATTGCGCACAGCAGCCTTCTCGTGATCGTCGAAATGGCCGTCGGCGCCGCCGATGATGATGCCGATCTGGATGACGGCTCGGGCCTGGTCGGGCTTCGACTTGAGCTTGCCGATCGTGGCTGTCGCCTCGACCTTCCCGAAGTCGAAGTCTCCTTGGAGCTTGTCGCAGTACCAGTCGAACTTCTGCCGAAGCTCGTCGGGCTCGAACACTCGCAGGGCTTCGTTGCCGGCGATCAAAGATGCCGTCTTCTGGCGCTCGGCAGGATCGATGGTGCCGTCCGCCGCCGCGATCAGGGCACACATTGCCATGCTGCCGTTGGCGAATTCCTTGTTCTTGAACTGGCTGGTCTTGGTCTGCAGCTGGCCGTTCAATTCCTGTGCCTTGGACTTGAGTTGATCCCAGAACGCCATGGAGCTCCTCACTAGGTCGTACCGCCCGCGCAGTCGCGCGGGCCTCGACCATTGTCCATGGAGTCGGTGAACGAGAAAGGAACCCCAGTTCAGCGCAGCCGTTCTGCGTCGTGCGCCTTGGTCAACAGTTCGACGCACAGCCGATGCAGTTCCGCGGCGTCGGCCCCTTCCGTCACCGCCGTACTGACATCCTCGGCGGCACACCGAACTTCGAACGCTCTGTCGGCCGCCGCCGACACCTCCTCCGCGGTCAGCACAACGGCGTCGTCGGGAATCGACGTCCCTTTCGTTGCGCTGCGCTGCTCGTAGGCGCGTTGACGGCACGATTGACGGCAGTACCGCCGCTTACGGCCGGTTCCGGTATCGGCGACCGGGCGCCCGCACCAGGCGCATGTCTGGTCGCGGCGGGTTCTGACGGACATGGTCGTTCAGCCTACTGCGGCCGCGAGGTAAGATCGCCCGATAAGCTGCGCCGATGGGATCGCACCGGGACTCATCGGCCCGGGAACGAACCGACGCGCGGCGACGTTGTAGATCAGTGGGTAGACGGTGTAGTTCGATGTCGACGGATGGCTTCGGCGCACGTACCTACTATCGATGGAGAGGACTTCACCATGGCAGATCGTGTACTTCGAGGTAGCCGGCTGGGAGCGGTCAGCTACGAGACCGACCGTGATCACGACCTGGCACCCCGCCGCGTTGCGCGCTACCGGTGCGACAACGGTGAGGAGTTCGACGTACCGTTCGCCGACGATGCCGAGATTCCCGGAACCTGGGCATGCCGCAACGGCTTGGAAGGGTCGCTGATCGAGGGCACTGCGCCGGAGGCCAAGAAGGTCAAGCCTCCCCGCACCCACTGGGACATGCTGCTCGAGCGTCGTTCGGTCGACGAGCTCGAAGAACTCCTCAAGGAGCGTTTGGACCTGCTGAAGGTGAAGCGCCGCGGCGCATGACAGTCGTCGCTCACTGCACCGCCTGATTGGAAACAATCCGGCGGTGCAGTTTTTTTATGCAATTCGAAACCCAATAGATGTTTTCCCGCGCTTTGTTGCATTCATTGTCGCCCGAACGCGGATTCCAATACGATCGAGTGGCGGCGTGACAGTCCGAGGTGCCATCATCGAGTATCGGTTGTCACACAGGTGGACGATTCGTGAACGGTCGCCGTAACAGTTGTCGGAGAATACCGATAAACAGCAGCACCGGAGTCGAAAAAATCAGGGGGCATTAACTCGTGAGCCAGGATTCTGATCAGCGCTCGACCGACGCTTTGCGCACGGCGGCCTCCGAAGCGGAATCGGAAGGTCATCGCGCAGTCGGCGAGCAGAAACTTGCGGAGTTGAGGCGCGAGTTGGACGGAATCGACGAAGTTCTGCGCGCTGCAATTCGAGACCGCATCGATGTGTGTGTACGTGTTGCACACGTAAAGCGTGAACACGCCATTCCGATGATGCAACCGGGCCGTGTCGGACTGGTGACCGAGCGTGCGAGAGAATTCGCGTCGGCCAATGGGTTGTCTCCCGATTTTCTCGAAGATCTGTACCGATCGATGATCGCAGAGGCATGTCGCGTCGAGGATTCGATCATCGATTCTCCGACGCCCGGGCCCGGCCTCGACAGTGAACGGTAGAAGCACCCGATGACGATCCATACGCTCCTGGTGGACAACTACGATTCGTTCACCTACAACCTCTACAGCCTTCTGGCGGAGGTGAACGGTCGACCGCCGACGGTGGTCAAGAACGACGTCGAGTGGACGTCGCTGGATTTCGACGTCTACGACAATGTCGTGATCTCGCCCGGCCCAGGGCGCCCGGATCTGGAGCAGGACTTCGGGATCAGTGCCCGGGTGATACTCGAGTCCGGTCTACCGATACTCGGTGTGTGCCTCGGGCATCAGGGTCTGTGCCATCTGTTCGGTGGCAGTGTGGATCTCGCGCCCGCACCGATGCACGGCAGGATCACCGACATCACTCACACCGGTGTGGATCTGTTCGCCGGGATCCCGTCGCCGTACTCGGTAGTGCGGTATCACTCACTCGTAGTGACACGCACCCCCGCCGACTTCGAGGAAGTTGCGTGGACGCCCGACGGACTGGTCATGGCCGTTCGGCATCGCAGCAAGCCGATGTGGGGAGTTCAGTTCCATCCCGAGTCGATCAGCACCGAATACGGCCGCGAACTGCTCGCCAATTTCCGCGATCTGACGCTGGCACAGTCGAGCGCATCGAGCGCGTCGCGTACTCAGGATTCGATGTTCACCATCGAAACACGTTCGCTCGACGAGGCTTTCGACTCCGAGCAGGTATTCGAAGCTCTCTTTGCGGATGGCTCGAAGAGTTTCTGGCTCGACGGCAGCGCGGCTCTCGAACCCGACTGCAGATTCACCGTCATGGGCGACTGCTCGGGTCCCCACGCGGAGTACGTGACCTATTCGGTTGCCGAGACCACGGTGACCGTGCAAGGTGCCGACGGTACGACCGAGCGCATTCACTCGACATTCTTCGACTACATCGACGACCGATTGCGAGAGCGGGCCACTCCCCCTCGGCACGACCTACCGTTCGCTTTCGGTCTCGGCTACGTGGGTTACCTGGGTTACGAACTCAAGGCCGACACCGGTGGGCAATTGGTTCATACCGCTGCGACTCCCGACGCGTCGATGGTCTTCGCAGATCGCGCGCTGGTGTTCGACCACGAGGCCGGCACCCTCTATCTGATGGGGTTGGCCACCACCCCCGGGGATCCTGTGTTGGCGCAGTGGTTCGACTCGGTCACCGACACCCTGCATGGCCTGTCCCGAAAGGTTGCCCCGAACGACCGTCCGGGTGTGCCTGCGTCCGGCACTCCCCTGCTCGGAGCCGATCGCTCGCTCGAGCCCCGTTTACGCCACGACCGTGCCCACTATCTCGATCTGATTTCCCAGTGCCTCGCCGAGATTCGCTCCGGTGAGACGTACGAGGTGTGTTTGACCAACACGGCGACCGTAGCCGGTTCCATCGACGCGACCGCCACCTACTCGTACATGCGCGAAATCAATCCAACTCCGTACAGTGCTCTGCTGAAGTTCCCGGAGCTGTCCGTGTTGAGTGCGTCTCCGGAACGCTTCCTGCGCATCGACGCCGACCGCATAGTCGAGTCCAAGCCGATCAAGGGAACGCGTCCCCGCGGGGCCACCGCGGAGGAAGACAACGCGCTCAAGGCCGATCTCGTCGCGAACGAGAAGGACAAGGCCGAGAACCTCATGATCGTGGACCTGGTGCGAAACGACCTCGCCCAGGTCTGCGTGCCGGGGTCGGTGCACGTGCCGAAGCTGTTCGATGTCGAAACCTACGCTCCCGTACACCAATTGGTCTCGACCGTTCGTGGTCGCCTGCGCGACGACGCGTCGGCGGCGGACTGTATCCGGGCTGCGTTTCCGGGTGGATCGATGACGGGAGCCCCGAAGATCCGCACGATGGCGATCATCGACAAGCTCGAAGACGGACCGCGGGGGGTGTATTCGGGTGCTATCGGCTACTTCTCGATCACCGGCACCGCAGACTTCTCGATCGTCATTCGCACGATCGTGGCCACCGAACACGAAGTGACCTACGGGGTGGGTGGCGCGATCGTGGCATTGTCGGATCCCGACGAAGAGTTCGAGGAGACGATGGTCAAGGCTGTGTCGATGCGCCGAGCGCTGACCGGTCGAACAACGAACAGCGGGTAGAGCGCACGCGCTCCACCCGCTGTTCGTTGTTCGTCGGCTCGAGGCCGTCCTGCCCTACGGAGTGGTGAAGTACTCGAACACGGCAGGCTGAGCCTGCGGGTTTCCGTTGGCAGTGCCGATGACCGCGCCGGCGACCGTACCGATGACGGTTCCGATGATGCACCCGGAGATGAAGTTCGGGAAGATCGACACACAGCCGATGGCGAAACCGAGGCCTGCGCCGATCGCCGTGCTGACACCGCCGCCGTTGTTCCAGCCGATCGCGAGCTGGTTGACCATGTTGTCGAATGCCTGCTGCTTGGTCCGCGGACCTGCGACCTCGGCGACGGGAACCGTCTGCGGAGTCAAAGTCAGTTCGCGACCCTCGGCACCGATCAGCGGTGCGATCGAGTAGACGGTGCCGTTGATGGTGTATTCCAGCGGAACAGATGCAAGCGTGGTGCCTGCCTGGTCGATGACGGACACGGTCTCGCTCGTGGCGTCGACCCGGAACAGTCCGGCATCGAGGATGGTGGTGACCGTTCCGTCGGGGTTGACCGACGTCTCGTAGTTCACCGGGTCCGACGACGGGTCTGCTACAGCATGGCCCGCTCCGGTGGCCACCGCAGCGGTCAACGCCACCGCGACCGTTGCTGTTCTGATCAGTTTCACTTCTGTCCCCTGGTGGTAGTGATTCGTATTCGATCGCATTCGTGTCGAATGCCGATGGTATTCGTAGATGTGCCCTTCGATGTGAAGAACACACCAATTGTTATTCAGGTGTATTACCGAGATGAGAATCGACGACCGGCCCGATCACCGAGGCAGCGTCTGCATTGGTCATCTCGTTGTGGAAAACGTCGACATCGTGGATGACGATATCTCCTGTCACATACGGCCGCCATTCTTGCGGGGATCGAACAATTCCATCGCTCGCACCCTTCGTTGCGGAGAAGAACAAAACATCTCCGTCGAACACGTCAGGGACGAACTCGGCCATTATTCGAGTCGAGTTCTCGAATCCCGCATTGATACGCCGGAGATGATCGGCGGAAACGCCGGTCGTCTGCCCCAACGACTCGTCGAGCAGTTCGACGCCCCGCTCGTAGGTCAACGGCTCGGTCGACGGCTGAGCCGTCAGGTCGAGCCCCAATCCCGCGAGCAGATTCTCGACACTCAACGCTCCCCGGCCGGTTCGCCGTCGTGGCCGTCGACGTAGCTGTCCAACAGCGCGAGAGTCTGAACATCGCTGCCGCTGCTGCGTAGTTCCACCGCTATCGCATGAGCGAGCGAGCCGCCGAGTGACCAGCCGAGAAGGTGGTAGGGACCCACCGGCTGGACGGCACGAATCTCGTCGGCGTAGCGGTGAGCGAGATCGCGAATGGATCCGAAGCTCGACCCTTCCACGATGCTCGGCAGCTGCAGACCGTAAACAGGCCGGTCGTCACTCAGGTGTGAGACGAGACCGGCGTATCCCCACGACAAGCCGATTCCCGGGTGGACGCAGAACAACGGGGCCTTGGACCCGCTGCCGCGCAGCGGAATCACCACACCGAACACCGAATCGAGATCCGCGCCGCCGGTGTCGGCATCCGCTGCGACCCGTGCGGCCAAACCTGCCGGAGTCGGATCGACGAACAGCGCTTGTAGCGGGACCCGAACTCCGATGGCGTTCTCGATGGCGGGCACGATCTTCGTGGCCACCAGCGACGTTCCGCCCAACTCGAAGAAGTTGTCGTCCATGCCGACTCGATCGACCCCGAGAACCTGTGCGAACGCATCGGCGATCGCCGCTTCCACATCGGTGGTCGGTGCCCGGTACGGAGTTGTCGACGTCGTCAGTTCCGGAACCGGCAGTGCTCGCCGGTCGAGCTTGCCCACCGGAGTGAGCGGAATGTCGTCGAGCTCGATGATCGCCGACGGAACCATATGCCGTGGAAGCAGTTTGGCGACGCGATCGCGAAGAGCCTCGGTGTCGATAGTTTCGCCATCGGCCGCAAGGACGTAGGAGACGAGGACGGTGTCACCGGACGCTGCCGTGTGGCCGATCGTGGCGGCGAACCCGACCTGGTCGTGCTCGGTGAGGGCGGAGTCGATCTCACCGAGTTCGATCCGGAAACCGCGCACCTTGACCTGGAAGTCACTGCGTCCGACGAACTCGACGGCCCCTGCACTTCCCCAGCGCACGACGTCGCCGGTTCGATACATCCGATCGCCCGGAGTGCCGAAGGGATCGGCGACGAAGCGCTCGGATGTCAGCCCGAAACGACCGAGGTATCCGCGGGCAGTACCGGGACCGGCGATGTAGAGCTCGCCGGACACTCCGGCCGGGACCGGCCGCAGTCGTGCGTCGAGCACCAGGAACCGGAATCCGGTTCCAGGCCTGCCGACGTCCACTGTGCCACCGGGCACCAACGGTCCACCGACACTTGCCTGAATGGTGGTCTCGGTCGGACCGTAGCCGTTGAACATCTTGCGGCCCGGTGCCCATTTCGCCACCAACTCAGGAGTACAGGCCTCACCTCCGACGGCAAGGACCCGAACGCTGCCCAGACGTGTCTCGTCGATCGACGACAGCGCCGCGGGCGTCAGGAACGCATGCGTGACGTGCTCGGATTCGAGCAGGTCGGCCAAGTCGCCGCCGCCGAAGACTCCCGGCGGCACGATCACGACGGTGGCACCGACTCCGAACGCCATCGTCAGCTCGTAGATCGATGCGTCGAAACTCGGCGACGCGATGTGCGAAACACGCGAATCCCGTGTGGGGCGGAACCGCTCGAGCACCTCGGCCTGGAGGTTGGCCAAGCCACGGTGCCGCACTGCAACGCCCTTCGGGCGACCGGTCGAACCCGAGGTGTAGATCAGGTAGGCGGGGTGGTCGATGTGCAGGGTCGCCGTGCGCTCGACGTCGGTCACCGCGTCTGCCGGGTAGCGAGACAACTCCGCGGACGTTTCCGGATCGTCCAGAACCAGCCACGGGACGGTGTCCGGCAGCGATTGCATGCTGTCGATGTCGGTCAGACCCATTGCGGCATGGGAATCCTCGAGCATGTGCGCGATTCGGTCCGCCGGGTAGTTCGGATCGACGGGCAGGAATGCGGCACCGGTCTTGGCCACAGCCCACACCGACAGCACCGACTCGATCGATCGAGGCAGCGCCAACGCGACGAACGTCTCGGGACCGACGCCGTAATCGATCAGCATCCGAGCGATCCGGTTGGACCAGCTGTCGAGGTCGGCGTAGGAAAGGCTGATGCCTCGGTAGGTGACGGCGACTGCGTACGGGTCGAGCGCGACCGCCGCCGCGAGCAACTCCGGCCACGTCCGGACTGCCGCGTCCGCATTACCTCGCGCCGGCACCAACGTGCGCTGCTCGTCGGTGCCCAGAATTTCGATGTCTCCGACCACCGTGTGCCGGTTGCGTCCGACGGCATCGAGAACGCGAATCAGTCGCGCCGCGACGGCCTCGACGCTGGCCGCGTCGAACAGCGATGTGGCGTAGTCGAATGCGGCCTCGAAGCCGGACGGACGCCCCGCCTCGTCGAAGGTCTCGGACAGCAGCAACTGCAGATCCTGCTTGGCTACCGGAACGTCGAAGTCGAAGCCTTCGACGCGGAGGTCCGGAAGCTCGAGCGAGGCCCTCTCGTTGTTCTGGAACGACAGCGCGACCTGTGACAGCGGAGCGTATGCCGTCGAACGAGTGGGATTGAGAACCTCGACGATTCTCTCGAAGGGCATTTCGGTGTGACCGAACGCGTCGAGATCGTGTGCCTTGACCTGGTTCAGCAGATCGTCGAACGTCGCGGATTCGTCCACCCGGCTGCGCAGCACGAGCGTGTTGACGAACATACCCACGAGGTCGTCGAGCGCCGCGTCACCGCGCCCGGCCACAGGGGTGGTGATCGCGATGTCGTCGGTGCCGCTCAAACGAGCCAGCACGACCGCGAACGCGGCGTGCAGAACCATGAACATGCTGACGTTCTTCTCGCGTGTGATATCGCCGAGCGCCCGATGAATGTCGGCATCGACCGTGAAGCGAACTCGGCCACCGCGGAAGTCCTGAGTGGTCGGCCTCGGTCGGTCCGTCGGCAACGGCAGCAGATCGGGAAGACCCGCGAGCGCGGTGGACCAGTGCTCGAGCTGAGCCGCTGCCACGCTCGACGGGTCCTGCTCGTCTCCCAGCAGCGAACGCTGCCAGATCGTGTAGTCGGCGTACTGGACGGGAAGCGGCTGCCAATTCGGTTCCTGGCCTGCACTGCGCGCCGAGTACGCGAGCACGACGTCGCGAGCGAGAGGTGCCATCGACGCGCCGTCGGCGGCGATGTGGTGCACCACCATGGCGAGTACGAAGACGTGATCCTCGGACGCGTCGACGCCGGCGTCGAGCACCTCGAACAGCTCGACGTGCACCGGGATTTCGGTTTTCACGTCGAATCCTCGACCGGCCAACAGAGCCACTCGATCGGTCAGAACAGCAGCATCGATCCGTTCGGATTCGACCGCAGGCGCGACCTCGGCAGCCGGGTGCACGAGCTGCACCGGGAACTCCGGACCGTCGGGGAAGGTCGTGCGTAGAGACTCGTGGCGCCCCAGAACATCGACCACCGCGTCGGCCAGCGCAGCGGTGTCGAGCCGTCCGGTCAGTTTGACGACCAACGGCACGTTGTACGCCGCCGACGAGGTGTCGAACTGGTTGATGAACCACATCCGCTGCTGAGCGAGCGAGAGCGGAATGTGCTCCGGACGCGCCGCGGCAACGAGAGCCGGCCGCTGCGCGCTCGTGTCGGCAGTTCCGACTGCGCTCGCCAGTCCCGACACCGTCGGGGTCTCGAAGATGGTGCGGACACCGATCGAGGTACCGAACTCGGCGTTGACGCGAGCGATCACCCGCGTTGCGCTGAGCGAGTCGCCACCGAGCTCGAAGAAGCCATCGTCCGCACCGACTCGATCCACCTCGAGGATCTCGGCGAAGACCGCCGCGACCGTCAGCTCGGCAGGCGAGCCCGGCTCGCGGTAGGACGTCGCCGAGCCGAACTCCGGTACCGGAAGTGCGGCGCGGTCGAGCTTGCCCACCGGAGTGAGCGGTATCGACTCGAGCACGACGATGGCACTGGGCACCATGTGCGACGGCAACGCGTCGGCGAGATGATCGCGCAGAACCGCCGTGTCGAAGGTATCGACCGTCTCTGCCGGGTTGTCCCCCGTCAGGCGCACGTACGCCACGAGAACAGTGGCACCGGTCGGCCCGGGAGTTCCGAATGTTGCCGCGAAGTCGACCGACGGATGTGTGGAGAGCGCGGCGTCGATCTCACCGAGTTCGATGCGGAAGCCGCGGACCTTGACCTGGGAGTCGCTGCGACCGACGTACTCGATGGTCAGATCCGGCGACCAGCGCACCACATCTCCGGTGCGGTACATGCGGGCACCGGGAGCGCCGAACGGATCGGCGACGAATCGTTCGGCCGTCAGTCCCATCCGATCGTGGTAACCGCGGGCCAACCCGACGCCTGCGAGATACAGCTCACCCGCCACCCCGACGGGAACCGGCTGCAGTCGCGAGTCGAGGACCACCTCGTACACACCTCGCACCGGTCCGCCGATCGACACCGGCTCGCCGGCGACCATCGGTGCACTGATGTTGGACATGATCGTGGCCTCGGTCGGTCCGTACCCGTTGAACAGGTTGCGGCCCGGAGCCCACTTGGTGACCAACTCGGCCGGGACGGCCTCGCCGCCGACGACGACGTCCGCGAACGTGTCGAGCCCGGCAGGATCGACCGAGGCCAGGGCGGACGGGGTGATGAAGCCGTGCGTGACCGATTCCTCGGCCAGCAGCGTAGCCAGCTCGGCTCCGCCGTACACCGTGGGCGGAACGATCACCATCGTGGCTCCGACGCCGAACGCGAGCAGGTACTCGAGCACGGACGCGTCGAAACTGGGCGACGAAACATGAAGTGTGCGTGAGTCCTTCGTGACCCCATAGCGCTCGCGCTGCTCGGTCGCGAAGTTGTCGAGGCCGGAGTGGGTAACCACGACCCCCTTCGGAACACCCGTCGAACCCGACGTGTAGATCGTGTACGCGGCACTCGAGAGGGTGACGCGACCATGGCGTTCGTAGTCGGCGATGGGCTCGTCGCTCACCGCGTTCGGACCGTCGGTGGCGAGGTCGTCCAGGACGATCCACGGCACGGTCGACGGCAGATCGTCGAGGTGGGTGCGGGTGGTGACACCGAATGTTGCGCCGGAGTCGGCCAGCATGTGCTCGATGCGATCGGCCGGGTAGTTCGGATCGACCGGTACGAACGCGGCGCCGGACTTGGCGACGGCCCAGACGGTCAGCACCGACTCGATGGATCGTGCGATCCCGAGAGCGACGAACGTCTCGGTGCGCACACCGTGACCGAGCAGAATGCGCGCGAGCCGGTTCGACTGTCGATCCAGCTCGCGGTACGTCAACTCGCCGTCGACGCTGCGCACCGCGATGGCATCCGGGTCGACGGCGGCTGCGTCGGAGAAGATCTCCGGCAGCAACCGAGTCGAGCGGCCTTCGAGTCCGAATACCGGAGCCAGCGAACCGAATTCGGCATCGGCGAGCAGGCTGAGTCGAGCCAGCGGCTGCTGCTCGTCGGTCAGCACCGCATCGAGTACCCGCTCGACTCGATCGACGATCGCGTGTACGTCCTCGAGCTCGAACAGTTCGGGCAGGTACTTGGCCTTGAGGTTCAAGCGCTCGTCGACCGACGACACCAGAGTGAGCGGGTAGTGCGCGGCGTCGGTTCCGAGGATGTCCGTCACCTGCATTCCTGCGAAATCCGTTGCCGCAGAGGCTCCGGCGCGATCGACCGGGTACGACTCGAACACCGTGAGCGTGTCGAAGGCGACGCCGGCACCGGCTGCGCGCTGGATGTCGGTCAGACCGAGGTAGTGGTGGTCGAGCAGCGCTGCCTGTTCGGCCTGCACGCGATCGACCAGAGCGCCCAGAGTCTCGGTCCGATCGAGCGTGACCCTGACGGGCAACGTGTTGATGAAGAGCCCGATCATGCCTTCGATGCCAGGAACCTCAGGCGGCCGACCCGACACGGTGGCACCGAAGACGACGTCTTCGCGTCCGGTCAGAGTGGCGAGCACGATGCCCCACGCGGTCTGAACGAGGGTGTTCAGAGTGGAACCGCGGCGCGCCGCGAAATCGCGCAGTGCCGCTGTGGTCTCGATCGACAGCGACCGCTCTGTCTCGCTCGAGACGGTGGACAACTGTCGACCCCGATCACCGGTGACCAGCAGTGTCGGCTCCTCGACACCCGCCATCGCGCTGACCCACTGCGCAGTGGAGATGGCGACGTCGCGTTGCCGCATCCACGCGAGGTAGTCCCGGTACGCGGGCACCCGCGGCAGCATCGAATCGTCGGACTCGGTGACGTAGAGCGTGATCAGTTCCTTGACGACCAGCGGCGTCGACCAGCCGTCGAGCAGGATGTGGTGATTGGTCAGCAGCAGTCGCCAGTGATCGTCGGCGAGGGTGATCAGCGTGAACCGAAGCAGCGGCGCAGAGTCCATCTCGAACCGCACACCGCGGTCGGCTGCGAGGACCTCTTCCAAGGCCGCATCGACATCGGATTCGCCGCGCAGATCGACCTCGGACCAGGGAACCGTCACCGAACTCTGCACGATCTGCAGAGATTCGCCGGTGCTGTTGTGCACGAACGCTGCTCGCAAGTTCGGATGGCGAGAGACGAGCTTGTTCACAGCGGAGTGCATCCGCTCGGCATCGACGACGCCGCGCAGCTCGAGACCGAGCTGCACCATGTAGGCGTCGACGCCTGCACTGTCGCTGCCGACCTCGCCGGCGAGGCGCGCGTGGAAGAGCAACCCGGCCTGCAGGGGCGACATCGACCACACGTCGTCGAGGTCGGGGAACTGCTTCTCGAGCACCTCGATGGAGCGCTGATCTATGTCGACCAGTTCCAGGTCGGACGGGGAGAAGCCGCCGGCACCCTCGGTCGAGGCGTGCTCAGTGATCGCTGTCAGTGCCTGCGTCCACAGTTCGATCAACCGATCGACCTCGTCGGCATCGAGGATGCCTGCCGGGAACGCGAAGGTGGCGTCGAGCTGCGGACCGTCGGGTGTCGACGTGGTGACGGCGTTGATGTCCAGCGCAGCCGGCACGGGCATGTCCGGATTCTGCGCGTCGCCCAGTTCGGCATCGGCCACCGGAATCCAGCCCACGTCGGCCATGCCTTCGGTGGTTCCGGTCGAGAATCGCCCGAGGTAGTTGAAGCTGACCTGCGGCGCGGCGAAGTCGGACAGCGCTGCGGTTCCAGCGGAATCGAGGTACCGCAACATGCCGTAGCCGATTCCGTGATCCGGGATCTCGAGCAGCTGTTCCTTGACCGCCTTGATCAGTGCACCGGCGGAGTCTCCACCCGACAACGCGTCGGCGATGTCCACCGAACCGAGGTCGAGTCGCACCGGGAAGATCGTGGTGAACCAGCCGACGGTTCTGCCG
The DNA here is from genome assembly GCF_003688915.1 of Rhodococcus sp. SBT000017. Classification (NCBI taxonomy): domain Bacteria; kingdom Bacillati; phylum Actinomycetota; class Actinomycetes; order Mycobacteriales; family Nocardiaceae; genus Rhodococcus; species Rhodococcus sp. SBT000017. The sequence goes on from NZ_REFU01000001.1 coordinate 826,631, forward strand.
AGATCGGCTCCGGGAACCACGGCGTCTTCACGGCCATGGCCTTCCAGCGTGATCAGCGCGCTGCGGACAGCGGCTCCCCGTTCGCGACGCCACGCGGTCAGTGCCAATGCCAACCCGGCCAGGAGGCCGTCGTTGACGCTGCCACGGAAGACGTTCGGCACCGTGGTCAGCAGGCGCTCGGTCACCTCGACGGGCAGTGATGTGCGGATGCGCTGCACGGTGGCGTCGACGTCGATGCTCTTGTCCAGTGGTCGCGAACCGATCGTCGGATCGGCACCGCTGAGAATCCGCTGCCACAGCTCGACCTCGTCGGCGCGGCTCGCGGTGACCTCGGTCAATCCGGTGGACCACCGCCGCATCGATGTGCCGATCGGTGCGAGCGCAGGCTCGTCGCCCGCGATGATCTGGCTCCATGCCGTCGCGAGATCCGGGACGAGGATGCGCCACGAAACGCCGTCGATCACGAGGTGATGCGCGACGACGAGCAGTCGGCCGGACCCGTTCGGGCCCTGGAACCACACCATCTGCACCATGACCCCGTCGGCTGGGACCAGTCGATCTGCTGCGGCGTCGAGTTCTGTTGCGGCGCAGGAGGAGAACTCGGCTCCCTCCACGGAATCGACCGCGACCGCGTGGATGACCGACGCTGCGGACACGGTGCCGATCGGCGATACTTCCTCGTGCCAGATGCCGTCGGCATCCTGGAACAGCCTCGACCGGAGCATGTCGTGACGATCGAGCGCGGACTGGACGGTGCGCTCGAGCGTCTCGCTCTCGATGCTGACCGGAAGCTGAAGCAGGGCAGTCTGGGTGTAGCGACCGAAGTCGGTGCTGCGGTCCAACATCCAGCGAACGACGGGTGTCAGAGGCAGCGAGCCGACTCCCCCACCGTCGAGTTCATCCAGTACGACGGCGTCGCCCCCGAGAACGACGACCTCGGCCAACGCCGCGACGGTCTTGCGCTCGAAGATGTCGCGCGGAGCCAGGACCAGACCGGCGGCCTTGGCACGTGAGACCAGCTGGATGGACATGATGCTGTCGCCGCCGAGTGCGAAGAACGAGTCGTCGACGCCGACGGTGTCGAGGCCGAGGACGTCGGCGAACAATCCGGCGAGGATCGACTCGACTTCGGTTGCCGGCAAACGGCTTTCGGTCACGTTGGCGGAGAAGTCCGGAGCCGGCAGTGCTCGGCGATCGAGCTTTCCGTTGGCGGTGAGCGGTAGCTCTTCCAGCACGATCAGCGCAGCCGGAACCATGTAGGACGTCAGCGAGTGTCCGACGAATTCGAGAACGGCGGAGTGGTCGAGGGTTCGACCCGCCTCGGCGACGACGTATCCGATCAGTCGATCACCTGACCCGTCGTCGCGGACCGAGACCACAGAAGCGGCGACACCGTCGTATGCCAGCAGAGCACTTTCGATCTCGCCGAGCTCGATGCGGAAACCGTGCAACTGCACCTGCATGTCGCTGCGGCCCAGGTATTCCAGTGCCCCGTCACGATTCCACCGCGCGGTGTCACCGGTGCGGTACATCCGGGCACCGGACTCGCCGGCCGGATCGGCGACGAATCGGGTGGCCGACAACCCGGCCCGGCCGAGGTAGCCGCGAGAGAGCTGTGCCCCCGAGACGTACATTTCACCGGTCACACCCGGCGGAACCGGATTGAGACGGGTGTCGAGAACAGCGACGTGCAGCGCCGGAATCGCCTGGCCGATGACGCTGGCCGAGGCCGAGGCGGCGAACTGTTCGGTCAGGGCCAGGTGGCTCACGTGGACGGTCGTCTCGGTGATGCCGTACATGTTGACCAGGGTCGGCGCAGCTTCGTCGTGTCGGGCGTACCAGCGAGCCAACTGACCGAGATCGAGTGCCTCGCCGCCGAAGATCACGTAGCGCAGCGAGAGATCGGCGTCCGCGGTTCCGGCGAGGTTTCCGGTGGCCACTCGATCCGCTTCCGCGAACTGGTAGAACGCCGTCGGTGTCTGGTTGAGCACCGTGACCTTCTCGCGTACCAGCAACTCGCGGAACAGCTCCGGCGAGCGTGCGGTGTAGTAGTCGACGACGACGAGCGTTCCGCCGTGCAGCAGCGGTCCCCACAGCTCCCATACCGAGAAGTCGAACGCATACGAGTGGAACATCGTCCAGACGTCGCGATCGTCGAAATCGAAGAGATCAGCGGTGTTCGCGAACAGCGTCGCCACGTTGCGGTGCGCGATCTGCACGCCCTTGGGGCGACCGGTACTGCCCGAGGTGTAGATGACATACGCGATCGAATCGGCACTGGTGCCACCCGAGCGGTCCGCATCGGTCAGCGGGGCACCGGACATGGCGTCCAGTTCGGCCATCAGCTCGGGCGAATCGATCTCGAGGACATCGAGATCCGAGGCCGGCACTGCCGCACTGTCGGCGACCGTGGAGATCACACAGATGGGTGAAGCGTCCTCGAGCATGAACGCCAGCCGATCCGCTGGGTAGGACACGTCGATCGGAAGGTAGCCGCCACCGGACTTGATCACCGCGAGCAGCGCGACGATCAGCTCCTCGTTGCGCGGCATCGCGACCGCCACGAGCGATTCCGAAGTCACACCGCGCCGGACGAGCAGTCGTGCGAGTCGGCTCGACCGGTCGTCCAACTCGGCGTAGGTCAGCGAGTGATCGCCGAAGACGACTGCACGCGAGTCGGGGAATCGCGCTGCAGCGGTGGCGAATCGATCGGCCAACGTCGCGTCGGATGCCTCGAGGCCCGCGTGGTTCCACTCACCCGTCATGGCGTCGAGCTCGCCCGGGAGCAGGAGGTCGATATCGCCGACGGCGCGCTCGGGAGCGATTGTCACGGCGGAGAGCACAGCGCCGAATCGTGCCGAGAACTCCTCGACGGACGATTCCTCGAACAGATCTGTCGCGTAGGTGATCGCGGCGGTCATCCCGGCAGGCGCACCGGATTCGTCGAACTGTTCGGCGACGGTCAGCTGCAGATCGAATTTCGCGACGTGCGCGTCGATGTCGACGGCCTCGACCGTGAGCTCCGGCAGTTCGAGTGCGGCCGACGTGTTGTTCTGGAATTCGACGAGCACCTGGAACAGCGGCGAACGATCGGTCGAACGTGCGGGGTCGAGAACGTCGACGAGTCGCTCGAACGGAACATCGGTATTCTCGAACGCAGCCAGATCGGCTGTGCGCGTGGCCTGGAGCAGATCGGTGAACGAGAGCCCCGGTGCCACCTGCGTGCGCAGAACCAGGGTGCCGACGAACATGCCGATCAGGTCGTCGAGTGCGGCGTCGCCTCGACCGGCGATCGGCGTTCCCACAGCGATGTCCTCGGTGCCGCTGATGCGTGCCATCAAAATCGACCATGCCGCGTGCACGGCCATGAAGACGGTCGCCACGTTGGCGCGTGCGATCTCGACCAGTCCGGCATGGGTTGCTCGGTCGATCTCGAATCGAACGCTGTTCCCGCGCATGGACTGCCGAGTGGGCCGCGGGTGATCGAGCGGCAACGGCAGCACGTCGGGAAGATCCGCCAGGGTGGTCTTCCAGAAGTCCAACTGCTGCGCGGCAAGGGACGCGGGATCGGACTCGTCGCCGAGGACGGTGCGTTGCCAGATCGCGAAGTCCGCGTACTGAACGTCGAGCGGTGTCCACATCGGAGCGCCGGTGGCTACGCGAGAACCGTAGGCGACCATGACATCGCGCGCCAAGGGTGCCATGGACGCGCCGTCAGCGGCGATGTGGTGCACGACGATCGAGAGCACGAACTCGTCCGGTGCCACCCGGTACAGGACCGCGCGGAACGGCAGATCGGTCGAGACGTCGAATCCTGTTGCGGCAGCGGCCGAGATGGCCGCAACGACCTCGGTGGCATCCAGATCGACGACAGCGAGTTCGGTTCTCACCGTCTGCGCGTCGAGGATCTTCTGCTCGGGGCGCTCCCTGTGGGTGGGGAACACCGTGCGCAGCGACTCGTGACGTTCGAGGACGTCCCCGACTGACGCACTCATCGCGGCGATGTCGAGTCGACCCGTGAGCCTTACCGCTAGCGGGATGTTGTAGGCCGCAGAATCGACGTCGAACTGATTGATGAACCACATCCGTTGCTGCGCCAGCGACAACGGGATCGAATCCGGTCGCGGCTTCGCCACGAGTGCGGGACGGCGCAGGGTGCCGGCCGGATTGCTGTGCACCCGCACCGCAAGTGACTCGACGGTGGGTGCCTCGAACAATGCGCGCACGCTGATCGTGGTGTCCAGGGCAGAATTGACTCGCGCAGTGAGTCTGGTGGCACTGAGCGAGTCCCCACCCAGGTCGAAGAAGCTCGAATCGATTCCGACGCCGTCGATCCCCAGTACCTCGCCGAAGATGTCGGCAATGACCTGCTCGGTGTCGTTGCGCGGTGCACGCGAGTCGCCCCCGAGATGAAGATCGGGCGCAGGCAGGGCGTTGCGGTCCAGCTTGCCGGCCGGTGTCAACGGAATCGACTCGAGCGCGACGAAGGCCGTCGGGATCATATGTGTCGGTAGCGAATTCGACACATGAGTGCGCAGAGCTGCCGCATCGACCTGCTCGCCGGACCTCGGCAGAACGTAGGCGACCAGAATCGTGTTGCCTGTCGGGCCGTCGACACCCACAGTGGTCGCGAACTCGACCGTCGGATCGTCGGTCAGGACAGCGTCGATCTCGCCCAGTTCGATGCGGAAACCACGCACCTTGACCTGGAAGTCGCTGCGCCCGACGTATTCGAGCGTTCCCGACTCGGTCCACCGCACCACATCGCCGGTGCGGTACATCCTGGCACCGTTCTCTCCGAACGGATTCGCGACGAAACGGTCTGCGGTCAGACCGGATCGGTCATGGTAGCCACGTGCCAGTGCCGGCCCGGCGAGATAGAGCTCACCTACAACCCCGACCGGGACGGGATGCAGCCGCGCGTCGAGAACGACCTCGCTGAAACCGATTGTCGGAGCACCGATGTCGATGGCGGAGTCGACGTGCAGTCGATCGCTGATGGACGAGAAGATCGTCGCCTCGGTCGGACCGTACGCGTTGAACATTCGACGACCCGGTGCCCAGCGGGCCACGAGCTCGGGCGGACACACATCGCCACCGGTGGCGACCACGGCCAACTCGGTCAGGCCGTCCGGATCCACCGATGCCAGTGCGGCGGGCGTGACGAACGCATGCGTGACGCGCTGTGCTGCGAGCAGTTCGGCCAACTCGATGCCGCCGTAGACCGAAGTCGGCGCGATGACCATGGTCGCGGCACCCGAGAACACCATGAGCAGTTCGAGGATCGAGGCGTCGAAGCTCGGGGACGCGAACGCGAGAACCCTGGCGTTCGGGGTCACCTCGAAACGAGTCCGCTCCTCCTCGGCCAGATTCGCCAGCCCGCGGTGGGTGACGGTGACGCCCTTGGGAACACCCGTCGAGCCCGAGGTGTAGATCAGGTACGCGACCTGATCGATGTGCATCGGACGAACACGGCCGACGTCGAGAACCGGCGCGGTCGAGTGACCCGCGAGTTCGGCGCGCGTGTCCTCGTGGTCGAGCACGGTCCACCGAGCCGAGCCGAGATCTGCGACCGCAGCCACGTGCTCGGACAGGGTAAGGCCGATCGACGCGTTCGAGTCGACGAGCATGTGTTCGACGCGATCGCGTGGGTAGCTCGGATCGATCGGCAGGAATGCCGCCCCGGTCTTGGCGACTGCCCAGATGCCGAGTACCGATTCGACGGACCGGGGCAGAGCCAGGGCAACGACGGTTTCCGGGCCGGCGCCGCGTGCGATCAATGTTCGTGCAAGAGCTGATGATTGCGCGTCGAGTTCGGCGTAGTCGACGGTGCGACCCTCGCTCCACAGAGCGGTGCCGTGCAGGTTCGAAGCAGCGGCGTCGGTGAGGATATCGGGAAGCAGTCGTGCACCCGACGATGCCGGTCCCCGAACCGGTGCCAGACGGCGCAGTTCTTCCTCGGACAGCAACGACAGCGCTCCGACACGGTTACCGGTGTCGGTGGCGATGGCCTCGAGAACCCGCACGATCCTGTCGACCGTCGCCGCAACGACGCTGTGCTCGAACAACTCCGGCAGGTACTTCGCCTCGATGTGCAGCCGGTCGTCGACCATGGCGACCAAGGTCAGCGGATACTGCGCTGTGTCGCTGCCGTCGTGCACATCGTGCACCTGCATTCCGGCGAGGTCGGTTTCCGCCGACAATCCCGCGCGGTCCATCGGGTACGACTCGAAGACCGTCAGGGTGTCGAAGGCGACGGCCGGTCCCACTGCTCGCTGAATATCGGTGAGGCCGAGGTAGTGGTGATCGAGCAGAGCGGCCTGTTCGGCCTGCACCCGCTCGAGGTACTCGCCGAGTGTCTCCGACGGATCGAGCACGATCCGCACCGGCAGAGTGTTGATGAACAGACCGACCATCGACTCGATGTCGGAGACCTCCGGTGGGCGTCCGGACACGGTGGCACCGAACACGACGTCGGTGCGTCCGGTCAGACTGCCGAGAACCAGGGCCCACGACGCCTGCACCATGGAGTTCATCGTGACGCCACGGGCACGAGCGACGCTGCGCAGGCGGTTCGTCTGCTCCACATCGAGCGAGACCAACGAACGGCCGGCCAAAGTCGACTCCTGGCGTCGGCTCTCGACCGGCGTCAACAGGGTCGGCTCGGCCAACCCTGCGAGCGCGTTCGTCCACGCCTTCAGAGCCGACGAGCGATCGCGCTTGGCCAGCCACGACAGGTAGTCGCGATAGGCGGGAACCCGCGGGAGCACGGTTTCATCGCCGTCGACCACGTAGAGCGTCAGCAGGTCCTTGAGCAGCAGCGGCGTGGACCAACCGTCGAGCAGGATGTGGTGGTTGGTCATCACCAGACGCCACTGGCCCGGTGCCACGGTGATGAGCATGAAGCGCAACAGAGGTGCCTGCGCCATGTTGAATCGGGTGGCTCGGTCCTCGTGTTCGATGCGATCGAGCTCGACAGCTCGATCTTCGACGTCCAGTTCGGTCAGGTCGATCGACGACCAGGGAGCGTCCACGTCGTGGTGGACGATCTGGATGGACTCGCCGTCGTTGTTGTGCACGAAGGCAGTCCGCAGATTCGCGTGTCTACGCAGGAGCGCCCGAGCAGCACGTCGGAACCGCGCTTCGTCGACACTTCCGCGCAAGTCCAACACGAGTTGGACGATGTAGGCGTCGACGGACTGATCCGACAGCTCGGCGTGGAACAGCAAACCGGCCTGCAGGGGCGTCATGGACCAGATGTCGTCCAGCGTGGGATAGACACGTTCGAGGTCGTCGATGGAACTCTGATCGAGCCGCACCAGATCGAGGTCGGACGGCGTGAACCCACCGGCCCCCGGTCGCTGGGCGAGCTGCGTCAGCGCGGTGAGGGCCTGACGCCACAGCTCCGCCAGTTCGGCGACCTCGTCGGCGTCCAGCACTCCGGTGGGGAATGCGAACGTCGCCTCGAGCCGCGGGCCGGTCGGCGTCGCGGTGGTGACGGCATTGATGTCGAGGACCGCTGCGACCGGTAGATCGTGGTCCTGCGAATCGCCGACACCGGAGTCGTCGACCGGCAGCCAGCCGTGTCCGCGGAGCTCGTCCGGGACATCGGTGCTGTAGCGGCCGAGATAGTTGAAACTGACCTGGGGAGCCGGGAAGTCGCGCAGAGCAGCGGCACCGTCCTCGTCCAGGTAGCGGAGCATGCCGTAACCGATGCCGTGATCGGGAACTGCCAGCAACTGCTCCTTGACCGACTTGATCAGTCGCGCTGCGTCGGCACCGCCGGCGAGTGCATCGTCCAGGTCCAGACCGGCGAGAGTCAGCCTGAGCGGGTAAATCGTGGTGAACCAACCGATGGTCCGGCCGAGATCGGCACCGGGTACCACGTGGTCCTCGCGGCCATGACCTTCCAGCGAGATGAGAGCGTCGTCCACGGGCACTCCTCGACCACGTCGCCACACCGCTGTAGCGAGCGCGAGGGCCGCGAGCAGGCCGTCGTTGACGCTGCCGTGGAACGCGTCGGGCAGTGCTGTCAGGAACCCCTCGGTGACGTCGGTGGACAGCGTCAACTCGACCTTGTCCACTGTCCGGTACACGTCGATCTCGCGATCGAGTGCGCGCGATCCGATGAGTGGATCCGGTTGTGCCAGAACGTCGCGCCAGATCGCCAGCTCGTCGCCGCGGGTGGCGGTGACCTCACGCAACCCGTGCGACCAACGACGCATGGAGGTGCCGACCGGAGCCAGCTCAGGAGTGCTTCCGCCGATGATCTGGGCCCATGCCGACGCGAGGTCCGGAACCAGGATTCGCCAGGACACGCCGTCGATGACCAGGTGGTGGGCGACAACGAGCAGACGGCTCCCCTCGGAGCCGGCGTCGAACCACACCATCTGGATCATCACACCGGAATCGGGAGCCAGACGCCCGACGGCAGCGGCGGCCTCGGTGGTGGCCTGCTCCGAGAAGGCTGGTCCCTGAACCGTTGTCGACGACACACGATGCACGACGGACCGAGCCGTCACTGATCCAACCGGCAGGACCTCCATCGACGGTACGTCGCCGCGGTGCAGTACGCCGCGGAGCATGTCGTGGTGGTCGAGGACGGTCTGGACAGTCGCCTCGAGCACATCGAGTTCGATGTCGACGGGAAGTGTGAGAACCGCTGTCTGAGTGTGCTGGTCGAGCACGGCGGTGCGGTCGAGCATCCAGTGCACGATCGGGGTAGCCGGAACGTCACCGACGCCGCCGCCGGGAAGCTCTTCGAGTACGACGGGGACGGTGCCGTCTCCGGACGCGACCACCTCGGCGAGCGCCGCAACGGTCTTGTGCTCGAACACATCTCGTGGCGACAGGGACAGTCCGGCCGCCTTGGCACGCGAAACCAGCTGAATCGACATGATGCTGTCGCCGCCGAGGGCGAAGAACGAATCGTCGACGCCGACGCGGTCCAGTCGAAGAACCTCGGCGAACAATCCCGCCAACGTCTTCTCGACGGCGTTGTCCGCATCGCGACCGGCCGTGACCTGAGCGGACCAGTCCGGTTCGGGGAGTGCGTTTCGGTCGAGTTTGCCTGCCGGAGTGAGAGGAATCGACTCCAACATCACGAACGCCGACGGCACCATGTGCGCAGGCAACACCGAACCGGCATGCTCGCGCAACGCATCCGCCTCGACCGCGGCACCGGCCACCGGCAACACATACGAGACCAACACCGTCGACCCGGCAGCAGACTCACGACCGATGGTGACCACGAAATCGACACCCGACACCGCCGCCAACACCGAATCGATCTCACCCAACTCGATCCGGAAACCACGCACCTTCACCTGAAAATCGCTACGCCCCACATACTCCAACGCACCCGAAGCATTCCACCGCACCACATCACCGGTGCGATACATCCGCGAACCCGCACCACCGAACGGATTGGCCACGAACCGCTCCGCCGTCAAACCCAACCGCGCGTGATACCCACGAGACAACGCCGGACCCGCCAGATACAACTCACCCACCACACCCACCGGCACCGGATTCAACCGCGAATCCAACACCACCTCCGCGAAACCGATCGTCGGCGAACCGATATCGACCGACTCCCCCACCACCAACGCCGACGAAATCGACGAGAAAATCGTCGCCTCCGTCGGACCGTACGCATTGAACATCCGCCGACCCGGCGCCCACCGCGCCACCAACTCCGGCGCACACACATCACCACCGGTCACCACCACCTCGACCGACTCCAACCCCACCGGATCCACCGACGCCAACGCCGCAGGCGTGACGAACGCATGAGAGACCCGCTCGGCGGCCAGCAACGACGCCAACTCCACCCCACCGAACACCAACGGCGGCGCAATCACCATCGTCGCCCCACCCGAAAACGCCAACACGAACTCGAGAATCGAGGCATCGAAACTCGGCGAGGCAAACGCCAACACCCGCGACGACGGCCCCACACCGAACCGAACCCGCTCCTCGGTAGCCAAGTTCCCCACACCACGATGAGTGACCACCACACCCTTGGGCACACCCGTCGAACCCGACGTGTAAATCAGATACGCCGCATCATCGAGCCGCAACACACCCGAACGCTCGGCATCCAACACCGGAGCAGACGACCGAAACGCCAGATCCGCCACCACATCGGCATCATCGAGCACCACCCACGACACCCCACCCACACCCGAGAGCGCACCCACATCCGCACCCAACGTCACACCCACCACAGCACCCGAATCGACCAACATGTGCTCGATCCGATCCACCGGATAATTCGGATCCACCGGCAAGAACGCACCACCGGCCTTCGCCACCGCCCACACCGCCACCACAGACTCCACCGACCGCGCCAACGCCAACGCCACGAACGACCCCGGACCCACCCCACACGACATCAACATCCGCGCCAACCGCGACGACGCCGCATCCAACTCACCATACGAAACAACCCGCGAACCCGACACCACCGCAACACCACCGACACCAGCAACACCCACAGCACCAGCCAACAACTCCGGCAACACCACACCCACCACAGACCGCGGACCACGCACCGGAGCCAACGAGTCGTACTCGTTGGCAGAGAGAATCTCGATGTCACCGACTCGGATGGCCGGCGTGGCCGTCACGGCGTCGAGGATTCGTACGAGGCGATCGGCGAGAACCCGGACGGTATCGGCATCGAAGAGTTCTGTGGCGTAGCGGAATCCGGCTTCGATGCCGACCGGTGCGCCGGACCTGTCGAATTCCTCCGAGATCGTCAACTGCAGGTCGAAGTTGGCGATGTCGTTGGGGAGCTCGATGCTCTCGATCGACAGTCCGGGCAACGTCACCGTCGGTCGGTCGGTCTGCTGGAACTCGAGCATCACCTGAAACAACGGTGCATGGGCAGTCGATCTCGCGGGATCGACCGCATCGACCACTCGCTCGAACGGGACGTCCGAATGAGTGAATGCGGCCAGGTCGACGGAGCGAACATCCGAGAGCAGGTCCTCGAACCGAGTCGAGCCGGGCACCTGCGTGCGCAGCACGAGGGTGTTGACGAACATGCCGACGAGTTCGTCGAGTGCGGCGTCTCCTCGGCCCGAGATCGGCGTTCCGACCGAGATGTCCTCGGCACCCGAGAGTCGAGCCAGAAGGACGGCCAGAGCCGCGTGCACGATCATGAACGAGCTCGAATTGTGCTCGGCGGCAACAGCAGCGAGTCGAGAATGAATTGCGGCGTCGATCTCGAACGTGACGCTGTCGCCGCGCAGGGATGCCACCGCGGGACGTGGGCGATCGGTCGGCAACGGCAGGACCTCGGGGCTGCCGGACAGTGTGTCGACCCAGTAGGTGAGCTGTTTGGCCATCAACGACTCGGGATCGGACTCCGCGCCGAGGAATCGGCGCTGCCACAGGGCGTAATCGGCATACTGCACCGGCAACGGTTCCTGGCTCGGTGCGTGTCCTGCAGCGCGGGCGCTGTAGGACACCATCAGGTCGCGGGCCAGCGGAGCGCTCGAGAACCCGTCGGAGGAGATGTGGTGCACCACCATCACGAGCACATGCTCGTTCTCGCGCACCCGAACCAGGCGGACTCGCAGCGGAACATCGGCCACCACGTCGAAGCCCGCGCCGGCGACGTCGGCGATCAACTCGAGGACGTGACGCTCGTCGCTCGCGAGAATCGGAGTCAGATCCGGCAGTGCCGATGCCACGTCGAGGATCGACTGCACCGGAGCGTCGTCGGTCAGCGGGAACATCGTGCGCAGCGACTCGTGTCGGCTCAACACGTCACCGATGGCCGAGTGCATCGCGTCGACATCGAGCACACCGCTCAGGCGCATGGCGAACGCGACGTTGTAGGCAGCCGACTCGGTGTCGTACTGATTGATGAACCACATCCGCTGCTGCGCCAGCGACAGCGGCACCTCGTCCGGTCGCTCCTGCGGAACCAGTCGAGGGGCGGCCGCAGCATCGTGCTCGCCGAGCTCGATGCCTGCCGACAGCGCTCGCACGGTGGGGGCGTCGAACAGATCCCTGATGCCGATGTCGGTTCCGAGTACCGCGTTGATTCGCGCCACCAACCGCATCGCGATCAGCGAGTTGCCACCGATCTCGAAGAAGCTCGACGTGACGCTGACCTGAGCGATGCCGAGCAGATCACCGAAGACACCGGCGACGATCTCTTCGACCGGGTTCTCGGGCCCGAAGAACTCCGATGCAGCGACGGTGAATTCGGGCGCAGGCAATGCCTTGCGGTCGAGCTTGCCGCTGGCGTTGACCGGAAGCGAGTCGAGTACCACCACGTGTGAGGGCACCATGTACCCCGGGAGGCGGCGCGCGGCCTCGGCCGTCAGCTGCGCGGGGTCGACGGCGGAACCGTGCGCACCGACCACGTAGGCCACGAGGGTCTCACCGGTGTTCGGGTCCTTGTGCACCAACGCGATCGCCTGTGCGACGGACTCCGATCGAAGGAGAACCGCCTCGATCTCGGGTAGTTCGATGCGGAGGCCACGCAGCTTGACCTGGAAGTCCGTGCGGCCGATGTACTCGAGTTCGCCGTCGGCGCGCCAACGCACCAGATCGCCTGTGCGATAGAGCCTCTCGCCCGGCTCGCCGAACGGATCTGCGATGAAGCGATCCGCTGTGAGGTCGCCGCGACCGACGTACCCACGAGCGAGCTGCACGCCTGCGAGATACAGCTCGCCGGGTGCACCGATCGGAGCCGGTCGCAACGAGGCGTCGAGCACGTACAAACGCGTGTTCCACACCGGTGCGCCGATGGGAATCGAGACAGCGTCGCGCCCGGTCACGTGGTAGTAGCTGACGTCGACGGCCGCTTCGGTCGGACCGTAGAGGTTGTGCAGTTCCGCGAGGGAGAACTGCGCGAATTGCGCCGCGGTGGCGGGCGGAAGGGCCTCGCCGCTGCAGAAGACCAGTCGAAGCGAGACACATTCGGCGGCCCGTGCTCCTGCCGCGAACACCGCGAGCATCGACGGTACGAAGTGCGCCGTGGTGATGTGCTCGTCCGCGATGATGCGGGACAGGTACACGGGATCGCGGTGTCCGTCGGGTTCGGCCACGACGAGCTTGGCACCGACCTGCAGCGGCCAGAAGAACTCCCACACCGAGACGTCGAACGTGGCCGGAGTCTTCTGCAGAACGGTGTCCGCAGGTTCGAGGTGATATTCGTGCTGCATCCACAGCAACCGGTTCACGATGGCCGAGTGCGTGACTGCGACGCCCTTGGGCCGACCGGTCGAACCGGAGGTGTAGATGACGTATGCGGTGTTCGAGCCGTGCAGTCTTCCCAGACGGTCCGAATCGGTGATCGAGGAGTGGTCGCGATCGGAGACGTCGAGTAGATCGACAGCGAGGACCGGAGTTGCCACCGGGATGTTGATCCAGTCGCGGCTCGTGGTGAGGATGCACACGGGCTGGGCGCTGGAGAGGACGTAGGACGAACGCTCGACCGGATGGTCCGGATCGATCGGCACATAGGCTCCACCGGCCTTGACGATCGCGTACATACCGACGAGCAGGTCGACCGACCGTCGGATCGCCAGGCCGACATGGGATTCCGGTGTCACGCCGAGCGAGATGAGGTGTCGTGCGAGCTGATTCGCACGTTCGTCCAGTTCGAGATAGGTGATGTGCTCGTCCTCGAACACGAGCGCGGTCGAGTACGGACTGCGCTGCACCTGTCGGTCGAAGAGGCTGCTGAGCGTCATGTCGACGCCGCCGACCGGAATCTGTTGGTGGACCGGAGGTTCGATCAGACGTGCGGTGTCGTTCCACTCGAACAGGACGAGTTCGCGCTCCGCGGCGGACAGGATGTCGATGTCGCCGGTGCGTACGTCCGTCGACGTTCCGATGGTCGACACGATCCGCAGGAAGCGATCGACGAACCGGTCGATGGTTTCGGGATCGAACAGATCTGTGGCGTAGGTGAACGAAGCCGACAGTGCACCGGACGGGTCGACGGGCTCCTGATCCACGCGCAGCTGTAGATCGAATTTGGCTGTGTCGGTGCTGATCTCCTCGAACCGAACGGTGAGATCGGGCAGCTCCAACGTGACAGCTGCATTGTTCTGGAACTCGAGCAGAACCTGGAACAGCGGCGAATGGTCGGTCGACCTCACCGGATCGAGTACATCGACCAGTCGCTCGAACGGGATGTCGGTGTTGTCGAAGGCGGCGAGGTCGGAGCTACGAGTGTCGGCGAGCAATTCGGCAAAGGTCGCTCGAGGCTCGACCTGTGTTCGCAGGACGAGGGTCCCGACGAACATGCCCACGAGGTCGTCGAGGGCAGCGTCGCCTCGACCGGCGATCGGAGTACCTATGGCGATGTCCGCAGTGCCGCTCAGGCGCGCGAGCAGCAACGCAAGCGCGGAATGGACGACCATGAACAGCGTCGAGTCCTGTTCGGCGGCCACCGAACTCAACCGAGCGGCGACATCGCCGGGAATCGTGAACGGTGTGACACTGCCGCGCATCGACTGCCGGGTGGGGCGCGGGCGATCGAGCGGCATCGGCAAGACGTCCGGCAGGTCTGCCAGCGCCGACTGCCAGAATTCGATCTGCCGCGACGCCACCGAGGTGGAGTCGCTCTCGTCGCCGAGAACAGCGTGCTGCCACAGCGCGAAGTCCGCGTACTGGACGGCGAGTGGCTCCCACATCGGAGCAGCACCAGCGGACCGGGCACCGTAGGCGACCATCACGTCTCGGGCCAGCGGCGCCATCGACGCACCGTCCGCCGCAATGTGGTGGACGACGATGGAGAGTACGAAGCTCTCCGAGCCGGTCCGGTACAGCACCGCGCGGAAAGGAAGATCGACCGTGACGTCGAATCCTGTTGTCGCAGCGGTACGGACGAGCGCATCGACCGAACCGGCGTCGACGTCGACCACCTCGAGGGGGAGCTTCGATCCGGTGACGTCCTCGACCGGTGCGATGACCTGGTTCGGCAGATCGCCCACCGTCGGGAACACCGTGCGCAGCGACTCGTGCCGGGACAGCACGTCGCCGACGGCCGCAGCCATCGCGCTCACGTCCAGACGACCGGTCAGGCGCACGGTGAGCGGGATGTTGTAGGCGGGCGAGGACACATCGAACTGGTTGATGAACCACATCCGCTGTTGCGCGAGAGACAGCGGGATCGAGGCGGGCCGGTCGACGGGGACGAGTGCCGGACGGCGATGCAGCGACGCGCCCTTGGCTTCGGCACGTTCGGCCAGAGTCCGAACCGTCGACGCCTCGAACAGATCCAGCACCTTCAGATCGGTTCCGAGAGCCGAATTGACCCGTGCGATCAAACGCGTTGCCACGAGGGAGTTTCCGCCGAGGTCGAAGAAGCTGTCGGTGACGCCGACCCGATCGACCTCGAGAACGTCGCAGAACACTGTCGCCACCGCGGCTTCGTATTCCGTCTCTGCGGCCTCGAATGCACCCTGCGAGCCGAGTTCGGGTTCGGGGAGTGCGTTTCGGTCGAGTTTGCCTGCCGGAGTGAGAGGAATCGACTCCAACATCACGAACGCCGACGGCACCATGTGCGCAGGCAACACCGAACCGGCATGCTCGCGCAACGCATCCGCCTCGACCGCGGCACCGGCCACCGGCAACACATACGAGACCAACACCGTCGACCCGGCAGCAGACTCACGACCGATGGTGACCACGAAATCGACACCCGACACCGCCGCCAACACCGAATCGATCTCACCCAACTCGATCCGGAAACCACGCACCTTCACCTGAAAATCGCTACGCCCCACATACTCCAACGCACCCGAAGCATTCCACCGCACCACATCACCGGTGCGATACATCCGCGAACCCGCACCACCGAACGGATTGGCCACGAACCGCTCCGCCGTCAAACCCAACCGCGCGTGATACCCACGAGACAACGCCGGACCCGCCAGATACAACTCACCCACCACACCCACCGGCACCGGATTCAACCGCGAATCCAACACCACCTCCGCGAAACCGATCGTCGGCGAACCGATATCGACCGACTCCCCCACCACCAACGCCGACGAAATCGACGAGAAAATCGTCGCCTCCGTCGGACCGTACGCATTGAACATCCGCCGACCCGGCGCCCACCGCGCCACCAACTCCGGCGCACACACATCACCACCGGTCACCACCACCTCGACCGACTCCAACCCCACCGGATCCACCGACGCCAACGCCGCAGGCGTGACGAACGCATGAGAGACCCGCTCGGCGGCCAGCAACGACGCCAACTCCACCCCACCGAACACCAACGGCGGCGCAATCACCATCGTCGCCCCACCCGAAAACGCCAACACGAACTCGAGAATCGAGGCATCGAAACTCGGCGAGGCAAACGCCAACACCCGCGACGACGGCCCCACACCGAACCGAACCCGCTCCTCGGTAGCCAAGTTCCCCACACCACGATGAGTGACCACCACACCCTTGGGCACACCCGTCGAACCCGACGTGTAAATCAGATACGCCGCATCATCGAGCCGCAACACACCCGAACGCTCGGCATCCAACACCGGAGCAGACGACCGAAACGCCAGATCCGCCACCACATCGGCATCATCGAGCACCACCCACGACACCCCACCCACACCCGAGAGCGCACCCACATCCGCACCCAACGTCACACCCACCACAGCACCCGAATCGACCAACATGTGCTCGATCCGATCCACCGGATAATTCGGATCCACCGGCAAGAACGCACCACCGGCCTTCGCCACCGCCCACACCGCCACCACAGACTCCACCGACCGCGCCAACGCCAACGCCACGAACGACCCCGGACCCACCCCACACGACATCAACATCCGCGCCAACCGCGACGACGCCGCATCCAACTCACCATACGAAACAACCCGCGAACCCGACACCACCGCAACACCACCGACACCAGCAACACCCACAGCACCAGCCAACAACTCCGGCAACACCACACCCACCACAGACCGCGGACCACGCACCGGAGCCAGGCGAGCGCGCTCGGCGGTGGACAGCAGGTCCACATCGCCGATCAGCAGATCCGGCTCGCTGGTCAGAGCGTCGAGCATCCGTACGAGGCGGCGGGCGAGCTGCGCCATGCTCGCGGCGTCGAACAGTTCTGTGACGTAGTCGAAAACGACTGCGGGAGTATCGGACTCGTCGACAGTGACGACCAGATCCATGCCGATCCCGTCCCTCGGCAGTGCGGACGGACCGAACCGGAGCGCTACCTGAGCAAGCGGGCTGTGCGATTCCGAGCCCGGCAGACCGAGGGCCACAGCGACGTCGTCGAACGACGTATGACCGTGCGCCATCGCAGCATCGAAGTCGATGCCGGAGGCATCGACGAACTCGGCGAACGAGTGGCGAACGTCGGGCCTGGTCCGGAGTACCACGGTGTTGTCGTCATCCGCGGGCACCGCGATCGACACGTCGTCGGTGTTCGCCAGTCGCGAAAGCAACACGGCGAGAGCGGATTCGAAGACCACGAACGGAGTCGTGGAACGTTCGGCCGCCAATCGAGCCACCCCGGACCACGATTCGGATCCGATGATCACCTCGTGGGATGCGCGAACGTGACCGATGTGCGAGGGGCGCGGTCGGTCGGTCGGAAGATCGAGGAGATCCGGGGCATCGGCGAGCCGATCGGTCCAGTAGGCGAGCTGGGCTGCGGCGCGACGCCGGCGTTGGCCTTCGCGTGCGCTGTCCGGATGTACGTCGAGAACGGCGACATCGGGCCCGGCCGCGATGAAGGATTCCACCATCTCCACGAAGCTCGAATGGTGCGCGGTGAGGTCGTCGTCGTCGTAGCGGTTGGGGTTGGCCCTGAAGTCGACGAACGTCCTGGCCGGAGAACCGCTCTGATACACGTTGACCAGAAGATCCTCGACCGGGCCCGAGGTCACGATGTTGAACTCGCCGACGATCGAGCCCAGGTTGATCTGCTGATGGAACAGCATCATGTTGACCATCGGGCCGGAAAGCTGTTTGTCGCTGCCCGAGGCCGCCAGCTCGCGCCGAATGTCCTCGATGCTGAAGCGCTGATGCCGCAGGGCACCCATCAGTTCGAGCTGCACCTGCTGTACCAGCTCGCCGACGGTCGCGTCCTGCGGCACGTGGATCGAAATGGGTGCGACGTTGACCAGCATTCCACCGGATCGGCGAAGCAGTGCGGTGGTGCGCGCGGACACCGGGATGTTGACCGAGACGTCCTCTCGCCCGGTCATTCGCGAGAGATAGCAGCCGAAGGCGGCGATGAACACCGCGGCCGCGGTTCCGCCCTTGGTCGCGTCGGACGCCTCGAGGTCGGCGACGACATCCTCGGGCAGAGCGACGCTGCGCAGTTTACTGGCGGCGATCGTGCGACCGGCCGTGTTGGACAGAGAAGCCCCGTCGTGGATGTCCGCGGCGCGAGCCGTCCAGTACTCCTTGTCGGACTCGAAGCGGGACGACGTCCGGTATTCCTGATCGAGCTCGTAGAGTCGGCGAAGCTCGGCCGCCTTGTTGGGGGCAGGCTCGACGTGTTCGACGGCCGCCGTGTACAGGGCTGCGGTTCGATTGACGAGCGTCATCGCACCGTAGCCGTCGAGAGCGACGTGGTGAATTTTGCTGTACCAGAGGTTGCGATCGTCCTCGACCTGGATGATCCAGCTCTCGACGAGGGGATCGTGTTCCATGTCGACAGGCTGCACGTAGTTCTCGTCGATCCAGTGCAGCGCCGAGGTCATGGGATCGTCTTCGCCGCGCAGATCCAGGTAGTGCACGGACTGGTCGATGGAGTGATCGACCATCTGGACCGGTTCGCCGTCCACCTCGGCAAGTCTCAGGTAGGCAGATTGGAATTCGTGTGCCGCGCGAGCCGTCGCGTCTTGGAGCACGGCGATGTCGAGGTTGCCGCGAAGGTCGACGTATTGTGCGATACAGACCGGGACGTCAGGGGCCAGCTGCTGGGCGAACCACATGCCACGCTGAGCGGATGACAGCGGGAAGCCGTTCTCGAAACCGGGGCCGGTCGGGGGCGTCTGAGACCCACCCGTAATTGCTGCGCGCATTCACTTGCCCTTCGGCGGCACGGTCACGGCGGCGAAGGCCGACGTCGAGTCGAACGACTCGGAGCCCTCGGTTCGGTTCGGACTGTCGAGCCGCGGCGGCCTGTGCGCGCGATTGAGCAATTCTGGCTTCCGTTCTGGTCTGCGTTCGTGTCGATTCACACACGTTCGGTGGTGATATGGCTCTGGATCAATTCGTCGCGCACAGCCGACCGGATTGAAACAGGGAGAGAACCCGGTTCTACCGAATGGAACAAACCATGAGTTCAATGAATGAGTGTGTGGTGATCCTCGAATCCATCGTTCGGTACGACATGAACTCCCCTCCCCGCCAGGCGTACGACACGCTCGACAATGTCGGTGTCGATACTGTTCTCACACACCAACGCGAGACCGTCGGTCATCCGCTGAAAGCCGACCCGGAAATTCCGCGTCGAGCACCCCAGCGGCTTACAAAGATACAACATCGGCGAGATTCTTTTGTGCAGTAATCATAAGAACCATCGATCGCCGTCTCCAGCCTGTTACAGAAGTGACCTCGAGTGCTACCCGAACAGATGCTATTCGGTCGAACGAATGACTCCGCACGCCGCATCGACCGGCATTGCCTCGCTCGTATCCGACTCGACGATGCGATAAACCGGCTATTTACCAACTCGGCGATTGTTTCAGGAGGCGGAGCGGCGGCGTCCGGCCAGCAGCGTCGCGCCGAGGGCTCCGACGGCTGCCAGACACAGCACGAGTTCCGATCCGAAGCCGATCCGTGTCGCGACGGTGAGGGATTGTCGCAGTACAACACTGGACACCAGCACGTCGGGGGTGAAGAGCGGCGTCTGCTGCAGGACGTGCCCGTCCGGCGACACGATCGCGCTCACGCCACTCGTCGCCGCCACCACCACAGTTCTCCCGTGCTCGACGGCTCGTACTCTGGACATGGCGAGTTGTTGGTACGTCATTTCGGTGTCGCCGAAGGTCGCGTTGTTGGTGGGTATGGCGATGAACTCTGCGCCCGATCGGACCGATTCCTCGAGGGCGCGATCGAATGCGACTTCGTAGCACGTCGCTATTCCGGCCGCTATTCCCCCAGCGTGTACCACTCCATTTCCGTTGCCGGGGACGAAATAGCCCGCTCGGTCGGCATATTCCGAAAACAATCGGAAGAAACTTCGGAATGGCAAGTATTCGCCGAACGGTTGAATTATCTTCTTGTCGTGCCGCTCACCGGGCCTATCGTTACCGTTCCACGCAATCACCGAATTCGTGTTCGTGCCATCGGCATTGACCAGTACGGTGCCGACGAGAATCGGAGCCCCCACAGCCACCGACGCCTGTGTGATGAGCGTCGCAGCGTCGGTATTTCTCAACGGATCGATATCGGACGCATTCTCGGGCCACACGACGAGATCCGGGGCAGGCTGCCTGCCGGCCTCGACGTCAGCGGCCAACGTCATCGTTTCCCGAACGTGATTGTCCAGTACCGCTCGCCGCTGTGCGTTGAAATCCAGACCCAGACGCGGAACGCTTCCCTGGACGGCCGCGATCGTCACCGTCCGTTCGTCGTCCTCCGGCGCGTCGTTGCTGTGCAGTGTCGGTAGCAACGCCAGCGCCACGATGGACGCGGCCGTCGTGGCAGCGACCGGTCCCAGGAACGAACGCGCTCCGTCTCGCCGGCCGACCGCGACCAGCAGCGCCGCCGTTCCGGTTCCGGTCAGTGCCACGCCGAAACTGAGCAACGGTGCGCCCCCGATGCTCGCCAAGGGAAGCAGCCAGCCCTCGGGTTGTCCGAATGCCAACCTGCCCCACGGAAAGCCACCGAAGGGAACACTGGATCTGAGCCATTCGGTCAGGCTCCAGGCCAATGCCATCGACAACGGCCACCAGGCACTCCGTGCCGCCAACACCCCGAGCACTCCGAACAGTCCGACGAAGACGGACTCGGCGACGGCGAGCGCCAGCCAGGGCATCGGTCCTACGTACACACCGATCCATGGGAGGAGCGGAACGAAGAATCCGAGTCCGGCGGCACAGCCGTAGCCGAATCCCGCTTTCAGCGATACCGACCTGCGGCCGCCGAAGCCGGTCAGGACAAGGGCCAGCAGCGCGATACCCACCGGTGCCAGGAACCACAGTGTTCGCGGCGGAAAGCTCGCGAATATCAGTGCACCACCGGCAACGGAGAGCGCCGTGGACATCGCGCCCAGGCGTAGCCGCTGCGCTGACGAGGCCACCGTCCCGGCACCCGAAGCGGACTCAGTTCTCATGGATGACCTGTCCGCGATGCACGGTCATCGAGCACTGTGGGCTGGTGGACGACGGGTCGAGACCGGGCAACGGAGATACCCCCGCGCGTGGGTCCGTCGACCAGCGTTGAACGCTGTCCTTGGGTGCTCGGACGACGAGTTCGTCGACCTCCCACACCGCGAAGGACGCGGGAGCTCCCGGCACCAATGTCCCTGCCAATCCGTCTCGGACTCCGCCTGCGCGCCACGCCCCGCGGGTACCGGCCGAGAAAGCGGCCCGAGGCGAAATGGCACTGCCCGGCGTGTGGTGGTTGACCGCGGCTCTGACGGTCGCCCACGGATCGAGTCGGGTCACCGGCGCATCCGAACCGAATGCGAGCGAGACCCCCGCCGATGCCAAGCGCGCGAACGGATGGAGCGCCGATGCCCGATCTGCGCCGAGCCGTGCCGAGTACAACCCGTCCGTACCGCCCCACAGTGCGTCGAACATCGGTTGCATGCTGGCGATCACGCCCCACGAAGCCAATTTGTCGGCCTGCTCGGGTGCAACCATTGCCAGATGTTCGAGCCGATGCCCGCGCGCGGCGACGGCCGGAGTTCCGAGCTCGGCCACCACCCGCTCGAATGCGGTGACGGCAGCCGAGATCGCCGCGTCACCGATGACGTGGAAACCGGCCTGTACTCCGGCCGTCGTGCACGCCGAGATGTGAGCGGCGATCGCATCGACGTCCTCGTACGGCACGCCCGATCCGGAGCTGTCGGCATACGGAGAGGACAACCACGCGGTCCGCGACCCCAGCGAGCCGTCGACGAAGATGTCACCGGCCAACCCGTGGGCACCGGTGCTTTCGAGTAGCTGCCGCGCCTGCTCGGCCGTCTCGACCAGCTCGCCCCAGTATCCGCGAACCTCCACCCCGTGTTCGGTGGACATCAGTGCGCGGAAGTCGTCGATACCCGACACGATGGGACCGGCACATTCGTGAACGGCCACGATTCCCTGCGCCGCAGCACTGTCGAGCGCAGCCGTTCGAGCCCGCTCCCGGGTATCGGCCGTGATCATCGACCGTGCCGTCAGCCGCGCGAGGTGATGCGCGGCAGCGGTGAGCGGGGACTGCCCCGAGAAGCCGGCGGTGGATTCGATGCCGGTCGCGGCAACGCGCAACGGCGTCGAGACGGCGGCCGAATGCGAATCGATGCGAGTGAGATACACCGGCCGCCCGGGCGCTGCCGCATCGAGGTCGGCGCTCGACGGTGCACGACGTTCGGGCCACTCGGTTTCGTCCCAGCCGTGTCCCCAGACCAGGGCGTCCGAGGACGACGATGCATGCTCGGCGAGCACCCGCATGCAGTGTTCGAGCGAGGTGCAGCCGGACAGATCGAGTCCGATCAACGACAGGCCCAGATCGGTGACGTGCACGTGAGTGTCCACGAACGCCGGTGCCACGAAGGCCCCGGCCAGGTCGGTGACGTTGACCCCTGGGTGGAGGGCTCGGCCGGTGCGATCCTCACCGATCCAACTGACGATCCCATCGGTCACGGCCATGGCGGTGGCGTCGGAAGCCATCGGACTGTAGATCCGTCCGCCGCAGAACAATTCGGTGGTCACGAACGACCAGTCTGCCCCTACCGGTGTGGCTTCCGGAAATCCCCAGCGGCGGGATCGGATCGGTCGGGCTCGATCACCTGTCCCTCGAGGATCGCCGCAGGACCTGATGCATTCGGTGTTCGCGTGCTGTCGTCGACGTGATCGTCGAGTATCTCTCCGTCGATGACGGTGGGGCGCATGCGCCGCGTCGCAGTCGCAACCTGCGGCAACCAGCGTGCGGCGGCCCACATCACCGCTGGGCGTAGCAGCCACCTTGTCGGCGGGATCAACAACAGCAATCCGATCACCGTGGTCACCAGACCCGGCACGAACATTGCAACCGACCCTGCGGCGAAGAGAGCTCCATCGGCCACGGCCCCACCGGCCGACCGCTCGCCTCGCGATGCTCTCTGCAGACCGTCCAACACGCGTCTGCCCTGCGATCGCACCAGCAGTGACCCGATCAGCGATCCGCCGATCAGCAGTACGACGGTCCAGAGCACGCCGAGCGCGCTTCCCACGGCGACCAGCGCTGCGACCTCGACCACGACATAGAGTACGAACAGAGCGAGCATGACGGTCCTTTCTTCGCTTCACCGGTACAACGCGCGGGGCATCGAAATCGCTCCCGAAGTGACCGGTTTGCCGGGAAGTTCTCTAAGAACCCGGCCGTACGAGGCCGGTTTCGTACGCCAGAACGACGGCCTGGACTCGATCGCGGACGCCCAACTTCGTCAGGATTCGGCCGATGTGAGTCTTGATCGTTGCCTCGGACAGATGCAGGCCGGCCGCTATCTCGGCATTGGACAAGCCGGTCGCCAAGTGCACCAGCACCTCGCGCTCACGGCCGGTGAGAGCGTCGAGAACGGAGGCGTCGGTGGTCGACGGGGTCTGTGCGACGAACCTCGAGAGCAAACGCTTGGTGACCTTGGGTGAGACGACGGCATCGCCCGCGGCCACGCTGCGAATCGCGGAGACCAGGTCTTCCGGTGGAGTGTCCTTGAGCAGGAATCCACTGGCCCCCGCCCTGAGCGCACCGAGCACGTGTTCGTCGAGATCGAAGGTCGTCATCACCAGAACCTTGGCGTCCGAACCCGATTCGGTGATGGTGCGGGTGGCCGCCACGCCGTCGATGCCGGGCATGCGGACGTCCATCAGCACCACTGCAGGTGCCAGTCTGGCCACGGCCTCGACGGCACCCGCCCCGTCGGCGGCCTCCCCCACCACCTCGATGTCGTCCTGCGCCTCGAGCACCATGTTCAACCCCATGCGCATGAGTTCCTGGTCGTCCACGACGACAACGGTGATCGGCACCGACCCAACCTAGCCCTCACTCGATCGGCAGCGTCGCCCGCACGAGCCAATTGCCGTGTGGCGTCCGACCCGCGTGCAGGGTGCCGCCGAGCACCGCTACTCGCTCGCGCATTCCGAGCAGTCCGTGTCCACCGCCGACCGCGGACGTCGGTGCGCCGGAGCCGGTGCCGTTGTCGGAAATCTCGACGGTGACGGCCTCTTCTCCGCGAACGACCTTGACGACGGCGCGCGGCGCATGGCCGGCGTGCCGTAGGACATTGGTCAGCGATTCCTGGACCAACCGGTGCACTCCGAGGCTGATCGCCGGGCTGATGTCGTCCAGGTTTCCGGTCTGCTCGAGCTCGACGTTCAACCCGGCGCGACCCATCATCTCGACGACTCGGGCCAGGCCTGCTGTCCCGTACTGGGGCATGTCGTCCGAGTCGGGGGACGTCCGCAGCAACGCGACCGTGCGACGCAACTCCGCGAGCGCCGACCGGCCCGTGGCGGAGATGTTGGCCACGGCCTGCTCCGCGCGATCGGGGTTGCGCCTGATGGCATACGAGGCACCGTCGGCCTGGACCACCATGACACTGACGCTGTGGGCGATGACGTCGTGCAGTTCGCGTGCGATGCGCGTGCGCTCGGTGATCACGGCCTCTTCGGCGCGCCGGTCCCTGTCGTACTCGGCCACGACGAGACGGGCCTGCGTCGCTTCGTCGTATGCCCTGCGGGCACCGAGAAATTCCGCCGCGACCCACGACAGCGCGTACATCAGCGCGCTGAACAACAGTGTCGTGAAGACCGGTTGGGCGAACAGGTACAGATTCGCGGCGGTGTAGGCGGCGAGTGCGGCGGCATAGATGCCGCCCTGGACTCGACCGACGTACGCAACCAGGGTGTAGAGCATGATCGGCAGGGCCAGAGCGGCCGGGTGACCGTTGTACGCGTCGCCCACCAGGCTGCCCGCTATGTCGGAGCTGAGCGTGGTGACGAGAGTGAGTGCTGCGATCGAGCGAGGCAGACGGCGCCGCCACGCGACGGGAATCGTCAGTACGACCGAGAACACCAGGAACAACGGTCCGTTGAGACCGTCGACCGAGCTGACGAACACCAGAATGTCGACGACGAACAGCCCGGCCGCCAGTAGGGCATCGGCCACGAACGGCTGCCCGCGGAGCCACAGACTGAATCGACGCATGTGATTGAGTTTGCCGTATGACTGCTGCCGACTGGGGATTGCTGATGGTCGCTGCCACGGCCGCCGGCTGGGTCGACGCCGTGGTGGGCGGAGGTGGGCTCATCCTGTTGCCCGCGATTCTCCTCGTGGCACCTCAGCTGACCCAACAGGCAGCGCTGGCGACGAACAAGGCGACCGCCGTATTCGGTACCGTCGCCGCCGTCGTCACCTTCGCGCGGAAGGTCTCGCTGAACTGGGCGGTGCTGATTCCGGCCGGCATCCTCGCCGCCGTGGCTTCGGCGGCAGGCGCTGCTGCGGTGTCGTTGATCGATCGCGAGCTGTTCATCCCGATCATCATGGTCGTTCTCGTCGGTGTGGCCGTACTGGTCACCTGCCGTCCGACCATCGGTCTGACCGCGGCACCGTCGCCGCCCACCCATCGCAAAGTTCTGATCGTCATCGGGTGCGCAGCCGCCGGAATCGGCTTCTACGACGGCATCCTAGGGCCCGGCACCGGAACGTTCCTGATCATCGTCTTCGCCACGATGCTCGGAACCGAGTTCGTGCGCAGCGCCGCGATGGCCAAGGTCATCAACGTCGGGTCCAACATCGGTGCCCTCGCCTTCTTCGCCGTCACCGGCAGCGTCTACTGGCAACTCGGAGCGGTCATGGCGGTGTGCAACGTGCTCGGTGCCGTCCTCGGGTCGCGGACAGCGGTCGCCCGCGGTGCCGGATTCGTGAGAATCGTCCTACTCGTCGTGGTGGTGGGGATGGTAGTTCGCCTCGGATGGCAGCAATTCGGCTAGCGTCTTCAGGCGTGACGAGACAATCGGATCGGTCGGTCGACGCCGACTTCCTGGCTCTGCCCCTGCATGCCCTCGCGGACGCCGCCCTGAGCACGGCCCGCTCGGCCGGCGCAACGCACGCCGATGTTCGCGTGCAGCGCTTGACGACTCAGTCGATCTCGCTGCGCGACGGCTCCGTTCAATCCGCAATCGACGCCGGGGAGATCGGTCTCGCCGTGCGGGTCGTGGTCGACGGGACCTGGGGTTTCGCATCGCACGCCGAACTCGGCACCGACGCAGCCGCAGCCACGGCCCGGAGTGCAGTCGAGGTGGCCACAGCGCTGCGCGCACTCAATCGCGAACGCGTGGAACTCGCTTCCGAGCCGGTGTACTCGAATGCAATGTGGGTGTCGGAGTACGACATCGACCCGTTCGAGGTACCCACCGCCGAGAAGGTGGCACTGCTGGCGGAGTACTCGTCCCGGCTGGCCGCGTCGGACGGCGTCGACCACGTCACCGCTTCGGTTCTGCAGGTCAAGGAACAGTCGTTCTACGCGGATCTGGCCGGTAGCAGCATCACTCAGCAGCGGGTGCGACTCCATCCACAGTTCGAGGCCACCACGGTGGATCGATCCGCCGGTGCGTTCGAGACCATGCGCACCCTCGCGCCCCCCGTCGGACGAGGCTGGGAGTACCTGGGTGAGCACAGCACGTGGGACTGGGCCGACGAGCTGGCCCGTATCCCCGAATGGTTGGCCGAGAAGGTGAAGGCGCCGTCCGTCGTGGCAGGCCCGACCGATCTCGTCATCGATCCGACCAACCTGTGGCTCACCATTCACGAATCGATCGGGCACGCAACGGAATACGATCGGGCCATCGGCTACGAGGCCGCCTACGCCGGCACCTCGTTCGCGACCCCGGACCAGCTGGGTACATTGCGCTACGGATCGCCCATCATGCACGTCACCGCCGACCGAACCGAGGTCAACGGCCTGGCCAGCATCGGCTGGGACGACGACGGAGTGGCCTCGCAGAGATGGGACCTGGTCCGCGACGGGACACTCGTCGGATACCAACTCGATCGAGTGTTCGCCCCGAAACTCGGTCTCGAACGGTCCAACGGGTGCTCGTACGCCGATTCCCCGCATCACGTTCCGATCCAGCGCATGGCGAACGTGTCGCTGCAGGCCGACCCCGACACCGATCGATCCACCGCCGACGTCATCGGTGAGGTGGAGGACGGCATCTACGTCGTCGGCGACAAATCCTGGTCGATCGACATGCAACGCTACAACTTCCAGTTCACCGGCCAACGCTTCTACCGAATCCGCAACGGTGTGCTCGACGGCCAGGTGCGTGATGTGGCGTACCAGGCGACGACCACCGAATTCTGGGGCTCGATGGAACTGCTCGGCGGACCGTCCACGTGGCGACTCGGCGGCGCATTCAACTGCGGCAAGGCCCAACCCGGGCAGGTGGCCGCCGTCAGCCACGGCTGCCCCGTCGCGCTGTTCCGCGGCGTCAACGTCCTCAACACCCGATCGGAGGCAGGTCGATGATCGCGCCGCAGCTCGTGATCGAACGTGCACTCGCCTGCGCGAGTGTCGACGACACCATCGTGATCGTCACCGACTCCAGCGACGCGACTCTGCGGTGGGCCGGAAACTCCATGACCACCAACGGAATTGCCACCTCGCGGCGGTGGGAGGTCATCTCGATCGTGCGCGGGGCCGACACCGTTCGAGTGGGCACCGTGTCGTCGACGAGTGTCGACCCCGAGGACATCGCGGCAGTGGTTCGGGCGAGCGAAGCGGCAGCGCGATCGGCAGAGCCTGCCGAGGACGCGATGCCGCTGCTGCCTCCGGATTCGGTCGGTGCTGCCTCCGGCTCGGAGAACTGGGACCGCACGGCGGCGCACACGTCGATCGACGTGTTCGGTTCGCTGGCAACAGAATTGAATGTCGGTTTCGATGGCGACGACACACTGTACGGATTCGCGCAGCACACCGTCGACAACGTCTGGCTCGGAACCTCCACCGGTGTGCGTCGTACGTTCACGCAGCCCACCGGATCGGTCGAGATCAACGGCAAGCGATCCGGTGCGAGCGCCTGGGTGGGCACCGGAACCACCGACTTCCAGGACGTCTCGGCCGGAACCATGTTGGCCGAGCTGTCCACCCGACTCGGCTGGGCCCGGAACACCGTCGAACTGCCCGCCGGTCGCTACCAGACTCTCCTGCCCCCGTCGGCGGTGGCCGATCTGATGATCTACCTGATGTGGACCATGGAGGGCCGCGGAGCACAGGAGGGCCGCACCGCACTCTCGCGGGCCGGGGGAACGCGCGTCGGCGAAAAACTCACCGACCTGCCACTGACGTTGTACTCCGATCCACGCGTATCCGGACTCGAGTATGCGCCGTTCGTGGTCGCCGGGTCGTCGAGTGATTCGGTATCGGTGTTCGACAACGGCATGGACATCGAGCGTGTCGACTGGGTTCGCGACGGTTCGGTGGCGGCCCTGTCCTACCCGCGCGCAGCAGCGCAGAAATTCGACGCACCCGTCGCGGTCCCGGGCAACAATCTCGTCATGACCGGCGGCACCGACATCCGGCTCGACGAGATGGTCGCCGCAACCGAGCGCGGACTGCTGCTGACCACGCTCTGGTACATCCGAGAGGTCGATCCCACCTCGCTGCTGCTCACCGGGCTGACCAGAGACGGCGTCTACGCCATCGAGAACGGTCGAATCACCGGAGCGGTGAACAACTTTCGCTTCAACGAGAGCCCACTCGACCTGTTGCGACGCGTCACCGAGGCGGGCGCAACGGAGGCGACACTTCCGCGCGAGTGGAAGGACTGGTTCACTCGCACGGCGATGCCGCCGCTACGCATCCCCGACTTCCACATGTCCTCGGTGAGCGCCGCTCAGTAGGGCGCCGTGGCTCGGCCTACTTGTCGGGGCCGGAGAGCTCGAGAGCGATGTTGTCGGGGTCGCGGAACTCCAGGATGGACAGTCCGGGCCCTGCGTCCTTGATGCCCTCGTGCGCGATGCCCAACTCGTCGAGTGTCTTCACGGCGTCCTCGAGCGCGGCGCGGGTGTCGACGGTGAAACTGAGGTGATCGAGCCCGCAGCGGTCCTCGGCGAACGTGTCGTCGCTCGGCGCGACCGGGCGCAGACCGAGCAGACCGCCACCGAATTTGTAGATGACGCCGCCGAAGAGGAACCACAGGGCCTTCTTGGTCTCTTCGTCCGCGTCGGGATCCCAGGCGTACGCGACGTCGAAGCCGAACACCGAGTCGTAGAACGACCGGGACCGGTCGATGTCGCTGACGGTGAGGCGAACATGGTTGTAATCGGTCACTGCGATAGGCACGTGGTGCTCCATTCCGACAGCAGGGGAAGCTGCCTCACGAAGCATTCGGAACCGCGCATGCAATCGATGGCACCGATCGCGACTCAGGCCGCGGTGATCGCCAGCCCGATGGAGCCGCTCTTGCCCCGGCGCAGCACGCTTCCCTTGACCGTGAGCCAGCCGATGATGCCGTACTTCGACGCTATCGCCGAGCGGGCCTTCTCCGTCTCGGCCGCGTCGAGTATCTCGGCCCGCGCGTCGACCGCGTCGCCCTGGGGGGTACCGCGCATGTCGCACGGTGCCAGGGTGACTGCCGGGTTGCGGCGTATCCGTTTGACCTTCCACGAATCGGCCACCGTCCAGACCAGCAGCCGATCCCCGTCGAGGGCACCCCACAGCGGGGTCGGCACCCCGGTGCCGTCCTTCTTGAACGTCGTCAGCAGTACGTACTTGCCCTTGGCAATGTCTTCGAAGGTGGCAGCCATACCGCTCAGAGTACGTCGCTACTCCCCTTCGAGCTCGCCCTCGGTTTCGAGATACACCTGGCGCAAACCGTCGAGAACCTGCTTGTCCGGCTCGGCCCACATCTTTCGCTCGGCCGCTTCGAGCAGCCGCTCGGCGATACCGTGCAGCGCCCACGGATTGGACTGTTGCATGAACTTCTTGTTCTGCTCGTCGAGCACGTACGTTTCGGCCAGCTTCTCGTACATCCAGTCCTGCACCACGTCGGTCGTCGCGTCGTAGCCGAACAGGTAGTCCACGGTCGCTGCCATCTCGAAAGCGCCCTTGTAGCCGTGCCTGCGCATTGCTTCGAGCCACCGCGGGTTCACCACGCGGGCGCGGAACACCCTCGCGGTCTCTTCCGAGAGCGTGCGCGTGCGAACCGATTCCGGGCGTGTGCTGTCACCGATGTACGCCTCGGGCGACTTCCCGGTCAACGCACGCACGGTTGCGACCATGCCGCCGTGGTACTGGAAGTAGTCGTCGGAGTCGGCGATGTCGTGCTCACGCGTATCGGTGTTCTTGGCGGCAACGGCGATCCGCTTGTAGGCGGTGCGCATGTCGTCCGAGGCGGGAACGCCGTCGAGACCGCGGCCGTACGCGAAGCCGCCCCAGGTGGTGTAAACCTGCGCCAGATCGTCGTCGCTGCGCCAGGTCTTGCTGTCGATCAGCTGCAGCAGACCGGCACCGTACGTGCCCGGCTTCGATCCGAAAATGCGCGTGGTGGAACGTCGTTCGTCACCGTGCTCGGCGAGATCGGCCTGCGCATGCGCTCGCACGTAGTTCTGATCGGCCGGCTCGTCCAATGCGGCGACCATCCGGACCGCATCGTCGAGCAGTGCGAGCACGTGGGGGAACGCGTCGCGGAAGAATCCACTGATGCGGACCGTCACGTCGATGCGGGGACGGCCGAGCTCGTCGAGGTCGATCACCTGGAGCCGCGTCACCCTGCGCGACGCCTCGTCCCACACCGGCGAGACTCCCAGCAGGGCGAACACCTCGGCGATGTCATCCCCGGAGGTCCGCATGGCCGATGTGCCCCACACCGACAGCCCGACGGATTTCGGCCACTCCCCGTGATCCTGGCGGTAGCGAGCGAGCAGCGACTCCGCCATCGCCTGCCCGGTCTCCCATGCCAACTTCGACGGCACGGCCTTCGGATCGACGGAGTAGAAGTTGCGGCCGGTGGGCAGCACGTTGATCAGCCCGCGCAACGGTGAACCGCTCGGCCCCGCCGCGATGAAACCGCCGTCGAGTGCGTGCAGTACCTGGGCGATCTCACGCGAGGTGCCGCGCAGACGCGGAACGACCTCGGCTGCTGCGAATTCGAGAATCTGTGCAACCACGCTGCCGTGTTCGCCCGCCACCCGCGCGGCCGCTGCGGGATCCCACTGCGCTGCCTGCATCGCCGCGACCAATCCGTGGGCCACGGCCTCGATGCTGTCGACGCGGGTACGGTCCTCGTCGCCGTCCTCGCTGAGTCCCAGTGCCTCTCGCAGACCGGGGACAGTCTGCTCCCCGCCCCACATCTGCCGGGCCCGGAGCATCGCGAGCACCAGTTCGACCTCGGCGTCTCCGACGGGTTCCTGGCCCAGGATGTGCAGCCCGTCGCGGATCTGCACGTCCTTGATCTCGCACAGCCACCCGTCGACATTGAGCAGCATGTCGTCGAACACTTCCTCGTCGGGTCGCTCCTCGAGCCCGAGGTCCTTGTGCATCTGCGCGGCCGTCATCAGGGTCCAGATCTGCTGGCGGATCGCAGGCAGCTTGGCCGGGTCGAGTGCCGAGATGTTCGCGTGCTCGTCGAGCAATTGTTCGAGCCGAGAGATGTCGCCGTAGCTCTCCGCGCGCGCCATCGGCGGAATCAGGTGATCGACGAGAGTTGCATGCGCTCGGCGCTTGGCCTGCGTGCCCTCCCCCGGGTCGTTGACGAGGAACGGATAGATCAGCGGCAGATCTCCCAGAGCCGCATCGGTTCCGCAGGAAGCGGACATACCGAGTGTCTTGCCCGGCAGCCATTCCAGGTTGCCGTGCTTGCCCAGGTGAACCATGGCGTCCGCACCGAAGCCGCCGTCGGCCTTCGTGGCCGAGATCCACCGGTACGCCGCCAGGTAGTGATGGCTCGGCGGCAGGTCCGGATCGTGATAGATCGCAACCGGCTTCTCGCCGAATCCGCGCGGCGGTTGCACCATGATCACCACGTTGCCGAATTGCATGGCAGCGATGACGATTTCACCGTTCGGATCGGCAGACCGATCGACGTAGAGATCGCCCGGTGCCGGGCCCCAGTGCTCGACGACGCCATCTCGCAGATCTGCGGGAAGCTGCTCGAACCACCGGCCGTACTGCGCGGCCGAGATGCGAATGGGATTGCCCTCGAGCTGGGCGTCGGTGAGCCAGTTGGGGTCCTGGCCGCCGCGGGCGATCAGCGCATGGATGAGCGCGTCACCGTCGCGAGCAGCCAGACCCGGCACAGAATCCGGGCCGTCCAGCGGTCCGAGGTCGTAGCCCGCGGTGCGCATGTCCGACATCAACGCGATCGCGCTTGCCGGAGTGTCGAGGCCGACGGCGTTGCCGATCCGCGCATGCTTGGTGGGATAGGCCGAGAACATCAGGGCGATACGGCGATCGGCAGCCGGAATGTGGCGCAGCCGCGCGTGTCGTACGGCGATGCCTGCCACCCGAGCGGCGCGCTCGTGGTCCGGGACGTACGTGGTCAAGCCGTCGTCGTCGATCTCCTTGAACGAGAACGGGACGGTGATGAGCCGGCCGTCGAATTCCGGTACCGCGACCTGCGTTGCCACGTCCAGGGGGGGTAGTCCGTCGTCGTTCTCGGCCCACGTCGCGCGGGAACTCGTCAGGCACAGACCCTGCAGGATCGGCACATCGAGCGCGGCCAGCTCGGCGACGTCCCAGGCTTCGTCATCCCCACCGGCCGACGCTCCGGCCGGTTTGGTGCCTCCGGCGGCCAGCACGGTCACGATCAGGGCGTCCGCCGACTTCAGAGTGTCGAGCAGGTCGGCTTCCGCGGTGCGCAGCGACGCGCAGTAGATCGGGAGCGCGGTGGCTCCGGCGTTCTCCACTGCGGTGGAGAGAGCATCGATGTACGTGGTGTTTCCGGCCAGATGCTGGGCGCGGTAGTACAGGATCGCCACCGTCGGACCGGCGGACTGCGGAGCGGCGTGCCGGTCGAGGTGGCCCCAAGTGGGCAGGTGCCGTGGAGCGTCGAAACCGTGGCCGGTCAGCAACACGGTGTCGGAGAGAAAGTTGTACAGCTGACGGAGGTTGTCGGATCCGCCCTCGGCCAAGTAGTTGTGCGCTTGCGCAGCAACGTTGGCGGGCACTGTCGAGATTTCCATCAGGTCCGCGTCGGGTGCCTGCTCACCGCCGAGCACGACGACCGGCAGTCCGGTCGCGAGAACCGCGTCGATGCCCGACTCCCACGAGCGCCTCGATCCCAGGATGCGCACGATGATCAACTCGGCCGACTCTGCCATCGCCGGAATGTCCTCGGCGAGCAGCCGGGAAGGGTTGCCCCAGGTGAAGTCGGCTCCACTGGCACGGGCGCTGAGCAGATCGGTGTCCGACGTGGACAGCAACAAGAACACGGGTAACGCCCTCCTCGGGGGTTTCGCGCCCCTGACTTCGGTAGTTCGAACGATCGGTGAAAACTTCTCTTCGACTCGTCGGCGAGAGGGTCTGACTCCTGCCCCGTCCCGTAGGACCGAAGGCCATCACAGTGGCGCGACCGTACCGGATTTTCGCCGGTTTCCTCTCGGCCGGAGCCGTGAACATCGAATGCTACCGGGGCGAGCGTGGAATCGGGCCACCCGTTGCGCTTGTAGCCTGGTGACCATGAGTTCGCCAGAGAGGTCGGTGCCCGACGGCTGCCCTGGAGCCCTGACGACCCATCTGGCCGCGGACGGGCCGCTGGCACGAGTTCGGCTGCCGGGCGGCGTCGTGTTGCCGGGGCAGATGCAGGTACTGGCGCAGGCCGCTTCGGAGCTGGGTGACGGCACGCTGGAACTGACCTCGCGGGGCAATATCCAGGTGCGTGCGGTGTCGGACCCGGACGGCTTCGCGACCAGGTTGGCCGACGCAGGGTTGCTTCCGTCCCCGACTCACGAGCGAGTGCGCAACATCCTCGCTTCGCCCCTATCGGGCCGGGTGGGCGGCCTCACCGATGTGCGCGCGCTGGTCGGTGCGCTCGACGAGGGCCTGTGTGCGCGGCCCGATCTGGCCGAACTGCCGGGTCGGACGCTCTTCGCGCTCGACGACGGCCGAGGCGACCTGTGCGGCCTCGAACCGGATTTCGGTGCCTACGCCCAGTCCGACGGGTCCTACGCGGTGCTGCTGGCGGGCCGGGACAGCGGCGTTCGCGTGGACCGCGACAGCGTCGTGCCGACGCTGCTGAACTGCGCGGGCACCTTCGTGGAACTGCGGCAGTCCCAGTGGCGGGTGGCCGAATTGGACGATGGACCGGCACAGATCGTCGACCGTCTCGGGCTCTCGGCCGGCCCCATCCTACCGATGCCCGCACCCGTGGAGGTGCCACCGATCGGATGGCTCGACCAGGACGACGGCCTGGTGGCGTTGGCCGCCGGATTGGCCAACGGTGTACTCGGGGCGCGGCTCGCCGAATTCCTCGCGGCCATCGACCGCCCGCTGATCATGACCCCGTGGCGATCGCTGATCGTGTGTGATCTGGACGAGGAACCGGCCGAACAGGTCGTCCGCGTGCTCGCCCCGATGGGACTGATCTTCGACGCGGCATCACCGTGGATTCGAGTGAGCGCCTGCACCGGATCGCCGGGGTGCGAGAAGTCGATGGCCGACGTGCGAGCCGACCTCTCCGCGGCAGTCGATGCTCGAATGACTCCGCGCGACGAGCGGCAACACTGGTCCGGGTGCGAACGGCGTTGCGGCCGGCCCAAGGGCGAGGTGACCGACGTGATCGCGACGGGAATCGGCTACCGCGTGTCCTGAGTGGGTGCCTCGGCCGGAGGTGCGACCGGCTTTCTGCTGAGGGGCCCCTCTCCCCTATCGTGAAACGCATGCACGACTACGTCCGCGACGGCGCGGAGATCTACCGACAATCGTTCGCGACCATCCGAGCCGAAGCAGATCTGTCTCGGTTCGCGCCGGACGTTGCCCAGGTCGTCGTGCGCATGATTCACGCGGTCGGCGAGATCGATCTGACCGAGACCATCGGCTACACCCCAGCGGTCGTGACCTCCGCTCGCGCGGCACTGAACTCGGGAGCGCCGATCCTGTGCGACGCCAACATGGTCGCCGCCGGCATCACTCGTCGCCGTCTTCCGGCCGACAACGAGGTGCTGTGCACGCTGTCCGATCCTCGGGTGCCGGACTTGGCTCGGAGTATGGGGACCACGAGAACCGCTGCCGCGCTGGAGTTGTGGGGCGACAAGCTCGGCGGTGCCGTCGTTGCGATCGGAAACGCGCCGACCGCTCTGTTTCACCTGATGGAGATGCTCGCGGCCGGGGCTCCGAAGCCAGCAGCCATCGTCGGCGGCCCGGTGGGATTCATCGGCGCAGCGGAGTCGAAAGAAGATCTGATCGCAGCCGACCTCGGCGTCGAGTATCTCGTCGTTCGAGGTAGACGTGGTGGTAGTCCGATCACCGTCGCTGCGGTCAATGCCATTGCGAGCGAGCAAGAATGACCAGCACCGGAAAACTGTGGGGAGTCGGCGTCGGCCCGGGCGACCCGGAGTTGTTGACCGTCAAGGCGGCTCGCGTGATCGCCGAGGCCGATGTGGTCGCCTTCCACAGTGCACAGCACGGTCGCAGCATCTCTCGTGGACTGGCGGCCGGGTACATGCGGGACGGGCAGCTCGAGGAACATCTGGTCTATCCGGTGACCACCGAGACCACGGCGCACCCCGGTGGGTATCAGGGTGCGATCGACGAATTCTACGAATCCGCTGCCGCACGGTTGGCGGCCCATCTGGACGCGGGACGCTCCGTAGTGCTTCTCGCCGAGGGTGATCCGCTGTTCTACAGCTCGTACATGCACATGCACAAACGGTTGGCCGACCGCTTCGAGGTCGAGATCGTGCCCGGCGTGACGTCGGTCAGTGCCGCCTCGGCCGCGCTGGCAACTCCGCTCGTGGAGCGAGACGAGGTGTTCACCGTGCTGCCCGGCACGCTGCCCGCGGACGAACTCACGCGCCGGCTGCGCGGCACCGACGCAGCCGTCATCATGAAACTGGGCCGGACCTACCCCACCGTACTCGAGGCCCTGGAGCGTTCCGGCCGACTCGACGAGGCGCGCTACGTCGAACGCGCCAGCACGCCCCAGCAGCGAGTACTCGACGCCGCAGACGCCGACAACGTGCCCTACTTCTCGATGATCGTCGTGCCGAGCCCGTCCAACAGAGCCGAAATGCCCACCGACAGTGGAGAAGTGGTCGTCGTCGGCCTCGGTCCCGGCGACGACGCATGGACGACCGACGAGGTGCGCGCAGAACTGGCCGCCGCCACCGATCTCGTGGGCTACGTCACCTACATCGATCGGGTACCTCCGAGGCCCGGGCAGATTCGGCACGCAAGCGACAACAAGGTCGAATCCGAACGTGCCGCCTTCGCGCTCGATCTCGCCAAGCAGGGCCGCCGAGTAGCCGTGGTCTCCTCGGGCGATCCGGGGGTGTTCGCGATGGCGACCGCCGTGATCGAAGTGGCAGCCGAGCAGCAGTGGAACTCGGTACCGGTACGGGTGGTGCCCGGAATGACGGCCGCCAACGCCGTCGCCAGTCGAGTGGGCGCACCACTCGGCCACGACTACGCCGTCGTCTCGCTCTCCGACCGCCTCAAGCCCTGGGACGTCGTCGCAGCGCGGCTATCGGCGGTCGCCGGAGCCGACATGGCGATCGCGATCTACAACCCGGCGTCGAAATCGCGCACCTGGCAGGTTGCGGCCATGAAAGAGATTCTGCTCGAGCATCGTTCGCCGCAGACCCCCGTGGTCATCGGACGCGCAGTGGGCAGCGCGCAGGAATCCGTTCGCACCGTGACGCTCGGCGAACTCGACCCGGAGTCGATCGACATGCGATGCCTTCTCATCATCGGATCATCGATGACGACGGTGGTCGACACAGGAAGCGGGCCGAAGGTGTTCACCTCCCGCCGGTACCCGTCAGAGGGTGGAGCGTAGTCGTTTCGTCAGCCAGTCCACGGCGGCTGCGATGTCGAACACCGTCGGTGCCGAGCCGGTTCGCGCAGGACGGTCGACCACGATCACCGGAATCGATGCAGCTCGGGCGGCATCGAGCTTGGCTCGCGTCATGTCACCGCCGCTGTTCTTGGTGATCAACAGATCGATTCGGTTGTCCGCGAGCATCATCGACTCGTGGTCGACATCGAAGGGCCCACGGCTCAGGTGCAGCGTCATGTGCGGCGGCACCGGGCCGGTCGGCGGGTCGATCGCCCTGACCAGAAACCACGAGTGCTCGACGCGCGCGAAATGGTGAACGCCCTGCCTGCCTGTCGTGAGGAACACCCTGCTGCCGGAGGTGATCGCCGACGCCGCGTCGGGCAACGACGCAACCGAGGTCCACCGATCACCCACGCCCGCGGTCCATGATGGCCGCGTCAGCACCAGGAGCGCGACCGACGTTGCCCTGGTGGCCTGCTCGGCGTGTGCCCCGATGGTGGAGGCGAACGGGTGTGTCGCGTCGACCACCACGTCGATTGCGTTGTCTCGCAGCCACACTGCCAGGGCGTCCGGCCCGCCGAAGCCCCCGATCCGCGTCTGTCCGACGGGAAGTATCGGCTCGGCGACCCGACCCGCCAGCGAGGTGATCGTCTCGATCCCCTGCACCGTGTCCATGGCTGCCGCGAGTGCCCGCGACTCCGTCGTACCACCGAGAATCAGGACCTTCACAGTTTGACAGCGCTCCATTGGGTGACCGGCAGCTGTGGTCTCCACGTCGTGAACGCGCCCAGCGGTTCACCGCGATAGATCTGGAACCTGCGGAGCTCTCCGCCGTACTTCGCCGCGGCGGTCAGCAACAGCGAATCCGATTCGGCGGTCACCGAATTCGCTACCACCCGTCCGCCGGTGCGCACCGCGCCCCAGCACGCCTCGAGCATGTCGGCACCGGTCAACCCACCGCCGATGAACACCGCGTCCGGTACGGCGTCCTCGTCAGAGACAGCCGGGAAGCTCTCCGGGGCGCCGCGGTGCACCACGAGGCTTGGAACTCCCAGGTGCAGTGCGTTGCTCTCGATCTGCTCACGGCGCGCCGGCGAGCTCTCGAACGTCACTGCGCGACAAAATCGGTCGGTCCGCATCCATTCGATGGCAATGGTTCCCGATCCGCCCCCGATGTCCCACAGCAACTCTCCGGGTGCCGGTGCCAATGCGCTGAGCGTGAGCGCTCGAACCTCCCGCTTGGTCATCTGACCGTCTCCGGTGTACGCGGAATCGGCCAGGCCGGGAATGCGGGTGTGGCGGGACGCGTCGGGATCTCGGACACACAGCACCGCAACGACATTGAGCGGGTCGATGCCCTCGAACGTCGACTCGCGGGCGATTCCGCCGGCGACCCGCTCGGCCGGTCCGCCGAGCTGTTCGAGGACCGTCATGTCGCTCGATCCGAAGCCGTTGGCGCACAACACTGCCGCGATCTCTCTCGGTGTGCTGCTGCCCCGACTCAACACCAGTATCCGACGCCCGTCGGCCAACTCGGGCAACACCGTCTCGGCCGGGGTGTTCACCAGAGACACCGTCAGGGTGTCCTGCAGTGCCCAGCCCAGTCGCGCGCATGCCAACGACACGGAGGACGGTGCCGGGTGAACGCGTAGTCGCTCGGCACCGAACTCTCGCGCCAGCGTCACCCCGATGCCGTGGAACATCGGATCCCCGCTGGCCAGCACACACACGCGCGAACCTGCACAGGCGTCGATCATCGGCCGCAGATTCGGCACCAACGGACTGGGCCATGTCCTGCTCTCGGTGCAGTGCTCCCGCACCCCCGCGACCTGGCGGGCCGAACCGAACACCACATCTGCTTGCTCGACGGCCGTGCGGGAAGCAAGAGGCAGTCCATCCCAGCCGTCCGCACCGATTCCCACGACCACGATCGGAGTGGGCACGGGCGCCACCATCAGCGCGGCATCCTGCGCCAGAGCCATTGCGGCAGTAGGCGCATGGCGAAGAACACCGGTCTCAGAGTGCCGGGGATCCACACGCTGGCCCGACGCTTGCCCAGCGCCGTGACAACGCCGTCGGCGACCTGATCCGGCGTACTCGACATGGGCGCGGGTGTCATCCCCTCGGTCATGGAACCGATGACGAATCCGGGACGAACGAGTAGCAGATGCACTCCGCTGCCGTGCAGTGAGTCGCTCAGTCCGCTGGCGAACCCGTCGAGACCGGCCTTTGCCGATCCGTACACGTAGTTGGCGCGTCGCACGCGCACACCCGCGACCGACGAGAACACGACCAGGTCGCCGCTCCCCTGGGCTCGGAGCAGCTTCGAAGCGTGCGTCAGCACCGAAACCTGAGCCAGGAAGTCGGTGGTGATGACGTCGAGAGCATGCTGCGCATCGTCCTCGGCCCGCGCTTGATCCCCGAGGATCCCGAACGCCAGCACCACGATCCCGATCGGGCCGTATCGCTCGGCAACCCGGCTCATGAGCTCGGCGTGAGTGTCCATCGCGTTCGCATCGAACTCGACGGTGTGCACGGCGTCCGCACCTGCACGCTGCACTCGTCGTTGCTGAGCATCGAGGTCGGTGCTGCGCCGAGCTGCCAGTACGACAGTTCGCCCCGAGGCGAGTCGGGTAGCGACCTCGAGTCCGATCTCGCTGCGCCCGCCCAACAGCAACAGCGTTCCGGCGGCGGGTTCTGCTCGTCTGCTCACGCCGACCAGTCTTGCCGATCGAACACCGTTCACTACAGTCGGGTTATGGCCGCACAACCCGCTGACGCGACTTCACTCACCGACGACGCAATCGAATTCCTCACCGAGAGGCACCTTGCCACTCTGACGACACTGCGCACGGACGGAACCCCGCACGTCGTGGCCGTCGGCTTCACCTACGACGGCGACGCGCAGATTGCCCGGGTCATCACCAACGACGTGTCGCAGAAGGCCATCAACGCCGGACGGGGTGCCTATGCCGCCGTCACTCAGATCGACGGCGCTCGCTGGCTGACGTTGGAGGGGCCCGCGTCGGTCCGGAACGATCGAGAGTCGGTCGTCGATGCGGAGAACCGCTATGCGCAGCGCTATCGCGTACCGAGAGAGAACCCCACCCGGGTCGTCATCGAGATTCAGGTGCAGCGGGTACTGGGTAGCCGTTCGCTGCTCAACCGGTAACGAGCCGTCACCACGGCCCTCACGGCCACGGCAGAACGGTGAGGTTCGGCCACTCGGTCGTCCACCGGGCCGCCTTGGCCTCGTACACGTGCTGCATCGGCAACCGCGGGTTCGGCCGCACGATCCCCGCGAAGAGATCGTCGAATCCGTGCGGTGCGTACACGACATCCGTTCCGCCCCGGTCGGTGGTGATGCCGAAGCAGCACGTGGTGGAGACGAAGTGATCGATCGCATCCTCGGTACTTCGGTACGGTGCGATCGCAGTGCCGAAATGCTCCTCGTACCACAGGTGTACGCGCGCCTCGTTGCGTACTTCGATGTCCACACCGAGGTCGGCGAACACCGAATCCACGCGCTCGATCACCTCGTTCTCCGCATCGTAGGACAGATCGGAGTCGTCGAAGTAGAAGAAGTCGTAGTCCCGAATTCCCGCACGCAGGTCCCGACCGGCCAGGTGGTTCCACACCGTCTGGAAGAGGCCACCCGCTGTCAGATACCAGCCGGGGAGCCCGAGCTCAGGAGCGCGTCGAAGTATCTCGTCGACAGCAGGATTGGATCGAACGACCGAGACGAACTCGGCCTCGCCCGGTGGCATCACACCGGCAGGACGGCCAGACCGTGCGGCCTGAGGTTGACCGACTCGCACCCGTCTGCGGTGACCACGACGATGTCCTCGATGCGTGCACCCCACTGTCCGCGGAAGTAGATTCCCGGCTCGATGCTGAACGCCATCCCCTCGGTGAGCGTGATGTCGTTTCCCGCAACGATGTACGGCTCTTCGTGTACCGACAGGCCGATCCCGTGACCGGTGCGGTGCAGGAACGCCTCGCCCAGACCGGCGTCGACCAGGACGTCGCGGGCGGCCGCATCGATGGACTGCGCCGTGACACCGGGCACCACCGCATCGACAGCTGCCTGCTGGGCCCGCTCGAGTACCGCGTACTGCTCGGCGATCTCCGCCGAGGGCTCGCCGAGACTGTAGGTGCGGGTCGAGTCGGAGTTGTATCCCGGTGCGACAGGTCCCCCGATGTCGATCACCACGATGTCGCCCGCCTCGACGACTCGATCGGAGACCTCGTGGTGCGGATCGGCGCCGTGAGGCCCGGACCCGACGATGATGAATTCAGGTGCTGTATGGCCTTCTTCGACGATCGCGGCCGCGATGTCCGCGGCGATCTGCGCTTCCGTGCGGCCCACTCGAAGCCATTCACCCATCCGGGCGTGCACGCGGTCGATGGCGTGCCCAGCGCGCCGCAACGCGTCGATCTCGGCCGCATCCTTGACCATTCGGAGTTCGCGAAGCACGTCGGTGGCCAGCACCGGGACCGTGCCGAAGACACCCGCCAGCGGCACGAAATGTAGGGCGGGCATGGCGTCGGCGACGGCTGTGCTCGTTCCACCGGGAACTGCCGATGCCACCAGTGCGTACGGATCCACACCGTCGACCCAGTCGACGAGCGTCAGAGACAGCTCTTGCGCCGCGGAATCGCCCAGTGCGGCGAGCTCGAGCCGAGGAACCACGACCGTGGGGGTGCTGCCGTCCGCGGGAACGACCAGAGCGATGAGACGCTCGAACGAACTGGCCTTCGATCCGATCAGGTACTGCAGATCCGGACCCGGGGTGATCAACAGGGCATCCAAGCCTGCTTCCGACGTCAGGCGAGCCGCGCGGGCGAGTCTGGACGCGTAGACATCGCTGGAGAAACGTGAGGAACTGACCGAAGAATCGACACTCATCCCACCAGGCTAGTGCCGTTTGGCAAGATGAGCCCCATGACCGCCCCCGGAAAGTCGCCGCTGCTGCTCCTCGACGGCGCGAGCCTGTGGTTCAGGGCCTACTACGCACTGCCCGAGTCGATTACGGCCCCCGATGGCCGACCCGTCAATGCCGTCCGAGGCTTCCTCGACATGATTTCGGCGTTGATCGCGCGCACCGAACCCAGCCGACTGGCGGTGTGCCTCGATCTCGACTGGCGGCCGCAGTTTCGCGTCGACCTGGTGCCGTCCTACAAGGCGCATCGGGTTGCCGAGGCCGCGCCGGAGGTCGCCGAGAGCGAAGAGGTGCCGGAGACACTGACACCACAGGTGGACATGATCATGGATGTGCTCGCCGCATTGGGGATCGCGACCGCAGGCGCAGAAGGTCTCGAAGCCGACGACGTGCTGGGAACCCTGGCAGCGCGCGAGCGTCAGGACCCCGTGGTCGTGGTCAGTGGAGACAGAGACCTGCTTCAGGTTGCCGCCGACGAGCCGAACGAGGTGCGCGTTCTGTACGTGGGCCGTGGGTTGGCCAAAGCCGAATTGTTCGATCCCGCACTGGTTTCCGAGCGCTACGGTGTGCCACTTCATCGAGCGGGCGAGGCGTACGCGGAACTTGCCCTGCTGCGCGGCGACGCCTCCGACGGCCTGCCCGGCGTCAAAGGAATCGGGGAGAAGACGGCGTCGACGCTGATGCTGAACTACGAATCCGTCGCTGCGCTGCGCGCTGCGGCACTCGATCCGTCCTCGGACATGGCCAAAGGCATCCGGGCGAAGCTGGCCAATGCGAGCGACTACCTGGACGCCGCACTTCCCGTCGTCCGAGTCGTCACCGACGCCGATGTCGTCCTGTCGAAGTCCGACGAGATTCCGGCCGAGCCCGACGATCTCGACGCACTGAACACGCTCGCCGAGACCCTCGGAATCGAGAACGCCGTCAACCGTCTCGTCTCTGCGATGGCGGCCACGGCGTCGAAGAACTGACCCGAGTGGCCGAGCCGGTCTACTTGGGTAGGGAGACCTCGTAGTTGGCGTCGTCGTCGAGGAAGGTCAACGTCACCGTCCTGAACGCACCGTCGACCGTCAGGGTGCAATCGACACTGGTCCCGGCCTCGACCTCGATGTCCTGGGGGCAGGACACACCGGAGACGTCGGACGCACCGTAGGACTCGGTGACGACCGTGCGAATACCCTCCTCGGCCGCAGCAGTGTCGAGGGTGGTCGTACGACCGAAGGCGAAGAACGACACCACCGCGATCACTGCGACCACTGCGATGACGGCACCTGCGATGATCAGGGGCTTCTTCGACTTGGACCCGGCCTGCCCGGGCCCCTGCTGATTCGGGTACTGCTGGTTCGGATACTGCTGGTTCGGATACTGCTGATTGGGATT
This sequence comes from Rhodococcus sp. SBT000017, assembly GCF_003688915.1. NCBI lineage: Bacteria > Bacillati > Actinomycetota > Actinomycetes > Mycobacteriales > Nocardiaceae > Rhodococcus > Rhodococcus sp. SBT000017. The sequence goes on from NZ_REFU01000001.1 coordinate 870,099, forward strand.
GAAGGGCTGCTGTGGCTGCTGGCCGTATGCACCCGGTCCGTACTGCCCACTACCGAATTGCTGTGGTGCGTAGGGGTTCTGGTACGCCGCATCGCCCGATGCAGGCGCACCGGCACCGGGATAGGGCGCGCCGTACTGCTGACCGGCCGGGTATTGCGCGGTGGGGTTCGGGCCTTGGGGGTACTGCCCCTGGGGGTAGCCGCCCTGTGCGTTCGGAGCCTGGGGGTATTGCCCCTGCGGATAGCCGGCAGGTGGGTACTGACCCTGTGGGTATTGACCCTGTGGGTATTGACCTTGTGGGTATTGACCCTGCGGGTACTGCCCCTGTGGGTATTGCCCCCCGGGCTGCTGCGGGCTCTGCCCGTACGCACTCCGATCGGGTTCGCCGTACGGCGCGGCCGGCGGCTGTCCGTACTGATCCCACGCCGATGGTGTCGGAGTCTGTGGATCGGCGGAGGGACCGCCAGGCTGCGTCTCCGGCGTGTCTCTCGCGGCACCGTCCTGCTGATCGGGCTTGCGCGACCAGCTGTTGTCCGGATCGGTCGGACCGTATGGGCCGCTCATCTCGCCTCCACTGAAGATTCGGATTCGTCGGGGGTACAGTATCCCGCCCGTACGACTCTCCGCTGTACCGACCCGGCAGTCCGATTCTCTCCTGTCATGCGGCATCGACGGCGACCACGCCGCGGCGCAGAGCCGCGATCGCCCGCGCCGCAGTTCGCGACAGTTCCGGCTCCGGGGCCGCGAGCCGAACCTGATCCAACAGGTCGATCACCTGCCGACACCAGCGTACGAAGTCTCCGCCGGACAGTGCTTTGCCGTTGTCACCCGCGGTGACGAGAGCATCGACCAACGAGTGGTTCGACGCCCACTTGTAGATCGCCTTCACGAAGCCCATATCGGGTTCTCTCGTCGGCGGAAGCTTGTGCCGAACTTCGTCGGACCGCAGCTCGTGCCATACCCGGACCGTTTCGGTCAGCGCGTGTCGAATCGGACCCGTCGGACCGTGCGGAGTGATGTCACCCTCCGACCTGGACTCGTAGACCACCGCCGAGACCACCGCCGCCAATTCTGCCGGAGAAAGGCCCTGCCACAGCCCGCCGCGCAAGCACTCGGCGACCAGGAGGTCGGACTCGGAATAGATCCGACTGAGCCTTGCGCCGTCGTCGGTGACCTTCGGATCCTTGCCCGCCGTCACATAACCGCGGTCGGCGAGCAACGCCAGGATGCGGTCGAACGTCCGGGCGAGGGAATTCGTCGTGGCCGATACCTTCTGGCGCATCGTTTCGGTCTCACGCGCCAGTCGGTTGTACCGCTCACCGGTACGGCCGAGCTCGTCGCGGTCGGGGCGCGCGTGCACCGGATGCGAGCGGATGGCTCGTCGAAGCGTGGCCAGTTCCTTGTCGTCCGCTGCGGTCGATTTGCGTCGGATGCGGTCCGACGGCTGCGAGATTCCGCGGGTGACCAGGGCGGTTGCCAGGTCACGCCGGGTCTTCGCGGTGCGATGGTCGACGAAACGAGGAAGCCTCATGGTGCCCAGAGGTGTTGCAGGTGAAGGGAAGTCCGCCGCCGAGAGTCGGCCGGCCCACTTGTCCTCGGTCAGCACGAGCGGACGCGGATCGGCTCGGTCGTCATCCGGCTCGAGCACCACGGCCAGGCCGCTGCGGCGACCGGTCGGCACCGAGATCACGTCGCCGCGGCGCAGGGCACGCAGCGAATCGACGGCCTTGTCCCGCCGATCGGACCTGCTCTGGCGTTCGAGGGTCTTCTCGCGATCCTTCAGTCGCTCGCGCAGCCGCGCGTACTCGAAATACTCGCCGTCGGGGCCGCCGAGCCGCGCACCGAGCGCCTCCAACGTCTGCATGTTCTTCTCGATACCGCGCACCATCCCCACGACGGAGCGGTCGGCCTGGAACTGTGCGAAGGACCGTTCGAGCAGCAGACGCGAATCGGCCGCGCCGAACTGTTCGATCAGGTTGATCGACATGTTGTAGGCAGGCGCGAACGAACTGCGCAGCGGGAACGTACGGGTCGACGCCAACCCCGCGACCTCGGTCGGCTCCGTTCCCGGCTGCCACAGCACGACGGCGTGTCCTTCGACGTCGATTCCGCGGCGTCCGGCCCGGCCCGTCAGCTGCGTGTACTCCCCCGGCGTCAACTCGGCGTGCGTTTCGCCGTTGAACTTGACCAGCTTCTCCAGCACGACGGTTCGGGCCGGCATGTTGATCCCCAGAGCCAGGGTCTCGGTGGCGAACACCGCGCGGACGAGGCCCTTGACGAACAACTCCTCGACGGTGTGCCGAAAGACCGGCAACATCCCCGCGTGGTGGGCGGCGAATCCGCGCTCGAGTGCGTCGCGCCACTCCCAGAAACCCAGAACTTCGAGGTCCTCGCGCGGCAGTTCCGAGGTGTGCTTCTCGACGATGTACCGAATCTCCTCGGCCTGCTCGGGCGTGGTCAGCACCAGCCGCGAACGCATGCACTGCGTCAGAGCGCCGTCGCACCCGGCGCGGCTGAAGATGAAGGTGATCGCCGGGAGCAGACCCTCCTCGTCGAGCTTGGCGATCACATCGGGTCGCGGAAGTGGCCGGTTGTTCGCGCCGCTGCCCTGACCGCCACCGCGACCTCCGCCGCCTGCGCGACCGCCGCGGCCCCTGCTGTGCGGTGCGTGCCAGCGGTCCATCGAGTCGAGGGACTGACGTTGTTTGACGTGTCGCACGAGTTCCCGATCGACGACGACCTTCTGACTGCCGTCCGCCGACTGGGCGCGCGTGTCGAACAGATCGAACAAGCGGCGGCCCACCATGATGTGCTGCGAGAGGGGCACCGGACGGTTCTCGTCCACCACGACCGAGGTGTCACCGCGAACCGTGCTCATCCAGGCACCGAACTCCTCGGCGTTGCTCACCGTTGCCGACAGGCTGACCAGTCGAACGTCATCGGACAGGTGCAGGATGACCTCCTCCCACACCGCGCCTCGGAATCGGTCGGCGAGGTAGTGCACCTCGTCCATGACGACGTGCGAGAGCCCCCGCAATGCGTCCGAGGATGCGTAGAGCATGTTGCGCAGCACTTCGGTCGTCATGATGACGATGGGGGCATCGGGGTTGATCGACGAGTCTCCGGTCAGCAGCCCGACCGTGTCACGCCCGTACCGCGCGGTCAGCTCGGCAAACTTCTGGTTGCTCAGAGCTTTGATCGGGGTGGTGTAGAAGCACTTACGTCCGGCGGCGAGCGCCAAGTGCACCGCGAACTCGCCGATCACGGTCTTGCCCGCACCGGTGGGGGCACAGACCAGAACACCGTGACCGTTCTCCAGGGCGGTGCAGGCATCCACCTGGAACCGGTCGAGGGGGAAGCCGAGCTCTGCCGAGAAGCGTTGCAGCTGGGTGGGTCGGGGGCTTGTCCCCGTATCGACAACCGTCTCGGTCATGCGATCGACCCGACGGTCCGACCGAGGTCAGATCGTGTCGTCGTACTGTGCCTGTGCTCGGGTCGCGGTACCGAAGCCGTTGGACGGCGGTGTCGGAGCGACAGCATCCGGTGACTCGATCGAACCTGCGCCGTCGATGCGCGTTGCTTCGTCATCTGACACATCACCCCATTCGTCTCTTCTCTTGCGCAACTTACGCTTGTCGTGAATTCGCGCAATCTGCACTGCCATTTCGAAGAGCACCGTCAACGCCAAGGCCAATGCCAGCATCGAGAACGGGTCCTGCCCCGGAGTTGCGATGGCCGCGAAGACGAACAGCCCGAAGATGAGACCTCGACGCCACGCCTTGAGTCGCTCGTAGGTGAGTACGCCGACGAAGTTCAGGGCGACGACCAGCAACGGAATCTCGAAGCTGACGCCGAAGATGATGAGGAGGTTGATCAGGAATCCGAAGTACTGATCGCCGCTGAGGGCGGTGATCTGCACGTTGTCGCCGATGGAGAGCAAGAAGTGCAGGCCCTTGGCGACCACGTAGTAGGCCAGGACGGCTCCGGCGACGAACAGCGCGGCCGCTCCGGAGACGAACGAAACAGCGTGTCGCCGTTCGTTGGCGTACAGGCCCGGGGTGATGAACGCCCAGATCTGATACAGCCAGATGGGGCAGGCCAGGACGACACCGGCAGTGAAGGCGACCTTGAACCGCAACAGGAACTGATCGAACGGTCCGGTCGCCAACAGACGACACTGGTCGTCGTTGCTCAGGTTCGCGCGCAGGCTGGGGTCGAGTGTGCAGTAGGGACCCCGTAGGAGGTCGCCGAGGCTCTCGACGCCGAGGATGGTGTGCGAGTACCAGAAGAACCCGAAGGCAGTCGTCAGCGCGACGGCAACCAACGACCACAGGAGCCGGGTTCGCAGCTCGTACAGGTGATCGACCAACGACATCGTGCCGTCGGGATTGACTCGGCGCTTGCTACGCCGCGGATCGAACGGAATGCGCATGGTGTTCTACGGTCAGCCTTCTTCGGTCGGACGACGGCGATAGGCCGTCACCGACAGCAGTGAACCTTCGGTGCCACCTGGCACCGAAGGCGTGCTGAGCGGCCTTGCGCTCAGGCAGACTTGGCGTCGTGCTGGGTCTCGCTGGTCGGCTGCACGACCGGCGCGGGAGAGGGCAGCTGAGCGGGAGCGGTCGGCTGCTGCGCCGTCGCAGTGTCGGTGTCGGACTTGCCGTCGTTCTGCATCTCCTTCACCTCGCTCTTGAAGATGCGCAACGACCGGCCGAGTCCGCGAGCAGCCTCGGGCAGCTTCTTGGAACCGAACAGAATGATGACGACCACCGCAACGATGGCCCAGTGCCAAGGACTGGTGAATCCCATGCGAACCTCCTACAGATCAGATGAACCGAGCGTACCCGACCCCGGGTGCCGCCTCCGGCAGCGGCGGGTGCCGGTTTGCCCCGTGTTCATGTGGCGACGGTGCCGTTCGCGCTGGTGGCGTCGAGCTCGGCGTACGCATCCAGGGCCGAGCGGGCTCGATCGCGGACGGAGTTCACCAAGGATTCAGGTGCCAGTACCGTGACGCCGCCACCGAAGCCCAAGGTCAATCGCGTCATCCACTGCAGCGTCGCGAACCGCATCGTGACCACGATCGACCCGTCCGCATCCGCGGCGACCTGGGTCATCGGGTAGTAGTCCAGGATCCAGGTGAAGGCAGGCGACACCTTCAACCGCGCCTGAGACAGCGAGGGATCGTCGTTGAAGATCTCGAAGGCGTCCTCGTCCTGCACCGATTCCGGCGGCGCGGCGGGTTCGTCGAGTTCGGTTGCCGAGTCGATGCGGTCGAAGCGGAACAGCCGAACTCCCTCGGCGCTTCGGCACCACGCCTGCACATAGCTGTTGTCGTCGACGACGACAGTCCTGATCGGGTCGACGGTCCGCTCGGTGACGACATCCCGCGATGCGGAATAGTAGGTCAGCTCCAGAGCGTGCCGATGACGCAGCGCAGATCGGACGGTGGCGGAGACCGGGCCTTCTTCCGCACCTGCGCCGTCGTGATCCGACGAGAGTGGCACGTTGGCCGCCGCCGAGCCCGCTGCGGTCTCGATCTTCGCGATCGCGCGCTGAGCGGCGGACGGATCGACCATGCCGGGCATCGAGGTCAGGGACCGCAGTGCAACCAACAGGGCCGTCGCCTCGGTCGACGTCAGGCGTAGCGGTCGATCGATTCCGGCCGAGAACGTCACGTCGATGCTCTCCTCGGAGAAGGAGAGATCGATGAGATCACCCGGGCCGTAGCCGGGCAGACCGCACATCCAGAGCTGATTGAGATCGGCCATCAGGGTCGCCGTCGACACCCCCAGCTCGCGCGCGGCCTCCTCGGCACTCAAGCCGGGATTGGCCATGAAGAACGGCACCATGTTGAGCAACCTGGCCAGCCGAACCGACAGTCGTGCGCTCATCGCTCGTTCTCCACGTCGGCCGCCTTCTGCAGGGTGGAGATCACGTCGGCGCGCAGTTCCGCGGGTTCGAGCACCACCGCATCCGCGCCGTGACCGGCGATCAACCGCGAGACCCAATCCCAGGACCGCACGGGAACCTCGACGACAGTGCCGCTGCGGGTGCCGAGACTCTGCACGCCGACCACCGTTCCCATTCTGCGCAATTCCAGCGCCCTCCCGTCCTGTAGCCATACCCGGGCCGTGCCCGATACCGAGGACGTGCCCGCCACTCGACGGACGATGTCCTGCAGATCGACGCCGTCGGGCTTGCGGACGCTCTGCGGGGTGCCGAACGACTTGACCTCGTCGCCGATTCGGGACAGTCGGAACGTGCGGGTGTCGTCGCGGTCCACGTCGTGTCCCACCAGATACCAGCGGCCGCGAAACGTCACGACACCCCACGGCTGGACGGTTCTAGTGGTGAACGGCTCGGTCAGCGACGGGCGGTGTTGGAACCGTACCGACTTGCCGTCGTCGATCGCGGCCAGCAAGGCACCCAGCGCGGGTTCGGAGCCTCGGGTGCGTGCGGGAACCGCGGTCACCGCTGCGGCGGACTCGTTCTGGTCGACCTGAATTCCGGCGGCTCGGAGTTTGAGCAACGCACTCTGTGCCGCGGAGGTGAGCTCCGGCGATTCCCACAGTTTGACGGCGACCGCAACGGCGGCCGATTCCTCGCTGGTGAGGTCGATGTCGGGCAGTTCGTAGGCATCGCGATTGATGCGATAGCCCTCGACGCCACCGAATCTGGTTGCGGTACCGGTTTCCAACGGGACTCCGAGGTCGCGCAGTTCGTTCTTGTCTCGCTCGAACATTCTGCTGAACGCTTCGTGGCTGGTGGAGTCGTCGTATCCGGCAACGCTCTCGCGGATCCACTCCGCGGTCAGGAACTGACGTGTCGACAGCAGACAGATGACCAGATTCATCAGGCGTTCGACTTTGGTGGTGGCCACGACAGTCGAGCCTAGTTGCTCACCGGTGGCCGCAGCGGTAACGACCCGACTGCGTGCGGCGCTACATCGATGCGATCAGCCGTTCCACTCGCTCGTCGACCGAACGGAACGGATCCTTGCACAGCACGGTTCGCTGAGCCTGGTCGTTGAGCTTGAGGTGCACCCAGTCGACCGTGAAGTCGCGACCTGCCTCCTGAGCGGCCGTGATGAATTCTCCGCGCAGCTTGGCTCGGGTGGTCTGCGGCGGCAGATCGACGGCCTCGTCGATCTGTTCGTCCTCGGTGACTCGTTTGGCCAGACCCTTGCGCTGCAACAGGTCGAACACTCCTCGGCCGCGTTTGATGTCGTGATAGGCCAGGTCCAACTGCGCGATCTTGGGATCGGACAGCTCCATCGAGTACCGGTCCTGATACCGCTGGAACAGTTTGCGCTTGATGACCCAGTCGATCTCGGTGTCCACCTTCGCGAAATCCTGTGTCTCGATGGCGTCGAGCGTTCGTCCCCACAGATCGACGACCTGCTCCACCTGAGTGTTCGGCTCGCGCGTCTTGAGATGCTCGACGGCTCGCGCGTAGTACTCGCGCTGAATATCGAGGGCGCTGGCCTGTCGTCCCCCGGCGAGTCGAACGGGACGCCGTCCGGTGAGATCGTGACTGACCTCGCGGATGGCGCGAATCGGATTGTCCAGTGCGAAATCTCGGAAGGACACGCCCGCCTCGATCATCTCGAGAACGAGGGCTGCCGTTCCGACCTTGAGCATCGTCGAGGTCTCGGCCATGTTCGAGTCGCCCACGATGACGTGCAGTCGGCGGTACTTCTCGGCGTCGGCGTGCGGCTCGTCGCGAGTGTTGATGATGGGTCGCGAACGAGTGGTGGCCGAGGAGACGCCTTCCCAGATGTGCTCGGCGCGCTGTGAGAGGCAGAACGTCGCAGCCTTCGGCGTCTGGAGTACCTTGCCTGCGCCACAGATCAACTGACGCGTGACCAGGAACGGCAGCAGCACGTCCGAGATTCGGGAGAACTCGCCGGCACGTTGCACGAGAAAGTTCTCGTGGCAGCCGTAGGAGTTTCCCGCCGAGTCGGTGTTGTTCTTGAACAGATAGATATCGCCCCCGATACCTTCTTCTGCCAGGCGTTGCTCAGCGTCGATCAGCAGGTCTTCCAGTACTCGCTCGCCGGCGCGGTCGTGGGTGACCAACTGCAACAGACTGTCGCACTCGGCGGTGGCGTACTCGGGGTGCGAGCCCACGTCGAGGTACAGGCGGGCACCGTTGCGAAGGAACACATTCGAGCTGCGACCCCACGAGACGACTCGGCGAAACAGATAGCGAGCCACTTCGTCCGGACTCAGCCGTCGATGTCCGTGAAAAGTACATGTGACACCGAACTCTGTCTCGATGCCCATAATTCGTCGCTGCACACTTCGACACTACAACGCAACCCTCGAATCGATGTGTCGGAGCGCCCCGATGTCGTCCGTCCGTGAGGATGCCGTCGCACGTGCCTAGGCTGGGCGTCATGACATCCACGCGTACCTCGATCGCGACGGCCGTCCACGCGTGGGATCTGTCCCTGGTGGCGCGAAGTGCTGCTCTGCGGCAGAGCAGAGCGGACGGTGGCCTGCGCGCCTTGAGCAACGCCGCCGATCACGGCCGTCTGTGGCTCGGCGCGGCTGCGCTTCTCGTGGCCGTAGGTGGCCCGGCCCGACGCGGTGGCGTCCGGGGGCTCGTGGCACTGGCCGGTGCGAGCTCTGTGGCGAACGGGCTGCTCAAACCACTCTTCCCGCGGACTCGTCCCGATTCCGAGTCGGTTCCCGTCCTGCGTCAAGTACTGGCTCCGCCGGTGTCGTCGTCGTTTCCCTCGGGGCATTCGGCGTCCGCGGCCGCGTTCGTCACAGCGGTGGCGATCGAATCCCCGGTGGCAGGCGTGCTGCTGGCACCCGTTGCGGCCGCGGTGTGTTACTCCAGGGTGCACGTCGGGGTGCATTGGCCGACCGACGTCATCGCCGGTGCGGCTCTGGGCTCGGCCATCGCGTTGTCCACCCGTCGCTGGTGGGCCGTGCGATCGGAAAAGCCTGCCGATCTGGGTTCCCCGGTAGAGATCGATCCACTGCCCGGCGGCCGGGGGCTGCTGGTACTCGTCAATCCGGGTTCGGGCGACGATTCGGACGCGGTGCCCGACGCGATCCGTCGAGCACTTCCCGATGCCGATCTGTTCGTGCCGAATCCCGATCAGGACTTCAACGAGCAACTGGAACAGCGAATTCGGAGCACGTCCCCGCGTGCCCTCGGTGTGTGCGGTGGCGACGGAACGGTGGTCAGCGTTGCTGCATCGGCGGTGCGCAACGGATTACCGCTCGCAGCATTTCCGGGCGGCACCCTCAACCACTTCGCGCGCGACACCGGGTTGACCGTCGTGGAGGACACTGCTGCCGCCGTGGAAGCGGGCACCGCCGAACGGGTCGACATCGCCGAGGTGTCCGTCGACTGCCGCAGTGTGTCCTTCGTCAACACCGCGACGTTCGGTGGCTACCCCGACTCGGTGCGGCTGCGTCAGAAGTTGCAACGCCGAATAGGTAAATGGCCGGCCGCCGCCATCGCGATGACGAGGGTCCTGGCAGCTGCGGAACCACTGAACATCAGGCTCGACGGCACCAGACATTCGGTGTGGATGCTGTTCGTCGGCAACGGCAACTACGCACCGGCCGATCAAGTTCCCATGTCTCGCAGCAGCATTCACACCGGAACGCTCGATGTTCGGTTTCTTCCGTCCGAGCCGAGGGCATCCAGAACCAGACTGCTGTGGGCAACGTTGACCGGCACCCTCGGCTCGTCGCCCGCCTACGTTCGTCGAGCGGTGAAGCAGTTGACCGTCGAGGTGGAGGGCTCCCCCGTTGCGCTCGCCGCCGACGGCGAAGTGGTGGGCGACGGAACGTGGTTCGAGTTCACCAGCGACAAGAACGGCCTCGTGCTCTACCGAAAGCGATAGCGCACGAGGCCGAACGAATGTCGGGACCACCGGTCAGTAAGGCGGTGCACCTTCGGTGTCGGTGACCGCCTCGACCGACGCAGTCGGCGTCGGCAACATGTCCTCCAACGCAGCTCCGGCGATGCGTCGGAACGCTCGTCGCGGCCGCGCCTGGTCCAGCACCGCGACCTCGAGCGCCGAGACCTCGAGGACCTTCTTCTCCGGCTCACCGCCCGCAGGGGGCGGCGTCGCGGGACCTGCCGTGAGGGCGGCAACAGCAACCCGTACCGCCTCGGCCAGGTCCAGGCCGGAACGATAGGTGTCCTTCAGCGCGGCCACGATCGGCTCGGTCGTGCCACCCATGACGACGAAATCCTGTTCGTCGACGATGGATCCGTCGTAGGTGATGCGGTAGAGCTGCGTAGCGACCGGCTCGTCCTGATGCGACACCTCCGCGACACAGATCTCGACCTCGTACGGCTTGAGCTGCTCGGTGAAGATCGTGCCGAGTGCTTGCGCGTACGTCTTGGCGAGCGAACGGCCGGTCACGTCACGCCGATCGTAGGTGTATCCCTTGATATCGGCGTGCTGGATGCCGGCCTTGCGCAGGTTCTCGAACTCGTTGTACTTGCCCACGGCCGCGAAGCCGATCCGGTCGTAGAGTTCGCTCACCTTGTGCAACGCGGTCGAACGGTTTTCGGCCACGAAGAGGACCCCGTCCGCATACGTCAGCACGATGACGCTGCGGCCGCGGCCGATTCCCTTGCGCGCCAACTCCGAACGATCGCGCATGATCTGTTCGGCAGATGCGTAGTACGGCATCGTCATGGTGCGCTACCCCCTTCGCTCACTTGCTGGCCGGCCCGGGTGTGATGCTCGGCACCGCCGGAATGCGCTGCACTCTCGGTCCGCTCCGCGAGGACGGACCGAGCGGCAGCCGAAATCCGCTCGTGCGCAACGTCGTCCGCCCCGACACTGGTGATGGCGACAGCCGTCGGGTAGATCCCGCGGGTGACGTCCGGACCACCGGTGGCCGAGTCGTCGTCGGCGGCGTCGTACAGCGATTCCACCGCTGCACGAATCGCCTCCTCCTCGGTCATTCCCGGGCGATAGAGCTTCTTGAGCGCGGACTTGGCGAACAACGATCCCGATCCCACCGCGTGATAACCCGAACGCTCCTCGTATCGCCCGCCGACCACGTCGTAGGACACGATGCGTCCGGCTCGATCCGGATCCGAGATGTCGATGTCGAATCCGACCAGCAATGGGACGGCGGCAAGCCCTTGCATCGCGGCACCGAGATTGCTTCGCACCATCGACGACAGCTTGTTGGCCTTGCCGTTGAACGTGAGCGGAACGCCTTCGATCTTCTCGTAGTGCTCGAGTTCGACGGCGAAGAGCCGGACCAGCTCGATCGCGATGCCCGCCGTTCCGGCGATACCCGCGGCGGAGTAGTCGTCGGTGACGTAGACCTTCTGCATGTCGCGATTGGCGATCAGATTGCCCTGCGTGGCTCGCCGGTCACCCGCGATCAGTACGCCGCCCGCGTAGGTCAGGGCGACGATCGTCGTCCCGTGCGGGGCGATGCCGGACTTGTCGGTGGTGCCGTTGGCGGTGTGCGACGCCAGATCCGCCGCGATACCGCTCTCGGGCAACAGGTGGGGGGCGTGCCGACGAAGATAGTCGGAGAACGACGAGCTGCTCGACCCGAGTGGGATCGTCATTCCGTCGCCGGCCGACCGTGGGTCCGAACGATCCACCGTCACTGGCCGCCCTTCTGAACGTAGGCGCGGACGAAGTCCTCGGCGTTTTCCTCGAGCACGTCGTCGATCTCGTCGAGAAGGTCGTCGGTCTCCTCGGCCAGCTTCTCGCGTCGTTCCTGACCACCGGCTCCGGTGTCGCCGGGAACCTCATCGTCGTCGCCGCCGCCAGAGCGCCGTGTCTGCTCCTGTGCCATAGTCGCCGACCTCCTCCGTATATCGAGAAAACAGATCTACTGCACTCTCACCGGTCGATCCGAGGTGCACCGTCGTGGATGTGCAAGTGCAACCGAACGTTCCGCCGAAAGTGCACGGACCTTTACCCTACCGACAGACCGACTCCGCCGGTTGGCAAGACACCGCGATTGGTCGGCACCGGTCTGTGGGTGCGTCAGGTGGTGAGCTGATCGACGAGCTCTGCGGCGCTGTCGACCGACTCGAGCAGTGCACCGACGTGCGATTTGGTGCCTCGGAGCGGCTCGAGGGTCGGGATGCGAACGAGGGAGTCGCCGCCGAGATCGAAGATGACCGAGTCCCAGCTCGCCGCGGCGATGTCGGCCCCGAACTTGCGCAGGCACTCGCCGCGGAAGTAGGCCCTCGTATCCTCCGGCGGCGTGCCGACTGCATCGAGTACCTGCTGCTCGGTGACCAGTCGATCCATCGATCCGCGAGCGACCAGCCGGTTGTACAGACCTTTGTCCAGCCGCACATCGGAATACTGCAGGTCGACCAGATGCAGCCGCGGAGCCGACCACCCGAGCCCCTCCCGCTGGCGGAAGCCTTCGAGCAGGCGCAGTTTCGCGGGCCAGTCCAGCAGGTGGGCACACTCCATCGGATCCCGCTCGAGCAGGTCGAGAACCATGGCCCACTTGTCGAGCACGTCCAGCGCGCGCGCATCGCCACTGCCCTCGGCGGCCACGAATTTCGCAACGCGCTGGTGGTAGATCCGCTGCAGCGCAAGCCCGGTGAGTTCGCGGCCGTCGGCGAGTGCGACGGCCTTGCGCAGCGTCGGATCGTGGCTGATCTGATGGACTGCGGTCACCGGCCTGGCCAGCTGCAGATCGGACAGATCGACTCCCGCTTCGATGATGTCGAGCACGAGCGCTGTGGTGCCGACCTTGAGGTAAGTCGACATCTCGGCGAGGTTCGCGTCGCCGATGATGCAATGCAGGCGGCGATACTTGTCCGCGTCCGCGTGCGGTTCGTCGCGCGTGTTGATGATGCCGCGCTTGAGGGTGGTCTCGAGGCCCACCTCCACCTCGATGTAGTCCGCCCGCTGCGAAAGCTGGAAGCCCGCTTCGTCACCGGACTGGCCGATTCCGACGCGTCCCGACCCGGTGATGACCTGCCTCGAGGCGAAGAACGGCGACAGACCGGCGATGACCGCCGAGAACGGCGTCTCGCGCGACATCAGGTAGTTCTCGTGGGTGCCGTACGACGCACCTTTACCGTCGACGTTGTTCTTGTACAGCTGAAGGCGCGGCGCTCCCGGGACGCTCGACGCGTGGCGGGCGGCGGCTTCCATCACGCGCTCGCCTGCCTTGTCCCAGATGACTGCGTCCAGCGGGTCACGTACCTCCGGAGCCGAGTACTCGGGGTGAGCGTGATCGACGTACAGGCGGGCACCGTTGGTGAGAATCATGTTGGCTGCGCCGATCTCGTCGGCGTCGATCACCGGAGCCGGGCCGCTGAAGCGTCCTAGGTCGAAGCCGCGGGCATCACGCAGCGGCGACTCGACCTCGTAGTCCCAGCGCGTGCGCTTGGCCCGAGGCACTCCGGCGGCTGCCGCGTACGCCAACACCGCCTGGGTGGACGTCAGGATCGGGTTGGCGGTGGGTTCGGTGGGCGAAGAAATGCCGTACTCGACCTCGATACCGATGATGCGCTGCATAAGTCGAGCCTAGACGGCCGACAGATGCAGTTCGGGGCGCGCCCTGTGCGGACGCGCCCCGAAAACTGCTCAGCGATGGATCTACAGGTACTGGCCGGTATTGGCCTCGGTGTCGATCGCCCGGCTCGCGCTGGCGTTCTTGCCGGTGACCAGCGTGCGGATGTAGACGATCCGCTCGCCCTTCTTGCCGGAGATTCGAGCCCAGTCGTCCGGGTTCGTGGTGTTCGGCAGGTCTTCGTTCTCGGCGAACTCGTCGACGATGGAGTCGAAGAGGTGTTGGATTCGCAGACCGCCGTTGCCGGTTTCGAGTACCGATTTGATGGCGTACTTCTTCGCGCGGTCGACGATGTTCTGAATCATGGCACCGGAGTTGAAGTCCTTGAAGTACAGAACTTCCTTGTCTCCGTTGGCATACGTCACCTCGAGGAAGCGGTTGTCGTCGCTTTCGGCGTACATGCGCTCGACGACACGGTCGATCATCCCTCGGATGCAGGCAGCGCGGTCTCCGCCGAACTCGGCGACATCGTCGGCGTTGACCGGCAGCGAGTCGGTCAGGTACTTGGAGAAGATGTCCTGTGCCGATTCGGCGTCGGGCCGCTCGATCTTGATCTTCACGTCCAGGCGACCGGGCCGCAGGATCGCGGGGTCGATCATGTCCTCACGGTTGGAAGCACCGATCACGATCACGTTCTCGAGCCCCTCCACGCCGTCGATCTCCGCGAGCAGCTGCGGCACGACCGTCGTCTCGACGTCGGACGAGACGCCCGAACCACGGGTGCGGAAGATCGAATCCATCTCGTCGAAGAACACGATGACCGGGGTGCCCTCGGACGCCTTCTCCCGTGCGCGCTGGAAGATCATCCGGATGTGACGCTCTGTCTCGCCGACGAACTTGTTGAGCAGTTCGGGGCCCTTGATGTTGAGGAAGAACGACTTCGCTTCCTTGGCGTCCTGCCCGCGGGCCTCGGCGATCTTCTTGGCCAACGAGTTGGCAACCGCCTTGGCGATCAACGTCTTTCCGCAACCGGGAGGGCCGTACAGCAGCACACCCTTGGGCGGACGCAGCGAGTACTCGCGAAACAGATCCTTGTGCAGGAACGGCAGTTCGACGGCGTCGCGAATCTGCTCGATCTGTCGACCGAGACCACCGATGTCCTCGTATCCGACGTCCGGCACCTCTTCGAGGACCAGGTCCTCCACCTCGGCCTTGGGGACACGCTCGAAGGCGTAGCCGGCCTTGGTGTCGACGAGCAGGGAATCGCCGGGGCGGAGTTTGCGGGACGGTTCGTCCGGGTCGATGGGGCCCTCGTCGTTGACCATGTCGATCAACGGCTTGGCCAGCCACACGACTCGCTCCTCGTCGGCGTGACCGACGACGAGTGCCCTCGATCCGTCGCCCAGAAGCTCACGCAGAGTGCTGATTTCGCCGACCTGGTCGAAGGTGCAGGCCTCGACGATGGTCAACGCTTCGTTCAGTCGCACCGTCTGTCCCGGTGCGAGTGAGTCGGCCTCGATGTTGGGTGAACACGTCAGCCTCATCTTGCGTCCGGAGGTGAACACATCGACCGTGCCGTCGTCGAAGACGCTCAGCAGAACGCCGTAGCCGCTCGGTGGTTGGCCGAGGCGGTCCACTTCCTCGCGGAGTGCGATGAGCTGTTGCCTGGCCTCTTTGAGGGTGTCCATCAACTTGGCGTTGCGGAGCGCCAGCGAATCGACGCGACCTTCGAGTTCACGTACCTGCTCGGGGGACTCCCCCAGTTGACGGCGCAATGAAGCAGCTTCGGCTCGCACGGCGTCCAGTTCGGCTCTGGCCGCGGCCACATCCGGATTGTCTGTTGAGCTCATGAGCGACTCCTCCCAGTGACGATCTATCAACGCTACCGGCACCGGCCCGAATGCGCGGACCGACACCACGATCGGGACGGAGAAGCAGTGTGTCTCGACCGCACCCGAGCGTCGGTCGAGTTCATGTTAGCCTCACCTGACAAAGCAGCGGACCGACCACGGAGTCAGGGGCTTCACCAGTGAAGATGCGCAATTTCTCGGTAGGTGTCGCGCTCGCGGCAGCGGTGATTTCGGTAGCCGGATGCAGCTCGGCCGACGAATCCGATCAAACCGATCACAATTCGACGTCGGTCGCCGAGAGCAGCGCCCCGGCAACCGATGCACCCGCCGTCGCTCCCCCGACATCCGATGAACTCGAAGCATCTCTGCTGCAACTGGTGGCCCCGAACGTCGACGCAGCGACGAAGGCGGCCTCGGTCGAGAACGGGCAAGCACGCCTGACCAACCTCGACACGATGACCGCGGCCCTGGCGAACTACGGGGCGATCACGTTCGAGGTTGCCGAACCGACGGTCGAGGGCGAGACATCCACCGCCGACGTCGCGATCGCCACTCCTCGGGGAACGGCAGCTCCGTCCCCTCAGACCTGGGTGCTGATCGACGGCGAGTGGAAGCTTTCCGATGCCAGCACCTGCCAGATTCTCGCGATGGGACAGGCTCCCTGCTCCTAGACCGAGAGGTCAGCCCTTGCCCGATCGACGTTGCGGCTTCGGCGTGACGGTGCCCTCGGCGAGGCGTCGGACACTGACGAGGAATGCCGTGTGCCCCTGCATCCGATGCTCGGGACGAACCGCCAGTCCGACGACGTGCCACCCGCGCACCATCGACTCCCAGGAACGGGGTTCGGTCCAGCATTCCTGTGCTCGTAGGGCTTCGACGACCTTGGACAGCTGCGTCACGGTAGCGACGTATACCAGCAGCACGCCGCCGGGAACGAGAGCCTTCGATACGGCAGGCAGTGCATCCCAGGGCGCGAGCATGTCGAGGACGACTCGATCGACCTGCTCACCGGGACGATCGACACCGAATTGATCGACGTCGGCCACCGTCAGGTGCCAGTTGGACGGCCGCTCGCCGAAGAACGTCTCGACGTTCTTGATGGCGTAGTCGGCGTGGTCCTGGCGGATCTCGTAGGAGATGACCGTTCCTGCGGTACCGACGGCACGCAGCAGCGAGCACGTCAGAGCGCCCGATCCGGCACCCGCCTCGAGTACGCGCGCCCCGGGGAACATGTCGCCCTCGTGCACGATCTGGGCCGCGTCCTTGGGGTAGATGACCTGAGCGCCACGCGGCATCGACAGCACGTAGTCGGTCAGCAGCGGCCGGAGCGCGAGGTAGGGGGTGCCGTTGACGGACGTGACGACGCTGCCCTCGTCGGCACCGAGCAGTTCGTCGTGGGTGATTCCGCCCCGGTGGGTGTGGAACTCCTTGCCCGCCTCGAGAACCACCGTGTAGTGGCGGCCCTTCCCGTCGGTGAGCTGGACTCGATCCCCTACGCGAAACGGTCCGCTGCGGGCGGGTCCGGTCGGTACCGGCTCGACCGGTATGCCGTCGTCGGTCGTCAGAGCTTCGTCGAGTTCGATTTCGTCGACGGTCGCGGTGACCACTTCGTCCGCACTGGGAACGTCCGCGCTGGGAACCGGGGCGTCGACGATCGCGTCGACCTCGGGCCCGTCGGTCGTCGACGCGGACGCGGAATCACCGAAGGACACAGCATCACCGGACGGCACAGCGGAACCTGCTTTCGTTGCTCTGTTCGACGCCCGACCTGTTCGGTCCGACACCTGGGACGACTCGACGTGTCAGACTACGGCCTTGACCGAAGATGTCGGACCAACGGCATAGGGTCGCAGTCGTGAGTATTTCCGTGTCGACGCCCATCGACTTGCCTCTACTCGATCCCGGCGACAGTGCGCACCAGTCGCCGTCGATGTCCGGCTCCCGCAGTACACCGGCGTTGTCGCCTTCGCGCGCAGGTGATTTCAAGCAGTGCCCGCTCCTCTATCGCCTTCGAGCCGTCGACCGAATTCCCGAGGTCTCCACCGAAGCTCAGGTGAAGGGAACTGTGGTGCATGCCGCACTGGAGGCCCTGTACGCGTTGCCCGCACAGGATCGTGTGCCGACCACTGCACGAGAGCTTGTCGATCCGGCGTGGGAACGAGTGGTCGCGCGGTCGCCCGACATCGAGACTCTGGTTCCGGTGGACGAACGACCGGCGTTTCTCGACCGGGCTCGCGCGCTGGTCGCCGGCTATTACGAACTCGAAGACCCCACCCGGTTCGAGCCCGAATCCTGCGAACAGCGAGTGGAGGTGGTGCTGGACGACGGTACTCCGCTGCGCGGGTTCATCGATCGGATCGACGTTGCACCGAACGGGATGATCCGTGTCGTCGACTACAAGACGGGCCGGGCGCCGCGGGAGTTCACCGAGTCCAAGGCGCTGTTCCAGATGAAGTTCTATGCCCTGATGATCATGCGGATGCGTGGAGTCGTTCCGGCGCAACTGAAGTTGATGTATCTCTCCGACAAACAGGAGCTGACCTACACCCCCGACGAGGGCGAACTGCGCAGGTTCGAGCGCATGCTCTCCGCGATCTGGAAAGCGATTCTGGCCGCAGGCGAGACCGGTGATTTCCGCGCCAAACGGGGTGCGTTGTGCAAGTGGTGCGATCACCAGGCGCTGTGTCCGGAGTTCGGTGGTACTCCCCCGCCGTATCCGGGGTGGCCCAGGGCCGCTGCCGAACCGGTGGGAGCCGAGCTGTGACGGTTCCGAACGCCTTCTTCGTTCCCGCCGGTGTCGGTAGTGAGGGCCACGAGAGGGTCACCGCGACCGAGCACACCGTCAGCCTGTGGGCACCGACGATGCAGCACGGGGCTCCACCTTCGGCGCTGTTGGTTCGTGCGCTCGAACGAGTGGACGCCAGGGAGGACACCCGCATCAGTCGCGTGGCCGTCGACATCCTCGGGCCGGTTCCGGTCGGGGACATCGAGATCCGAGCGTGGACGGAGCGTCCCGGCACCAATATCGAGCTCGTCGTGGCGGAACTCTGGGCGGACGGCACCTCGGGAACTGCGCGGGCGGTGGCCCGTGGCAGCGCATGGCGTATGCGCACCACGCCGACCGACGACGTTGCGCACTCGGGCGATCCGGTGATGCGACCGGTGAGCGACGGTGTCGACTACACGTTCGGTGGCACCTGGTCGTCGGGTTATCTCGACGCCGTCGAGTTCAAGATCCTCACCGGGCTCGGTGCCGATGGGCCGGGCGAGATCTGGGCCAGGCCCATACCTGCTCTCGTGCAGGGTGAATCGATGACATCCCTGGAAAGACTCTTCTCGATTGCGGACATCGCGAACGGAATCGGAGCGAAGCTCCCGATCGACGAATGGACGTTCTTGAACACCGACCTGACCGTGCACGTGTTCCGAGTGCCGCAGGGCGAATGGATCGGGGTGTCGGCCGAGACCTCCACCGGGCCGGACGGTATCGCGATGTGTGCGGGCACACTCAGCGACGAACTGGGACCGGTCGGGCGCATCGCTCAGACGGTGCTGGTTCGGCGTCGCAGCTGACGAGTCAGGGCAGGAGTGGAGCCTGCGGAACGACCAGTCAGGGCAGGAGTGGAGCCTGCGGAACGACCAGTCAGGGCAGGAGTGGAGCCTGCGGAACGACCAGTCAGGGTGTAGTCGGTCGAGGTGTGTGGGCCTTGACGACGGTGCCCTGGGCGACTGCGACGACGCGTTCCTTCTCGCCGTCGATCGAGTGAACGGTGCAGTGGCAGACGGCCTGGCTGCGTGTGACTGACACGGCGTGTGCGCGGGCGATCAGGTACTCGCCCTTTGCCGGCCTCGCAAAATCGACGGTGCACTGCGATGTCACCGCGTCCCCGCCGAGTGCGACTCCACCGGCGAAGGTCACGGCGTTGTCGGCGAGATAGCTGATGACGCCGCCGTGCACGAAACCGTGTTGCTGCTGCAACTCGGGCCTGTTTCGGAGCCGAACTTCGACGTGACCTCCGGCCGTCGAGATCAGTTCGGCACCGAGCAACCGGGTGAACGGCTGCGCGTCGAACACGGCCCGCGCCAGACGGGCGAGATTCTGTTCGGAAGTATCGGATGTCATGCGCCCCCCAGACGGCCGGACCGGATTCAGAACGCCCGGCAGGACCTGATGTCGGAGGCGAGGATCGCCTTGGCGCCCAACTCGGCGAGCTGATCCATGACGTTGTTGTGCACCTTGCGAGAAACCATGGCGCGCACGGCAACCCAATTGTCGTCGACCATCGGGGCGAGGGTCGGTGATTCGATTCCGGGGGTGATCTTCACGGCCTCGTCGAGGATCGACTTGGGGCAGTCGTAATCGAGCATCAGGTACTGCTGTGCGAAGACGACGCCCTGCACGCGGGCGATGAGTTGCTTGCGTGCGGAGTCGGTGCCCGGTGTGCCTGCTCGTTCGATCAACACACCCTCCGAATCGCAGAGGGATTCGCCGAAGGCCACGAGGTTGTTCTGACGCAGCGAGCGTCCCGACTCCACGACGTCGGCGATCGCGTCGGCGACCCCGAGCTGAATGGAGATCTCGACTGCTCCGTCGAGGCGAATGACCGTTGCTTCGAGTCCTCTGGCGGCCAGATCCTTGCGCACCAGGTTGGGATAGGACGTGGCGATGCGCAGTCCGCCCAGGTCCTCGGGTGCCCACTGCTTGCCCGCGGGTGCGGCGTAGCGGAAGGTCGATCGACCGAATCCGAGTGCCAGCCGTTCCTCGACCGCGGCACCCGAATCGAGAGCCAGGTCGCGTCCGGTGATGCCCAGATCCAATTGACCGGATCCGACGTAGATCGCGATGTCCTTGGGACGCAGAAAGAAGAACTCGACGCCGTTCGCCGGGTCGAGAACCGTCAGGTCCTTGGAATCGCTTCGGCGTCGGTAGCCGGCTTCACTGAGAATTTCGGCGGCGGACTCGGAGAGAGCGCCCTTGTTGGGTACGGCTACGCGCAGCATGGAGTCTTCCTTGTTCGACGAGTTCGTGAGTGACATGCGGATCGAACTCACAGATGCTTGTAGACGTCCTCGAGTTCGAGGCCTCTGCCCACCATCATCACCTGTACCCAGTAGAGGAGCTGTGAGATCTCCTCGGCGAGCGCCTCGTCGCTCTCGTGCTCGGCAGCGATCCACACTTCACCGGCTTCTTCGAGGACCTTCTTGCCCTGGAAATGAACTCCCGCGTCCAACGCTGCTACGGTGCCCGAACCCTCGGGACGGGTCTTCGAGCGGTCGGTGAGCTCGGCGAACAGCGAATCGAAAGTCTTCACGGCTGGTTATTCTTTCACGTCGTCGCTCGGGTACACGAATACGGTCGAGATCAGGGTGTTCGGCCTGACCAAGCCCGCCGGACGTCGTCGGCAGTCAGACCGAGCAGACCGTCACGGATGGTGTAGCCCGGAGCTTGTGCCACCGCGATCTCCGAGGGAACGACCAGTACCGGACAGCCCGCCGTGTGGGCAGAGAGCGATCCGGTGGGCGAATCCTCGACCGCAAGGCACGACGCGGTGTCGAGTCCGAGCAACGCAGCACCGCGTAGGTATGGAGCCGGGTGCGGTTTGCCTGCCTCGACCTCGTCGCCGGTGACCGTGATGTCGAAGTACTCGCGCCCCAGGGTGTCCAGAGCCCGCTCGACCAGACCCCGCTCGGTGTTGGTGACCAGCCCGGTGGACAGGCCCATCTCGCGCACGAGCGCAAGAGCGTCCTTGGCACCGGGCCGCCACGGAATCCCCTCGGCGAACAGGTCTCCGACGCGGGCCGTCAGCCACTCGCGCCCCTCGGACAGATGCTCGTCGGTGACCGCGACGGAGGCGTTGGCCAGCACCTTGCTCAGTGCGTCCCGCATGGAGTTGCCGAGGGTGCTCTCGCGCACCTCGGTACTGAGCTCCGTTCCCAGCGTGCGGGAGTACTCACCGATAGCAACGTCCCAGATCTTCTCCGAGTCGAGCAGTGTGCCGTCCATGTCCCACAGGACACCGTGCAGGTGGGTGCTAGACATTGAAGTACTTGGCCTCCGGGTGATGAAGTACGAACGCATCGGTCGACTGTTCGGGGTGTAGCTGCAGTTCCTCGGAGAGCTTCACGCCGATTCGCTCGGGCTCGAGGAGCGCGGCGAGCTTGATGCGGTCCTCGAGATCGGGGCATGCTCCGTATCCGAACGAGTAACGCGCACCGCGGTATTCGAGTTTGAAGAAGCCCTCGGCCTCGGTGGGATCCTCCGAGGCAACGGACTTTCCGTCGGACAGCTTCAATTCCTCGCGCACCCGGCGATGCCAGTACTCAGCCAAGGCTTCGGTGAGCTGGACGCCGATTCCGTGAACCTCGAGGTAGTCGCGGTACGAGTCGGCGGCGAACAGTTCGTTCGCGAAGTCGGCAATGGGCTGGCCCATCGTCACCAGGTTCATCGGCAGAACATCGACCTTGCCCGATTCCCGTGCAGCCGAACGCGATCGAACGAAGTCTGCAACACAGAGGAATCGATCGCGGTGCTGCCGCGGGAACGTGAACCGAAAGCGTTCGGGCGCATCGGGTTCCGGTTCGGTGAGCACCACTACGTCGTCGCCCTCCGAGACCGCCGGGAAGTATCCGTACACCAGTGCCGCGTGCGCGAGGATGCCGTCGGTGCTCAACCGATCCAACCAATAACGCAGGCGCGGTTTGCCTTCCGATTCCACCAGATCCTCGTACGTGGCGCCTTCACCCTTCCGGGCACCGCGCAGACCCCACTGCCCCAGGAACAGAGCCCGCTCGTCGAGTAGCCCCGAGTACTCCGACAGTGACACGCCCTTGACGATGCGCGTGCCCCAGAAGGGTGGCACCGGGATGTCGATGTCGGCAGCGACATCGGATCGCTCGGGCACGACCACCGGTGCTTCGGCGGCCTTGCGCTTCTCGGCGATGCGCTTGGAGCGTTCGTGGCGTTCCTTGCGCTCGGCGGTCTTGGCCTTCGCGGCGAGCGCCTCGGGGCTGTCCGGAGCCGGTCCGCCGCCACGCTTGGTGGTCATGATGGTGTCCATCAACCGAAGGCCCTCGAATGCGTCACGCGCATAGTGCACGTCGCCCTCGTAGACGTCCTGCAGATCGTTCTCGACATACGACCGCGTCAGCGCCGCTCCGCCCAGCAGAACCGGGAATTGCTCGGCGACACCCCGCGAGTTGAGTTCGATCAGGTTGTCCTTCATGACCACGGTGGATTTGACCAACAGCCCAGACATGCCGATCACGTCGGCGCGCTTGTCGATCGCAGCTTCCAGAATGGTCGAAATCGGTTGCTTGATACCGAGATTGACCACCTCGTAGCCGTTGTTGCTCAGGATGATGTCGACGAGGTTCTTGCCGATGTCGTGCACATCGCCCTTGACGGTACCGAGGACAATGCGGCCCTTGCCGTCGTCGTCGGTCGCCTCCATGTGCGGCTCGAGGTACGCCACAGCAGCTTTCATCACCTCGGCGGAGGCGAGCACGAACGGCAGCTGCATCTGGCCGGAGCCGAACAGCTCGCCCACGGTCTTCATACCCGAGAGCAAGGTCTCGTTGATGATCTCGAGCGGCGGCTTCTCGGTCATCGCGGTGTCGAGATCGGCGTCGAGGCCGTTGCGTTCACCGTCGACGATGCGCCGTTCGAGTCGCTCGAACAGCGGCAATCGGCCGAGTTCTTCGGCGCGGGATTCGCGAGCGGAGGCCGCGGAGACACCCTCGAAGAGCTGCATGAGCTTCTGCAGCGGGTCGTAGCCCTCGCTGCGGCGGTCGTACACCAGGTCGAGGGCAGTCTCGCGCTGCTCGTCGGGAATCTTGTTCATCGGCAGGATCTTCGACGCGTGCACGATGGCGGTGTCGAGACCGGCCTGCGTGCACTCGTGCAGGAACACCGAGTTCAGCACCTGGCGTGCGGCGGGATTGAGGCCGAACGAGATGTTCGACAGCCCGAGGGTGGTGTGCACCTTCGGGTATTTCTCCTTGAGCTGCCGGATCGCCTCGATCGTCTCGATGCCGTCGCGTCGCACCTCTTCCTGGCCGGTCGAGATCGGGAAGGTGAGGGTGTCGACGATGATGTCCTCGTGGCGCAGGCCCCAGTTCTCGGTGATGTCGGTGATCAACCGGTCTGCGACACGCACCTTCCACTCGGCCGTACGGGCCTGTCCCTCTTCGTCGATGGTCAGAGCAACGACAGCGGCGCCGTGCTCCTTGACCAGACGCATGATCTTCTGGAACCGCGAGTCGGGCCCGTCGCCGTCCTCGTAGTTGACCGAGTTGACCGCGCTGCGGCCACCGAGGTGCTCCAACCCTGCTTCGAGAACGGCAGGTTCGGTGGAGTCGAGCATGATCGGCAGGGTCGACGCCGTCGCCAGGCGGCTCGCCAATGCCGCCATGTCTGCGGCACCGTCGCGGCCGACGTAGTCGACGTTGAGATCGAGCATGTGCGCACCGTCGCGCGTCTGATCCTTGGCGATGTCGAGGCACTTCTCGTAGTCCTCGGCGAGCATCGCGTCGCGAAATGCCTTGGATCCGTTGGAGTTGGTGCGCTCACCGATCATCAGGATGCTGGCATCCTGCTCGAACGGAACGGCGGTGTAGAGCGAGGAGACGCCCGGCTCGGGAGCCGGCCGACGTTCGAGTTTCGTTGCCCCGTGGACCATGTCGGCAACCTGGCGGATGTGCTCGGGGGTGGTGCCGCAGCAACCGCCGACCAGAGCCAGCCCGTACTCGTTGACGAAACCGCTCAGAGCCTCGGCCAGTTCGGGGGCGGTCAGTGGGTACTCGGCACCTTTCGCGCCCAGGGTCGGCAGGCCGGCGTTGGGCATCACCGACACGGGAAGGCGTGAATGCTTGGACAGATGGCGCAGGTGCTCGCTCATCTCGGCCGGGCCGGTCGCACAGTTGAGCCCGATCATGTCGATACCGAGGGGTTCGAGTGCGGTCAGTGCGGCACCGATCTCGCTGCCCACGAGCATCGCACCGGTCGTCTCGACGGTGACGTGGGTGATGATCGGGATTCGCACGCCGAGCCTGTCCATCGCGTGCTGGCTACCGATGATCGCGGCCTTGACCTGCAACAGATCCTGGCAGGTCTCGACCAGGATGGCGTCGGCACCGCCGTCGATCATGCCGAGGGCGGCTTCGGTGTATGCGTCGCGCAGCCGGGCAAACGGGGCGTGTCCGAGAGTGGGGAGCTTGGTGCCCGGGCCCATCGAGCCCAGCACGTAGCGGCCCATTCCATCGCGGCCGGGGCCCATCTCGTCGGCGGTCTCGCGCGCGAGCCGGGTGCCCTTCTCCGCAAGTTCACGGATGCGGTCCTCGATGTCGTAATCGGCGAGGTTGGGCAGATTGCAACCGAAGGTGTTGGTCTCGACGGCGTCCGCACCGGCCGCGAAGTACTCGCGGTGGATCTCCCGCAGGACATCCGGCCGGGTGTCGTTGAGGATTTCGTTGCATCCTTCGAGACCGAGAAAGTCGTCGAGAGTCAGCTCGGCGTCCTGGAGCATCGTGCCCATCGCGCCGTCGCCGATGACAACGCGACGTGAAATCGCATCGAGCAGACTGGGCTTGTGTTCAGCGGGCATCACTACAGAGTAGTGGGCACCGAAGTTACGTCGGGTCGTAGGCTGTCGTGGTGAGTCCCCGAAACCTCGATGGCCAGTCCCCGATCGACGACGGTACCGAAAATGCGGACATTTCAGGTTCCGGATCGGATGTGCCTCTCGATGCTGCATTGATCGAGGCAGTCCACGACGCTGTGGCCAACGCCACAGACCTCGACGATCTCGATGATCTCGACGATGACATTCCCGAGCTGCGCTCCCCGATCCTGGTGGCTGCCTTCGAGGGCTGGAACGACGCAGGCGATGCGGCCAGCGGCGCGATAGAACATCTGGAGCTGATCTGGGACGCCAGCCCGCTGGCCGAATTGGATTCCGAGGACTACTACGACTACCAGGTCAACCGCCCTACGGTGCGCCAGGTGGACGGTGTCACCCGCGAGATCGAGTGGCCGTCGACGCGGCTGTCGGTGTGTTCGCCTCCCGGCAGCTCACGCGATGTGGTGTTGCTGCGCGGCATCGAGCCGAACATGCGCTGGCGCAGTTTCTGCGACGACCTCCTCGAATTCGTCGAACAGCTCGGCGTCGAGACCGTGGTGATCCTGGGAGCGCTGCTGGCCGACACCCCGCACACCAGGCCCGTTCCGGTGACCGGCACGGCCTACAGCACCGAGTCGGCCGAACAGTTCAACCTCGAACAGACCCGGTACGAGGGACCGACCGGAATCACCGGTGTACTGCAGGACGAGTGCGTCAAGGCCGGGGTGCCCGCGGTCTCCTTCTGGGCTGCTGTTCCCCACTACGTCTCTCAACCGCCCAACCCCAAGGCCACCGTGGCGCTGCTGCAGCGAGTCGAGGACGTGCTCGACATCGAGGTACCGCTCGGCGAACTGCCCACCCAGGCCGAGGAATGGGAAGAGGCGGTGACCGAGATGACGAAGGAAGACGAGGAGATCAGCGAATACGTCCGCAGCCTAGAGGAGCGCGGCGACGCCGAGGTGGACATGTCCGACGCGATCGCCAAGATCGACGGCGACGCCATCGCGGCCGAGTTCGAGAAGTACCTGAGGCGACGCGGTCCGGGCAACTTCGGGCTCTGACCGACCGCACACGAGGGACCGGCAGCCGGTGAGGTCTTTCTGATCCCGACGTAACGTCACCGCAGCGGTGACGTCACCCCGACCCCGCAACCTCGTGTGTATGGCCAGCACACCGCGATTTCTGCAAGGCATCTTCTCCTTCACCGGGCACGGTCTGGACAAGCCCGAGCTGATCGATCCCAGCCTGAGCTTCGTCGTCCCCGAGGGTGCGACGGCTCAGCCGCTGTATTTTCGCGGCGGAAACTCGAGCGACGAGCTGGTGGTCGTGACCTTGCTGCGCGACGGCAGCCCGATGCGCATGTTTCCGATGGGTGCCAAGAGCGGAGTGAACATTCCGCTGCGGGTGGTCGAGGACGTGGATCCGGACACGGTGCTCGAACTGGTGATTGCCGCCCCTGCCGGAACCAGCGGAGAGGTCGTCGTCGATTTCGGTCTGGTGCTGATCTGATGACTTCGGGCAAGCAGCGACTACTGGTGGTCGGCAACGGGATGGCCGGTGCCAGGGCCGTCGAGGAGATCATCAAACGCGACGGCAGTTCGCTGTTCGAGATCACCATGATCGGCGACGAGCCGTACGGCAACTACAACCGAATCATGCTCTCGCACGTGTTGTCGGGCGAGGCCACCGTCGACGACGAGGATCTGATCCTCAATCCCATGAGCTGGTACAGCGAGAACGGCGTCACGCTGCACGCCGGGGACCGCGCGGTCTCGCTCGACCGGTTCTCCAAGACCGTCGTCTGCGAAAGCGGTCGGTCCGTCGACTACGACGTGCTGATCATCGCCACCGGCAGCAACACGTTCTTCCCCAACATGGACGGTCTGCGCGAGTCCGACGGCAGGCTGGCGCGCGGCGTGTTCGGCTTCCGCACCATCGCCGACACCAATGGGATGCTGCAGATGGCGCAGTCCCGTGACGACGTCTCGGCGGTCGTCATCGGTGGCGGACTCCTCGGCCTCGAAGCCGCGTACGGCTTGCGCACTCAGGGCCTGGAAGTGAACGTGGTGCACTCCCCCGGCCACCTGATGAATCAGCAGCTCGACGAGCGCGGCGGACGCGTGCTGCGCAACAAGATCGAGTCACTCGGCGTCGGCGTTCACACCTCCAAGCGGACCACCTCGGTGGTGCGCTCCGAGGACGGCGTCGTCACCGGCGTTGGGTTCAACGACGGCACCTCGCTCGACGCGGACATGGTCGTGGTCACCGCGGGCATTCGTCCCAGTGTCGATTTCGCTCGCGCGGGCGGGCTGGTGATCGAACGCGGAATTGTCGTCGACGACCAATTGCGTTGCGAGGACGAGGGTTCCATATATGCCGTCGGAGAATGCTGCCAGCATCGCGGCGAGGTCTACGGCCTCGTCGCGCCGCTGTGGGAGCAGGCCGTCGTGCTGGCCGACGTGCTCACCGGTGCCGATCCCACTGCGGCGTACCACGGTTCGCGGCTGACCACCAAGCTCAAGGTCGCCGGTGTGGACGTCGCCTCGATGGGGATCACCGCCCCCGAACGCGACGACGACGAGTTCGTCCAGTTCTACGAGCCGCGTAGTGGCACGTACAAGTCGGTGATCGTGCGCAATAACAAACTCGTCGGTGCCACCCTGCTGGGCGACATCTCCAAGGCCAACTTCCTGACTCAGGCATTCGACGAGAAAGTGCCGTTGCCCGACGAGCGCATCAGCATGCTCTTCGACATGGGAACTCCCTCTGCGGCAACAGGAGCCGCCGAGCTGGCCGACGACGTCCAGGTGTGCAACTGCAACGGCGTCACCAAAGGCGCCATCGTGGCCTGCGTGCACGCGGGCGCCAAGAACCTGAGCGACGTGACCGCGAAGACTCGGGCGGGCAAAGGGTGCGGATCGTGCAAGGGCCTGGTCAAGGACATCATCGCGTGCGCAGCAGGTGGAGCCGTCGAGGCCGATCCCACGGCCGACTGGTACGTCCCCTGCATCCCCATGACCAAGCCGGAACTGATCGACGCCATTCGAGCGCAGGATCTGCGGGCGGTGTCTGCGGTGTTCGCGGCGCTGGCGACCGGCGGAGCGGAGGATGCCGCCGCCAAGATGCCGTTGGCGTCGTTGCTGCGGACGGTGTGGGGCCCGGACTGGGTGGACGAGCGCGGCGCGCTGTTCATCAACGACCGCGTCCACGCCAACATCCAGCGCGACGGCACGTTCTCGGTGGTGCCGCAGATGAAGGGTGGCGTCACCACCCCGGATCAGTTGCGCAAGATCGCCGACGTCGCAGACAAGTACCACGTACCCCTGGTCAAGGTCACCGGCGGACAACGTATCGACCTTCTGGGCATCAAGAAGGAAGACCTGCCGAAGGTGTGGGGCGATCTGGACATGCCCTCCGGCTTCGCCTACGGCAAGAGCATGCGCACGGTGAAGACCTGCGTCGGCAGCGACTTCTGTCGCTTCGGCCTGGGTGACTCGACGGCTCTGGGTATCGCCCTCGAAGAGCGGTTCCAGGGCCTGGAGACTCCGGCGAAGTTGAAGCTCGCGGTCGCGGGCTGCCCGCGCAACTGCTCGGAGGCGCTGTGCAAGGACTTCGGCGTCGTTTCGGTGGGCGAAGACAAATGGGAGATCTACGTCGGCGGTGCGGCAGGCGCACACATCCGCAAGGGCGATCTACTGGCCACCGTGACGGGGGCCGAGGAGGTTCTGACCGTGGCAGGCAGGTTCATTCAGCACTACCGCGAGAACGCTCAGTGGCTCGAGCGAACGTACGCATGGGTTCCGCGTGTCGGCCTGGAGGAACTGCAGAGCGTGCTGATCGACGACCGCGATGGCATCGTCGCCGGACTGGACGAGCGAATGCAGGCATCGGTGGACGGGTACGTCGACCCCTGGCAGGATCGCGCGGCACCGAAGTCACCCGCCCAGTTCACCCCGTCGTTGCCCCTGCTTCCGCTCCCGCAGGTGCCGGTCCGATGAGCGTGCCGGTCGGGGCCGTGGAGGATCTGACACCCGGCGAGGGACGGGCCTACGTGGTGGACGGCAAGCAGGTTGCGGTGTTCCTGCTCAGCGACGGCTCGGTGCGGGCGATGGACGCCGTGTGCCCCCACAAGGGCGGGCCCCTGGCAGACGGTCAGATCGACGGATCCATCGTCGTGTGCCCGCTGCATCAGTACACCTTCTCGCTCGACGACGGCACCTGCCCCAGCGGCATCGACCCGGTGCGCACCTACCCCGCCGCAGTGGTGGACGGAAAAGTGACCGTGGAGATCTGACACCTTCGCGGTGGCTCAGCTGTGTCGATTGCCGATATTCACCAAGTGAGTCACAATGTGAAACATGGATGTGAAACGTTTGCCTGTGACGCTCGACAGCGATGACCAAGCCGAGGTGGCCGTGTTCTCCGACCCGAATCGCGCCGAGTCCGTCATCCTCCGTGCGTGGGCGCAACAGAATCACATTGCGGTCCGCGACAATTCCGAGTCTGGAATCGTCCGTGCATTGCTACGCGCCGGTGCGGAGTCACTTCGAGAGAAGGCGCTCGAGGCGGGCTACGCAGAGCTCGCCAAAGATCAGGCCGACGGGCTCGACGAGCAACGCGCGCGGCGAAACCGCTACGTCGAGCAGGTCGACCGGGCCTACGGCGAATGACGGCCGCAGTTCGCGGGCAAATCTACTGGTGCGACCTGGGGCACGGTGAAAAGCCGTGGGTCGTGGTCTCCAACAACGTCCGCAACCGCAACCTGAACACTGTCCTTGCGGCGCGGGTGACCACAACGCCGAAACATGGCATCCCGACAGCCGTCACTCTCGGGAGTTCGGACCCACTCGTCGGATCGATTCTCGCCGATGACCTCGTCCAGCTTTTCGACGACGAGATCGCCGCGAGCAGGCCTGCCGGTGCGCTCTCCCCTGCCACTGTGCTCGAACTGAACAAGGCGCTTGCGGTCGCCCTCGGGCTTCCCTGAACGACGAGACAGTACGAGCACGGTTGAACGACTGAGGCACCTTTAGAGCGGCTAGAATTAACTGTGTTGATTGGATAACCCAAGAAACCGGCCTCAAACCTCTCAGGGTCGTTCCGCAGGGCTCCACTCCTACCCCCTACCCTGTTCCAGTGAGCGAATCAGGCGAGGACGCGCGGCAGGGAGTCGTGAACGCGTTCGTGGAGGAAGATCGTCTCGGTCTGTTCTCGTTCGCCGTCGCCGAGAAGCGATCCGAGTACCTGGCCGTTCTGCGGGCATTCGACACCGCACGAGCCAACTACGTCGTTCTGCTGCACTCCGGAGACGTAGCCGACCTCATCGCACGCAGCCCAGGTCGGCACGACGCCCTGACCACCCTCGACATCGCACCTCTGCTCGATCAGCTCCACGCCTGGGGCCTGCTCGAACGCAGCTACGACGGCACCCGCGCCGCAACCCTCGCCGAGTACCGCAACCGTCACTTCGTCTACCAGTTCGGCCAAGCCGGCTACAAGGCCTACCGCGCGGTCGAGGACGTCCTCGGGGCCCGCCTGGACGACGCCGCGCTGTCGAGGCTGGTGCTCCCCGAGCTGTTGGCGGATATGCACGAGCTGGCCGAGGCGAACCGTCAGGCAGACGGCGATCGCATCTACCGCAAGCTCAGCCGACTCGATTCGACGCTGTCGGAGATGGCGACCCGCGCCGCCCACTTCTATCTGGTGCTCGGTGACCTCGTGCGCACCACCGAGATCACGCCGGAGTCGTTTCTGGTCCACAAGGACGCCCTGCTGACGCACATGCGTGAATTCAGCTCCGATCTGGCTCGCTACGCACCGAAGCTCGCCGAGGCGATAGCACTCGTCGAGAGCACCGGGATCGAGGAACTCGTCGAGCGAGCCGCGATCAGCGACGAACGAGTCTTCCTCACCGTGGACGAACGCCGAGCCGACTGGACCGATCGATGGGCCGGCCTCTCGCACTGGTTCGTCTCGGCCGAGTCCGAGCTCAGCGAGTCCGAGCGACTCCGTGAGGGCACGATGAGCGCGATCGCCGCCGTGCTGTCGCTACTGCGCCGCGTCACCGAAACCCGCAAGGGCGGAGTGAGCCGCGAGAGCCAATTGCGCCACCTGGCCGGTTGGTTCGCCGCCGCACCAACCGAAGACAGCGCGCACGCCCTGTTCCATGCCGTGTTCGGCCTCGGCAGACCACGGCATCTGTCGATGGTGCATCCCGACGCCGACATCATCTCCACGTCCCGATCGTGGTGGGAGGCACCGCCGGTCGAGATCTCGCGAACCCTGGCCGAGACCGGACGCACCCCCACCCCCGGTGTTCCGGGACGGGTGCAGCGTAACGACGGTGGCATTCGACGCCTTCGGGAGCAGCAACTCGAATCGCAGCGATCACGCAGCGCCGCAGCGCAATCGCTCGCCTCGGCCGGAATCCACGACCGCATTCTGAGCGAGCAGGAAACCGAGGTGCTGTTGAGCTTGTTGAATGCTGCGTTGACCGCGCGGGTGCGCGTGAGCGGGCGCACCTCAGACTCGTCGGGATCCGACAGCGGCGTGCGCCTGACACTGAGCGACAGCGACCGTTCGACGATCGTGCGGACCAGCAGAGGCCGATTGCATCTGGACCGCCTCGCGCTCGAAGTCAGCGAGGTGGCACGCCGATGAGAGCTCGTGAGATCTCCACCCTCGCATTGGATTCCTACCAGCGGGCCGCCCGGGTCGCGCTGTCGAATCATCTGGTGACCACCACGTACCCCGATCGGATCGCGCTGCCACTGCTGCGTCGATGGGCCACCGAGTTGCGCGAGGACCTGCTCGAACTGTTCGGGTATCGCCTCGAGGTCACCGAGACCACCGCACGTCTGTTCCCGGTGATCGACGCACTGGACGACAGCCAACCCGCGCGAACGTCCACCGACCGAATCTTCGACCGCCGCAGATACGCGTACCTGGCGTTGGCGCTCGCGGCACTCGGCCGGGCGGGCAACCAGATCACTCTGTCCGAACTCGCCGATCACGTTGCGGCCGAGGCGAGTCAGGTCGACGGCGTCGAGCTGACGACCGACCGAGCAAGCGACCGAGACGCGTTCGTCGACGCGATCGGCTGGCTCGCGACGCGCGGCGCCATCGCGTTGGCCGACGGCGATGCGACCGGCTGGGCGAACAACCCATCCGCGGGCGAGGCGCTCTACGACATCGACCGTCCCGTCGTCGTCGCCATGTTCCGGCCGCCCCGCGCCGTGCAGCACCTGCGATCGATTCGCGGTCTGCTGGCCGGCTCGGACGCCCCGATCGATCCCGAGGATTCCGAGCTCGGGATCCACACCGATTCCGGGCGTGAGGCTGACCCGAAGGAAACGCTGCGTACGGTACGCCGAGCGTTGGTCGAGCAACCGGTCGTCTACCTCGACGATCTCGACCCGGACGGCCGCACCGCGCTGGCTGCGTCGCGCACCGTTGCCGACGTCGAGTTGTTGACCGGCCTCGTTGCCGAGCGTCGCTCCGAGGGAGTCGCCCTCATCGACACCTCGGGCCGGCTCTCGGACTACCGGTTCCCCAGCACCGGAACCATCGCCCAGGTCGCATTGTTGATTGCGGGCGAAATTTCGGACCGGGTGATCGATCCGGATGCACCCGCGCTGGCGGCCTACCCCCTTCCCGACGGTGACGCCCTGGTAGAGCAGTTGGACAGCGCCATTCCCGACGGCGGAATCTTCGGCGATCTCGCCGAGTTCGGGTTCGGTTCCGATGCAACGGCATTCGATGATGCTCAACAGAAGAAGCTGTATCCGTTGATCGAGGACAGTTGGCTGACAACGGTCGTCGACGATCTCGTCGAACGTTTCGGCCGCACCTTCGCAGCTCAGTGGCAGACCGATCGGGACGGTCTGCGAGTGCGGGCGATCGCGCTGTTGCACCGACTCCGACTGATACACAGCGTGTCCGGCGGCGTACTGGTGCTGCCGGTGATCGCGCGCTACCGCGACGTGATGGTCAGCGTGCGTGATCGGATCCCGCAGGACTCACTGTTCGGCACCGAACAAGCCCCCAGCACCGCACAAGCCCCCAGCACCGCACAAGCCCCCAGCACCGCACAGCCCGTCAGTAACGAATCGTCCGAAGTAGAGGCCTGAGTAGATGACCGCACACTCGACACGCTTTCGGCCGACGCGAGCAGGGATCGTCAACCTGTGGGACTACCGCGATCAGGAGTTCTCCTTCGCCGACGGTCGCCTGGTACTGCGTGGTCCCAACGGATCCGGCAAGACCAAGGCACTCGAAGTGCTGTTTCCCTTCGTCTTGGACGGCCGCATCGAACCCCGCCGACTCAATCCCTTTGCCGGAGAAGAGCGGACGATGAAATCCAACCTGCTCTACCGAGGGCAGGAAAGCGCGCATTCGTACGTGTGGATGGAGTTCGGCCGCGGTTCACGCGAGGACCCCGAATCGGTGACGGTCGGAATCGGAATGCGGGCCAGCCGCCACAACGACAAGGTGACCCGCTGGTACTTCGTGGCCGACGGTCGAGTGGGCGTGGACTTCTCGTTGTTGGGTTCCGACGACCGGCCGTTGACGAAGAAGCAGCTCGGTGAGCAGCTGGGTACCGACGCGTTGACCGATCGCCCGGTGGACTATCGCGCCGCGATCGATGCCCGCATGTTCGGGCTGGGCGCGCAGCGCTACGACCAACTGATCAATCTCATTCTGACGCTTCGTCGCCCGCAATTGGCCAAGAACCTCGACCCCAAGGGGCTCTCGCAGGCGTTGACCGACGGTCTGCGTCCGCTGGACGAGCAGCTGGTGCTCGAGGCAGCGCGCTCCTTCAGCGACATGGAAGAAGTAGGCCGGGCACTCGAAGGACTGGCGCAGGCCGATCACGCCGCCAAGAACTTCGTCTCGGTGTACTCCAAATACCTTCGGGTGCAGACCCGTTCGGATGTCGAGCAGGTCTCGCGCCGGCTCGAGGCGGTGACTCACGCGACCACGGCGCACTTTGCCGCTGCCGCCCTGAAGGACCGGCGGCTGCTGGAACGAGCGGCTGCGGAAACTCGATTCGACGAGGCCGAACGCGCCCTGGATCAGGCCGTGGCAGACCGCGAGACCCTGCAGCGCTCGAGCGCATACGAGGGCAAGCAGCAACTGGACGATCTGGCCGAGTCCGCTGCGAAGCTGGAGATCTCGACCGCCCAGCAGGCCGACCGCGCACGCAAGGCGCAGGCCGAACTGGAACAGCGCACCACCGAGGCGGCTCGCGCCGACTCGGCACTCCGGGACTCCGTTGCCGGGGTGACCCGTGCCGAGGAGGAACTGCAGACTGCGGCCGAGGACGCGGGCATCGTCTGGACGCCACTGCCCGGAACAGCCCGCAGCGATCAGATCAGCACCGCACTGCGTGGCCATGCCGAGGAGCGCGACGGCGACGTGCGGGCGGTGCGTGAGGCGCTGGGAACCGTCGAGAAGGCGTCGACGGAACGCGCTCGTGCGGAGAAGGCCGCATCGAAGGCTCGCGAGATGCTCGAGGCAGCGTCGGCTGCGGTCACCGAGGCCGAGGCGACCGTGGACCTGGAGAAGGCGCAGTTCGCCTCGGGACTGCGGGCCTGGTGGTCTGCCAATTCGGCGCTCTACTCCTCCGCGGGCATCACCTCCGCAGCGTTCGAGGCCCTCGACGCGGCGTTGGCGGGCATCGGCGACGACGATGCCCCGAGCCTGGAATCGGTGTTGGCCGACCAGACCGCAGACGCAGTCGACGGGCTTCGTGGCCGCCAGGCCCAGGCACGCGTCGACGTATCGACCCGCACGGCCGAGCTGAACGCGCTGCGTGACGAACTGACCCTGGTGCGCGCCGAACACGATGACGCGCCGCCGCCGTTCGCGGCACGAACCGATTCTCGCGTCGAACTCTCGGGCGCTCCTCTGTGGCAGCTGGTTCGGTTTGCCGACTCGGTGTCCCCTGCCGACGCGGCGGGGATCGAATCCGCACTGCAGGCGGCAAACCTGCTCGACGGCTGGATTCACCCGGTCGCGG
The DNA here is from genome assembly GCF_003688915.1 of Rhodococcus sp. SBT000017. Classification (NCBI taxonomy): domain Bacteria; kingdom Bacillati; phylum Actinomycetota; class Actinomycetes; order Mycobacteriales; family Nocardiaceae; genus Rhodococcus; species Rhodococcus sp. SBT000017. The sequence goes on from NZ_REFU01000001.1 coordinate 905,080, forward strand.
ACTTCCCCGTCGACTCGAGTTCGGAGCAGTATCTGTCGCCGCTACCGGAGGCCTCGAGGCCGACCGGGACCACCTTGGCGTCCGTCCTCCAACCCGAGCCCGGTACCGCCGTATCCGAATCGCGCATCCTCGACGTGCTGAACTCGGTGGCACTGCAACAGGATCAAGGAGCAGTCTCGGGCGGTGCCGTCTCGGTGGGCGTCGACGGTCGGTACTGGCAGGGGGTGCAGCAGGGCCGCCACACCAAGACCGATGCCGAGTACATCGGCGCGACGGCCCGTGCGCGGCGACGAGAGCAACGGATCGCCGAACTCGGTGCCGCGATCGAAACCGCAACCGCCGCACTGGCGGCCGCGACGGCCGACGAGCGCTCTGCCCGCGAGTTGGTCCAGGCACTGGCCGCGGCCGCCAAGCAACTGCCCCGAGTCTCGGCCATCGTGAAAGCGCAACGCGCGGTCACCGCCGCCGCCGGGGCGCTGCGCACCTCGAAGGAGGGGTCCGCAGCGGCCGACCGTGAATTCGACCAAGCGATTGCAGACCTGTCCGCGAAAGAGAAACAGCTGCGCACCGCCGCCGTGGCTCATCGCACCCCACACATCGGTCGAGACATCGATGCCCTCGCCGCGGCGATTCGGCATTTCGAGCACCAGGGCTCGGTGGTGATCCGCAAGCGCAGCGATCACACACGCGAAGCAGAACGCGCCCGCGAAGCAACCAACCGACTCGAAGAAGCAAGTGGCCTGGCCGAGGAGCTCGCCGAGGAAGCCGCCATAGCCGACGAGAACTACCGACAGCAGGTCCAACGCCTCGAGCTCCTGAGCGAAAAGCTCGGTGCCACAGCCGAACAGATCGACATTGATCTCGAGAACGCGCGCGAACGCATCGAGAAATGCCGCGCCGAGCAGCGGGCAGCGCGCAAAGCGGACAAGGAGGCAGGCGAAGCGATCGGCAAGGCCGAGGGGGCCTGCAACACAGCGCTGGAAAGCCTGCGCGGTGCCGTCACGGAAACCCTGGGCGACGCCGTGCGTCTCGCGCCCTACGCTCGGAAGGATCTACTCGGCATCCTCGGCGTCCACGAGGCGTACACGTGGCCGGCGAGCGACTCGGCGTGGCTCAGTGTGGAGCAGATTCTCTATCGAGTCCAGCAGGCCGAGGGTCCCGACGACGAGGTTCCGGTACTTCCGCCGGTGGTGCGCGCGCTGCATTCGGCACTCGATGCGGCGACGGCGTCGGTGAAAGTCAGTGACTCGAGCCGAAAGTCGACCCGGACGGCGCTGACGAGTGCGCTGCAGGAATTCGACTCGCAGCTCGCCGCATCGGGTCAGGACTACCGCCTGCAGTGGGATGCGCCGGACGGTTTGACCGTGGTCCGCGTCCAGGACGAGCAGGGCTACTCGTCGGTCGGAGACTTCGCCGACCGAATCGGTGCCGCGAGAGCCGATCAGGAGTTGCTGCTGACCGAGCAGGAGCGCCGAATTCTCGAAGATGCACTGCTGACCGGCCTGGCGCAGCAGATTCACGAGCGCACCGTCGACGCACGTGAGCTGATCGCGCAGATGTCCGCCGAGATGAAGCAGCGCCGCATGTCCTCGGGCAACACGATCGGTGTGCACTGGGTGCTCGCGGACAACCTCGACGACGGGGCCCGGGCGGTGTCCAAACTGCTCGACCGCGACGCCTCGGCGTTGAACCAGGACGATCTTGCCGCGATGCGAGCCCACTTCGCGTCGGAGATCAGGATCGCGCGTGCGGCCCATCCGGAACGGTCCTACCCCGAGATCCTGTCCACGACACTGGACTATCGCCGCTGGCGCGTGTTCGCCTTCACGCTCATCAGCGGCGACGGCAACGAGGATCGTCTCACCGTCGCACGCCACAGTGCGCTCTCGGGCGGTGAGCAATCGGTGTCGCTGCACCTGCCACTGTTCGCCGCGGCACACGTGATGCTTTCGTCCGCCGATCCACATTCGCCTCGACTGCTCGCGCTGGACGAGGCATTCGCCGGTGTCGACGACAACGGCCGCAGCGAATTGCTCGGTCTGAGTGTGCAATTCGATCTCGATCTGTTCATGACCGGATACGACCTGTGGATCACTTACGGGGACGTTCCCGGCTGCGCGCACTACGACCTGGCGCATTCGACAGCCGAGAACACCGTCAGCGCAGCTCTTCTGGTGTGGGAGAACGGCGAACTGTTCGCCGAGCACGACGGTACCGACCTCGCTGCCGCACTCGGGTCACCGCTGACGCGCCGTGTGCCGACCCGAACCGAAGGTGGGCTGGAGTTTGACCGGTAACAGCGAATGGCGCGGCAGCGCCGAATTGGCTGCACTGCTCGATGCGGCACGAAAGAAGTTGGAATCCAACTGGCTTCGTGTCGGCGGCAACATCACCGTCGACCTGAGCGACGCCCCGGAGCTGTGGCGTCTGTGCAGCGCGATCTCTCGGTCCAACTCCAGTCTGCATTCTCGGGCGCGCAGCACCAGGCTCGACCTCGAGCGTTTCGACGCGTGGTTGAGCCATCCGCTCAACGGCGGCCTCGGACTGATCGACACCCTCACACAGCAGGCCCCGTTGCAGAACAAGAAGAAGATCGCAGCCGACAAGGCTCAGGTCCGCGCGGATGCACTCGATCGGGCCAGGGAGGTTCTCGGCGGCGATACCGATCGCGAGTGGATCGAGCACTGGATCGCGTCGCTGCTCAATCAGGACGGCACTCTCGGGGGCCGCGTCGCCGTCGACGCGCTCGCGGTGGCGACACAGGTCCTGGCGCTGCTTCCGGTGGACGGGATGTCGCTGACCGAACTCGCGGAACTGGCCTGCGGTGATACGAAGGCGCTCTCGGGCGGCGGTGCCCCGAAACTCGTCCTCGACGCATTGTCGTTGCGCGAGAACGTCCCTCGACCCGTCGATCCGGTCGGCATCAGGGCGTTGTGGGAGACCGCCGGCGTGTCGGTCGACGCAGTGTCCAGCCGGGTGTTGGTACTCGGCTACCGCGTCGACGAAACCCACACGGTGGCTCGTTGGCTCAACGATGCGGCAGAGGAGGGCATCCCCTTCCCCGTCACCGTGGACATGCTCTCGCGCGGCCCGCTCACCAACAGCTCGTCCACGGTGTTCGTCTGTGAGAACGTGGCCGTGCTCGCCGCTGCAGCCCGCACCCTCGGTTCGAACTGCGCGAGCCTGATCTGCACCGACGGTCAGCCCTCCGCCGCTGTCCACCGGCTGCTGGGCTCACGCGCACCCGGCACCACCATCCGCTGGCGTGCCGATTTCGACTGGGCCGGAGTGCACATGGTGACCCGAGCCATCTCCCGATACGACGCCTCGCCGTGGCGCATGGACGTCGACTCCTACCGGGACGCGCTCGATGCACGGAATTCCGAACCACTGAAAGGTCATCCGACGGACAGTCCGTGGGACCCGGAACTGGCTGCCGCCCTCCGTGATTCGGGCCGGGCAGTCATGGAAGAACGGCTGATCCCGGATATGCTGACCGATCTGCGGCTGGGACCTGCGAGCTAGGTCGGGGAACGATCAGCGCAGCGGCACGCCGAGCAACGCGTCGACCGCATCGGCGAAGGCACCGGGTGCGCCCGCATCCGATCCGCCGCGTTCGACCGCGAAACTCGCCCACGCGTCGAGCGCATCGAGGGCCTTGGGGGTGTCCAGATCGTCGGCCAGATGCTGCCGCAACCGATTGATCACATCCTCGGCCGACGCCGCGCTCTCAAGCGCCGCCGCCCGGCGCCACAGGGCGAGCCGGGCGTGAGCCCGTTCGAGAACCTCGTCGGACCACGGCCGATCCTGCCGGTAGTGCCCGGCGAGCAGACCGAGCCGAACGGCACCCGAATCCACATTCTCGGCACGAAGTTTCGAGACGAACACCAGATTGCCGCGGCTCTTGGACATCTTCTCGCCGTCGAACCCGATCATTCCGGTATGCACGTAGTGACGCGCGAAACGCGGATCACCGGTCGCCGCCTCGGCGTGGGCGGCCGAGAATTCGTGGTGCGGGAAGATGAGATCGCTTCCACCGCCCTGGATGTCGAAGGCGGTACCGATGCGGTTGAGCGCGATCGCAGCGCATTCGATGTGCCACCCGGGCCGGCCCGGACCCCACGGCGACGGCCACGACGGCTCGCCCGGCCGCACCGCGCGCCAGAGCAACGCATCGAGTGGATCCCGCTTACCGACCCGATCGGGGTCGCCCCCGCGCTCGGCGAAGAACGTGTCCATCGTGGCGCGGTCGTAGCCGGACTCGTAGCCGAACTGCTCGGTGGCATCGGCACGGAAGTACACATCCGGGTATTCGGCATCGTCGACGACGTACGCCGCACCGGCCGCGACCAGCTTCTCCACCAGTTCGACGACCTCGTCGACGGACTCGACGGCGCCGATGTAGTCGCGCGGAGGGAGCACCCGGAGCGCTTCCATGTCTGCGCGGAAGAGCTCGATCTCACGAGCTCCCAGATCGCGCCAGTCCTCGCCGTCGCGGTCGGCGCGCTCGAACAGTGGATCGTCGACATCGGTGACGTTCTGAACGTAGTGCACGTCCGTGCCCGCGTCCAGCCACAGCCGGTAGATCAGGTCGAACGTCAGGTACGTCGCCGCGTGCCCCAGGTGGGTGGCGTCGTACGGGGTGATTCCGCAGACGTACATCCGAGCCGTCGAACCGGGGGTGACGGGACGGACCTGGCGGTCTGCGGTGTCGAACAATCGAAGCGCTGGACCCTGTCCTGGGATTGTCGGGATCTCCGGGCTCGACCAAGAATGCATGCAGCCGAGCCTATCCGAGCCCGATCAGAAGGCGGGCCAGGGTATGGGTCTGCTCGAGCGAGGTTCCGGCATGACGGGGCGGGCGATCAGCTCCTGTGCCCGGTCGAGAACCGCGACCGTTTCGGTCAGTGTGATCTTGTCGACCAGGCGCGGAGCGGTGACTGCGTCGAACGTCTCGACGAACCGCACCACGTCGGTCATCAACGCGTCGTCGACCGCCTGGCCTGCCCACCCCCACAGCACCGTGCGCAACTTGTTCTCGGCGTGCAGGCAGATACCGTGATCGACTCCGTACACGTATCCGTCGAGACCTTCGAGCGCGTGCCCGCCCTTGCGATCGGCATTGTTGAGGATCACGTCGAGAACCGCCATCCGCTGCAGCCGCGGATCGTCGGCGTGGATCAGCGCGATCTCCTCGCCCTCGCCGTCGTAGGCCTGCAGGACCGGAATCCAGCCCGCCGGAACGAGATCGGGACGGCAGATATCGACGAGGTCGACGCGTCCCTCGGCGTGATCATCGGGCGTGTCGATCCACTTCTGCACCATGCCGGGACCGAACGGCCCGTCGCGCAGCACCGTCGGCGGAATGACGCCCCAACCGAGAGCCTCGGAGATTTCGTACGACGCCACCTCGCGGCCCGCGAGAGTGCCGTCCGGAAAGTCCCAGAGCGGCACTTCCCCGCGAACGGGTTTGTACACGCACCGCACGGCCGTCTCGCCCTCGCCCGCCTCGCACACCAGCGTGGCGTTGCTGGCCGACACCACCCGACCGACGACGGTCAGGTCGCCGGTCTCCATGGTTTCGCGGCCCTCGAACGGCGGCAGTTCGACGGTCAAGACTCGTCGACCTCGGTCACCGGTCCGAACGTCGCACCGCGGCGGTAGCCGTTGGTCCTGATGCAGACGTGTCCCTCGGGAGCCAATGGCTGTCCGCACAGCGGGCACGGCGCGCGGCCCGCTGCGATGACGCGCTCGGACCGCACCGCGAATTCGCGGGCCTGCACCGGAGTGAGGAACACACGAACGGCATCGGGGCCCTCGTCGGTGTCGTCGAGAACGACGGATTCGTCCACCTCGACCTCGCTGACGGCGAGAAGTTCCACCACGACGGCGTTGGCATCGGCATCCCAGCCGAGCCCCATCGTTCCGACGCGGAACTCGGTGTCGATCGGAGTCAGCAACGGACTGGTGTCGACCGGATCGGTCTCCTCGGCCGGAACGTCGGCTCCGAAGCGGCGGTGCACTTCTTCGAGTAGCAGCCCCATCCTGTCTGCGAGTACCTGGACCTGCTGCTTCTCCAGCGCAACCGACACCACGCGGGCGTCGTGCACCGCCTGCAGGAAGAACGTTCGGTCGCCCGGTTCCCCAACGGTCCCGGCAACGAAACGATCAGGGGTGCGAAAAACGTGTATGGCGCGCGGCATTGCACCTCCTAACGACTCGAACAGCTCCGCGAAGCAATTCTCGGAACTTTCATTATCGGCCACAGATCGACCATGGACGGTATTGCTTGCCCTCCAGCCTGCCACCGATCGGGGTGTCAGCGCCGAATCGACGCTCTAGCGGCCTGCCCCACCACCGACGACCGCGTCGGAAGAGTCCGCGTTGCCCGATTCCGACGTGCTGGGCTCCTCGGCCTTCGGTACGAACGCACTCAGATCGGACCCGGTGTCGTTGGTCCGCAGCACGAAAGGACGCGTCGAGGTGTAGCGAACGACGCTGATCGATGCCGGGTCGGCAACGATGCGCTGGAAGGAATCGAGGTGGGCACCCATCGCGTCCGAGAGCACCGACTTGATCACGTCACCGTGCGAGCACGCCACCCACAACACGTCGCGACCGTGCTGCGCGGCCAACCGGGCGTCGTGCTCGCGCACCGCCTGCACCGCGCGTTGCTGCACCTTCGCCAAGCCCTCGCCCTCCGGGAACACCGCAGCCGACGGATGCTGCTGGACCACCTTCCACAGCGGCTCGGCCAGCAAGTCCTTGATCGCTCGACCGGTCCACTGGCCGTAGTCGACCTCCACCAACCGATCCTCGACCACCGGCGAAAGCCCGAGCTTGGCAGCCAACGGCTCGACCGTCTGCTCGCACCGCAGCAACGGCGAGCGAACGATCTCCGCGACCGGCAGATCACCGAGACGATCCGCGACCGCCTGTGCCTGCTCACGCCCACGATCGTCGAGCTCGACGCCGGCGCTGCGACCCGCGAGAGTGCCCGCGGTATTCGACGTCGAGCGGCCGTGCCGAAGCAAGATGACTGTCATTGCACCGAGCCTAATGAGGGTGAACCTACGTTGCCGAAACGACCCCGCCGGCCAGCAGACCGAGCACCACGACACCCAGCACGATGCGGTATCCCACGAACCAGTACAGCGAGTGGTTCGCGACGAACTTCAGCAGCCAGGCGATCGAGGCGTAGCCGAGCCCGAAGGCGATGATCGTGGCCACCAGCAGCTGCGGGCCCGACGCGGCCAGTCCCGAGCCGACGGGCTCGAAGGCGTCGGGCAGCGAGAAGAGACCGGAGGCGGTGACCGCCGGGATGGCGAGCAGGAACGAGAATCGCACTGCTGCCTCGCGTTCGAGCCCGAGGAACAGGCCGGCGCTGGTCGTCGCCCCGGAACGGGACACGCCGGGGATCAGGGCGAGACACTGCGCCAGACCCATCACGATGCCGTCGCGGGTGGTCAACTTCTCGATCGGACGTTCCTTCCGACCCACCTTCTCCGCGATCGCGATGACGACGGCAAACGCGATCAACATGAACGCGATGAGGTACAGGTTTCGGGCACCGGTTCGGATCTGGTCCTTGAACAGCAGGCCGAGAACGCCGATGGGAATGGTGGCGATGATCACGTACCACCCCATGCGGTAGTCGAGTCCGCGCTCGTCCTTCTGCTTGAGGCCGACGAACCAGGCCTTGACGATTCTGACGATGTCTCGCCAGAAGAACAGCAGCACAGCGGCTTCGGTGCCGAGCTGGGTCACCGCAGTGAAGGAGGCACCAGCGTCCTCGTTCCAGAACACACTGGACACGATGCGCAGGTGCCCGGACGAGGAGATCGGCAGGAATTCGGTCAGGCCCTGCACCGCGCCGAGGATGATCGCCTGCAGCCACGTCATGTCGATCATGCGGCGCCACCCTCCGAGATCGGTGTCGATGGACGGTTCACTATCGATGCGCGGCCGCCGGCCTGCCCCCTGAATTCGCGATTCACGGGCACGACCGTACCCGGCGCGGCACGTACGCACCGAGCGGCGCGGCGCACTACTGTGCACTGGCGGCAGTGCAGTTCGACACCGACGATCACACGTAAAAGGACATTCGGCACATATGAAGCAGAGATCGGTCGGCACCAGCGGACTTCGAGTCTCCAGACTCGGCCTCGGCACCCTCGGATGGGGTAGCGGAACCGACGGTGACGACGCCGCAGCGCAGTTGTCGGCGTTCGCCGAGGCCGGCGGCACGCTCGTAGACACGTCTCCGGCGTACGGGGACGGACGCGCGCAACGAGTGCTCGCCGAGTTGCTCGACGACGTGGTCCCGCGGCACGAATTGGTGATCAGCAGCGCAGCGGGGCTGAGTTCGCGCTACGGCCGCTATCACGTGGACTGCTCGAGGCGCGGATTGCTCGGCCAACTCGACGCCACGCTGCGCGAACTGGGAACCGACTACCTCGACCTGTGGCAGGTGGCGACGTGGGACCCGATGACTCCGGTCGACGAGGTCGCCGCCACGCTCGACTACGCCGTGACCAGCGGGCGGGTCCGCTACACCGGAGCCCGCGGATACCTCGGCTGGCAACTGGCGACGGCGGCAGGCGCAGCCGGTACCGGACACATCGTGGCCACTCAGGCCGAGTACTCACTGCTCGCACGCGGCATCGAGGACGAGCTGATTCCCGCCGCAGACCACCACGGCATCGGTGTCCTCGCCGCGATTCCCCTGGCTGGCGGCGTGCTGACAGGTAAGTACCGCAACGGAATCCCGGCCGACTCCCGCGGCGCCGACGAGGTGCACGCGGAGTCCGTGCTGACGTACCTGACCGATTCTGCGGTCAGCATCGTCGACGCTGCGGTCACCGCCGCCGACGGGCTGGCCACCTCTCCCCTGGTCGTCGCACTCGCATGGGCTCGGGACCGACCCGGAGTGAGCAGCGCCATCGTGGGCGCGCGGGACCTCGCGCAATTGATGGGCGCACTGATGGCCGAGGAACTCGAGCTGCCGCCCGCGATCGCGTCGGCCCTGGACGACGTCAGCGCCTGATCACCCGCAAACATCGGACAGGCTAACCTTCCGTTGTGACCGTCAATCGTCTCGCCGCCGTGCTCCTCGTCGCCGGACTCCTGGTCGCCTGCTCGGCGAACACCCCCGGCGTAGGATCCTCGGATTCCGTCGGTCCCCGCACCGCCGTCGTCGACGATCCGAATCCGGAACCAGTCACCGACGATCCGGCCGCGGTACTGCCCGTGACAGTGACCGGATTCGACGGCGTCGCCGTCACGGTGACGGACAACAGCCGCATCGTCGCTGCCGACCAGTACGGCACGCTGGCCGAGACCGTCTTCGCGCTCGGACTCGGCGACAACCTCGTCGGGCGTGACACCTCTGCTGCATTTCCCGCGGCCGAGAGCGTGCCCGATGTCACCCCGACCGGCCATTCTCTGAGCGCCGAAGGAATTCTGGCGCTGTCGCCGACCGTCGTCCTGACCGATACCAGCATCGGTCCACGCGCTGTGCAGGATCAGATCCGAGCCGCGGGAATTCCCGTCGTGTACTTCGATCCCACCCGCACTCTGGCCGGCGTCGCCACCCAGATCGAGGCCGTGGCGGCCGCCCTGGGTGTGCCCGACGCCGGTGCTGCCCTCGCCGAACGAACGAACACCGAGATATCGGCAGCAGCGAACGACACACCCGAATCCACCGAACCGCTGAAGATCGCGTTTCTGTACATGCGCGGGCCCGCGATCAAGATGCTCGCCGGGCCCGGTTCGGGAGCGGATGCACTGATCGAGGCTCTCGGTGCTACGGACGCCGGTGTCGAATCGGGTCTGACCGAGCAATTCGTGCCGGTCACCAGCGAAGCGTTGATCGCCGCAGCACCCGACGTCATTCTGATGATGACCAAGGGCCTGGAATCTATCGGCGGAATCGAGGGTCTCGAGCAGATCCCCGGAATTGCTCAGACCCCCGCGGGCAAAGAACGCCGGGTGGTGGACATGGACGACGGGACCATCCTCAGTTTCGGCCCGAACACCGGAAAGGTGTTGGGCGCACTGTCGAAGGCCGTCTACGACCCGGCGTCATGACCGACAGAACACTCGCCGAACCACGCGCGGGCCGAGGACGGGTACTTGCCACATTCGGAGCCCTGGTCGTTGCACTGGTGGTCCTGGCTTTGATCTCGGCCGTCGTGGGACAGGTGCCGACGACTCCGCTGGAAGTACTGGGCAGCATCGCACATCGGGTGGGACTCGACATCGGCCCGATGCCGGCACATCCCAGCGGCGAAGTGACGCTGTGGCAGGTCCGATTCCCGCGGCTGACGCTGGCAATCGTCGTCGGCGCGTGTCTTGGCTGCGCGGGTGCGTTGCTCCAGGGGGTGTTCGCCAATCCATTGGCCGAGCCGGGCGTCGTCGGGGTCTCCTCGGGCGCTGCTGTCGGTGCAAGCTCGGTCATCGTGCTCGGTGGCAGCTTCGCCGGAGTCTGGAGTGTGGCGCTCGCCGCATTCGTCGGCGGGCTCGTCACCACGATCGCGGTGTATTTCCTCGCTCGCAACGCAGGCCGCACCGAAGTGGTGACACTCATCCTCACCGGTGTTGCAGTCAATGCCTTCGCCGGCGGTGTCATCGCGTTCTTCACCTTCGTCGCCAGTCCCGCCGCCCGCGATCAGATCGTGTTCTGGCAACTCGGGTCGCTCGCGGGCGCAACCTGGCAGTCGGTGGCCGTGGTCGGCCCGCTCGCGCTGATCGGAATCGGAGCCTCACTGGCGATCGCCCGCCGGCTCGACCTGCTTGCACTCGGGGAGAACGTGGCACGCCATCTGGGAGTGAACGTCGAACGACTCAGACAGTTCGCCATCGTCGTCGTCGCCCTCCTCGTCGCGTCCGGGGTCGCGTTCACCGGAATCATCCTGTTCGTGGGTCTGGTGGTTCCGCACGCCATGCGGATGGTGCTCGGCCCCGCGCATCGACTGCTCATCCCGTCCAGCGCCCACGCCGGGGCCGTCGTGCTGCTCGCCGCCGATCTCGTCACGCGAACCCTCGTCGCGAACGTCGACCTGCCGCTCGGCATGGTGACCTCACTGGCGGGTGCCCCGTTCTTCTTCTGGCTGCTCCGCCGCACCCGTGCTCGCCAGGGCGGCTGGGCGTGATGGGGCGCACAGCGCGCCGGGACATCCCGGTCATCCCTGAACCGGGCTCGAGCACCCTCGTCGCCTGCGGAGTCTCCGCACGGCGCGGGGACGCGACGGTGTTGTCCGACGTCCACCTCGACGTGGTGGCCGGCGAGATACTGGCGTTGGTGGGCCCCAACGGCGCTGGTAAATCGACGCTGCTGTCGGTCCTGGCCGGAGACACCGAGCCCAGCGCCGGATCGGTTCGGCTGGGCGACGAACCGCTGACCCGCATCCGCACGGTGGACGTGGCCAGGCGACGCGCTGTGCTGCCTCAGCAACACAGCGTCGGATTCGCGTTCACCGCCGGCCAGATCGTCCGGATGGGCCGAGCACCCTGGGTCGGTACGTCGGCGGCACGCAACGACGACGACCGCGTCACCGCAGCCATGTCCGCCTGCGACGTAGCGGAGTTCTCGCATCGACCGTTCGCATCGCTCTCCGGCGGCGAGCAGGCCCGGGTCGCGTTGGCGCGCGTCATCGCCCAGGACACCGCGACGATCATGCTGGACGAGCCCACTGCAGCACTCGACCTCGGACATCAGGAGTCGGTGATGGCCGTGGTGCGTTCACTCGCCGCCGCCGGCCGTGCCGTGGTCGTCGTACTGCACGATCTCGGCCTCGCAGCGGCCTACGCCGACCGCGTCGCGATCCTGGACTCGGGTGAACTGATCGCAACCGGTCCGCCGCGGGACGTTCTGACCGCCGAAAGGCTGGCCCGGGTGTACCGACACCCCGTCGACGTGTTCGATCATCCCGACACCGGCGAACAGCTGGTGGTTCCCCACCGTGTCAGAAACCCTCCAGCACGGAATTGACCCGGTTGAAGAAGGCCCGCACCGCTGTGGTGTCCCGCTGTGACGCATCGGACAGCTGCTGCGCATGGGCGACCGCATCACGCACCACACCGACGATGCTGCGCTCGTCCGTCAGATCGACCTCGGTGACCGAATGCTCGGCAACCGCTTCGACCTCGGACCGGTCCGGTACCGGAGATTGCACATCGGCGCGGTATATCTCCACGTACAGGGTGCTTCGGTGCACCCGAAACGCGAACGCCCGGCCGTCGTCGGTGCGTCCGAAGCCGTTCGGATGCGTTCCCGCGTTCACTTCCTCGACGACGAAGTGTGATTCCTCGGTTCCCACGTCCACTCCCATGTCGTGCACTCACCCCGGACGAACACGCTACCGCTTCTTCGGACGCAACCGGACGACAACCGATCCGGCGCGGTCGATTTCGCCGAGATCGCCGCACGCTGGTACAGATGTGGCAGCGCCTCCACAGGCAGCGTCATCTCGAGGAAGTAGGTTCGGCCTCATGCGAACACCGTCGGCTCGTTCGATTCGGGCGGCAGTCGCGTCCGCGCTCGCCGTCGTCACAGTCCTGTCGATCGGCGGGTGTTCCAGCGACGACGAGGACGCCGACGACATCTCGGTCGAACCCCGACCGCCGGCGGAGTCCCCCGAGGCGACCGTGACCCCCGCCGGCACCGTCAGCGCGTTTGCGCCCGTGGATGCCCTCACCTTCGACCCCGCCACCCGCACCCTGGTGGCGCTGACCGACGCATCCACAACGGTGACCCTGGTCCGCGACGGAGCCACGGCCGAGACCCGCGTGGTCGACCTGGGCTCCACGGGCGCAGAACTCGTCGCCGGACGGGAATCGACCGTTCTGGTCCCCATGGACGGTGCCGTCGCGAGAATCGCAGTGGCGGACGGACAGCGCACCGACCTGACGGTCGACGCAGACGCATTGTCCGCAGCAGACCTGCCCGACGGCACGACGGCCGTCGGGGACGACACCGGAGCGGTCCGCGTGCTCGACACCAACGGGCAGGTCACCGCCACGGTCTCCGGCGGCAGCGTGACCTCTGCCGATTCTCTGGCCAGTACACCGAACGGTGTCTCGGTTCTGGATCGTCGTCAGACGTCGGTGACCGACCTGGATCTGGACGACGGCACCCTCGGAGTGGCCTTGCGCGCAGGCGAAGGTGCCGCGGAGATGACCAGCGACGAGTTCGGTCGCCTGCTGGTCACCGATTCGACCGGGACCGAGTTGCTCGTCTTCACCTCGCACGATCTGCTGATGCGCCAACGGTTTCCGGTCGGGTCGCAGCCGTGGGCGATCGCCTACGATGAGCAATCCGGTGTCGCATGGGTGACGCTGCCCGCTCTCAACGAGGTGGTCGGGTACACACTCGATACCGGAATTCCGGTCGAGGCCAGGAGGTTGGCCACTGTGCGGCAGCCCAATTCGGTTGCCGTCGACGCCGACACCGGCGACCTGTACGTGGGATCGGCAACCGGTGACGGTCTGCAGCGCATCCCCGCTGCGGGTCGCTGACTTCGGTTGAATGGCAAGGAGGCATGTGAACGCACACGAGAGTTCGGCACCCGGCCGCGCGAAGATGCCCGTCGGATGGGAAGTGTCGCCGTCCGACGATTGGGAGTACGTGCCGTTGCGGCTGCCGCCGGATGTGACCCGTGTGACGGCCTCGATGCGTCTGGCGATTCAAGCGGAGTTCGGCGGCTGGGAACTGTCGCGGGTTCGCCTCTACACCGATGGCAGCAGGCGTGTGCTGCTCAAACGCAAGAAGACCGCGCATCACATCCCTGAGCCGGGAATCTGAGCGAGTCGCAGTACTGTTCTGACCGCACGATCGTCGAAACCACAGCATGAGTTCGACCGAGCCAGATCGACCGGAGAGAAGACCGTGGGAGACCATCTGTACCGCGTCCTGTTACGCCTGATGTTCCTCGTGCCACCGGAGAGGATTCACCACCTGGCGTTCGCGGTGCTCCGCGCCGTCGCCGTCGTGCCGCCGCTCCGCTATCTGGCCGAGAAGATGTTCGTGGTCGATGATCCACGGCTGCGCTCGACGGTGTTCGGCGTCGACTTCCCGGCTCCACTCGGTCTCGCGGCCGGCTTCGACAAGAACGCCGACGGAATCGATGCGTGGGGGCCGATCGGATTCGGTTTCGCCGAGATCGGCACCGTGACCGCGCAGAGCCAGCCGGGCAATCCGACTCCGCGACTGTTCCGGTTGCCTCCGGACCGCGCCATCGTCAACCGCATGGGTTTCAACAACCACGGCGCCGAGCACGCTGCTCAGCGCGTCCGTGCCAGGCGCACGGGTATCCCGATCGGTGCCAACATCGGCAAGACCAAGATCGTCGAGCCGGACGGTGCTGCCGCGGACTACACCGCCAGCGCCCGGCTGCTGGGCCCGTTGGCCGACTTCGTGGTCGTCAACGTCAGCTCCCCCAACACCCCTGGACTGCGTGACCTCCAGGCCGTGGAATCGCTGCGGCCGATTCTGGTGGCGGTTCAGTCGGCGGTGACGGTGCCGGTACTGGTCAAGATCGCCCCCGATCTGTCCGACGAGGACATCGACGCCGTGGCCGATTTGGCCGTCGAACTCGGTCTCGACGGGATCGTGGCCACGAACACGACGATCTCCCGCGCCGGTCTGCGCACCGACGCCGACGTGGTCACCGCAGCAGGAGCAGGCGGCCTGTCCGGTGCTCCGCTGGCAGACCGCTCGCTCGAGGTGCTGCGACGCCTGTACCGCCGAGTGGGTACGCGTCTGACGCTGATCTCGGTCGGCGGAATCGAGACCGAAGCGCAGGCATGGGAACGCATCACCGCGGGCGCGTCGCTGGTGCAGGGCTACACCGGGTTCATCTACGGCGGCCCGCTGTGGATCAAGAACATTCACCGCGGACTGGCCGCTCGGCTCGAGCAACACGGGTTCGCCACGATCGCCGATGCGGTGGGCTCCGCGAACAGGCCCTGAACCGTCGGGTGTCGGAGACGAGTCCTCCGGCACCCGACGACGGAGCTCAGGCCTCGTAGATGCCGGTGAGGACCGCGCGACCGATGGCGTGCGAGAACAGATTGAAGCCGAGGTAGGCCGGGGTTGCCGTCTCGTCCACTTCGAGCCGTTCGACGTCCACCGCGTGAACCACGATGAAGTAGCGGTGCGGGCCGTGGCCTGCGGGCGGTGCAGCACCGATGTAGCGGAACAGGCCTGCGTCGTTCTTGAGCGTCACCGCGGTGCTGGGTACCCCGGTCCCGCCGTCGTCGCCCGCGCCGGACACCAGTGATGTCGTCTCGACGGGGATGTTCGCCACTGCCCAGTGCCAGAAGCCGGATGCCGTCGGCGCGTCGGGGTCGTAGACGGTGACGGCGAAGCTCTTGGTGCCCTCTGGGAATCCGGACCAGGACAGCTGCGGAGAGTTGTCGTGTCCACCGGCTCCCATGATTCCACTGACCTGCTGAGCGGCCAGTGTCTTACCGTCCTCGACGTCCTCGGACGTCAGCTCGAAGGACGGTAGGTCCGGAAGCGAGTCGTATGGGTTGTACGCCACGATGGTTCCTTTCGTATCAGCTGTGCAGCAAGAAGTGTTCGAGTACCTGTGTACCGAACTCCAACGATTCCACGGGTACTCGTTCGTCGATGCCGTGAAACAACGCCGCGAAATCCAGTTCCGGCGGCAACTTCAGCGGGGCGAAGCCGAAGCAGCGAATGCCGATGCGCGCGAATGCTTTTGCGTCGGTGCCACCGGAGAGCATGTAGGGAACGGTTCGACCGTTCGGGTCGTGTGCCAGGACTGCGTCGTTCATCGCATCGACGAGATCTCCGTCGAAGGTGGTCTCGTACGGTTCGAGTTTCGTGATCCACTCGCGTTCGACGTTCGGGCCGATCAACTCGTCGACCTCCTTCTCGAAGGCCGCCTGCCGCCCCGGCAACACTCGGCAGTCCACCACTGCCGTCGCCGTCTGCGGAATCACGTTGGCCTTGTAGCCGGCCGAGAGCATCGTCGGGTTCGCGGTGTCGCGCAGGGTCGCTCCGACGATGCGGGCGATGCTGCCGAGCTTGAGCAGGGTGCCGTCGATGTCCGGTGACGTCGGGTCGAAATCGAGCCCCGATTCCTCCGAGACCGCCTGCAGAAACTGCGAGACCGATTCGGTGAGCACCAACGGGAACGTGTGATTGCCCAGTTTGGCCACCGCCTCGGCGAGGTACGTCACGGCGTTGTCGTCGTGCAGGAACGATCCGTGCCCGGCTCGCGCCTTCGCCGTCAGGCGCATCCACGCCAGGCTCTTCTCCGCCGTCTCGACCATGTAGAGCCGCTTCTCGGTGCCGTCCGGGCGGGCGACGGTCAATGAGAACCCGCCGACCTCGCCGACCGCCTCGGTGATGCCCTCGAACAGATCCGGTCGGTTGTCGACCAACCAGTGCGATCCGTACTTGCCACCTGCCTCCTCGTCGGCCAGGAACGCGAACAGGATGTCGCGAGGTGGGACGGTTCCGTTGGACTTGAACTGGCGGGCCAGCGCGAGGGCCATGCCGACCATGTCCTTCATGTCCACTGCGCCCCGGCCCCACACGTACCCGTCCTCGACGGCCCCGGAGAACGGATGCACGCTCCAGTCGGCGGGCTCGGCCGGCACGACATCCAGGTGTCCGTGGACCAGCAGCGCGCCGCGAGAGGAGTCCGCCCCACGCAGCCAGGCGAACACGTTGCCTCGACCGGGAGCACCGGACTCGACGTACTCCGTTTCGTACCCCACCTCCTCGAGCTTGCTCGCCACCCACTCGGCGCATTCCTTCTCACCGACCGTGGTCTCGAGCTCCCCCGTGTTCGAGGTGTCGAAACGGATGAGGGAACTGACGAGATCCACGACTTCGTCGAGGGCAACGGTGGCATCGACATCGCCTGGGTTTCCGGGGTTGCTCACATCGTTGGGCACACGTCGTTCCTACCACCAGAATCCGCTCCGGGCACCATGAGAAACGGCCTCGAGCATGAACTGACGTGGGGATTTGGGTTATCGGGAACCCGTCGGATAATCTTACGCAGCACACAGCGGCCGGCTGTGAAAGCAACAAAAGAATATGCGGCAGAGGTCGCACTTGTCCGAGTGGCGGAATGGCAGACGCGCTAGCTTGAGGTGCTAGTGTCCTATTAACGGACGTGGGGGTTCAAGTCCCCCCTCGGACACCGTCTGAAAGATGTAGCCAGACAGAGATTTTCACAGATCTGAGTTGAGACAGACGAAACGGACCCTGATTCTTCGGAATCGGGGTCTTTTTCGTTCTGCACTCGCTTCTTTCGGCTCGAAGGGGCCGATGCTAGGAGACCGAATATGGACGCGATCGACCCGACCGATCTCGAGACGTGCCTGCGAGTGCTGAAGCAGGCCGCAGAGCTGGACAAGAATCATCCGGATTCGATCGCTGTGCAGCGCGCGTCCGGTGCCATGTTCAAAGACCTCAAGCGTGCTCGACGCGTCGCCGCGCGCAATGCCGTCAACGCGGCCGACCGTGCCGTCGTCGCCGCCACCGCGACAGGATCCCCGGACCGGATCGACGACGAGACAGCAGGACTGTCTCTCACCTCCCGCGCCGAAGGAGACATCGCAGGCACGCTGATCAAGGCTCGTCCCTGCTACATCTGCAAGCAGCGCTACACCCACGTCGACTCGTTCTATCACCAGCTGTGCCCGGAGTGCGCGACGCTCAATCGCGGCAAGCGGAACGCTCGAACCGACCTGTCCGGTCGGCGGGCTTTGCTGACCGGTGGGCGGGCGAAGATCGGCATGTACATCGCACTTCGACTGCTTCGCGACGGTGCCCACACCACGATCACCACTCGTTTTCCCAACGATGCCGTGCGGCGCTTCGCGGCGATGGACGACAGCGACCAGTGGCTGCATCGTCTGCGCGTCGTCGGTATCGATCTTCGCGATCCGGCTCAGGTTGTGGCACTTGCCGATTCGGTCGCGGCAGAGGGTCCTCTGGACATCCTGATCAACAATGCCGCACAGACCGTCAAGCGCTCCCCCGGTTCCTACAGCGCTCTGGCCGACGCCGAGGCCGAAGCTCTGCCTGCGGCCCTGACCGAGGGCTCAGGACCGGAGCGCATCACGTTCGGCAAGACCAGCGATGCGCACCCCGCGTCGCTGGCGAGCTCGTTGCCTGCCACCGCGATCGGCGACAGGTCGACCGCTGCTCTGAGTGCCGACGACGTTGCCTCGCTGGCCATGGTCGCCGGTTCGGTCACGGCCGAGAGGATCGAGAGCGGGCTCGCCATCGATGCAGGCGGCCTGGTGCCCGATCTGGCCGAGACCAACAGCTGGATCCACACCGTCGAGCAGGTGGACCCGGTGGAACTGCTCGAGGTGCAGCTCTGCAATTCCGTCGCACCCTTCATCCTGGTCTCGCGGCTCCGCACCGCGATGGAAGCCTCGGAGGCGCGACGAAAGTACGTCGTGAACGTCTCGGCCATGGAGGGCCAGTTCGGCCGCGCCTACAAGGGGCCGGGTCATCCCCACACCAACATGGCCAAGGCCGCGCTGAACATGCTGACGCGCACCAGCGCGAAGGAGATGCTCGACAGCGGGATCCTGATGACCGCCGTCGACACCGGTTGGATCACCGACGAGCGGCCACACCCCACCAAGATGCGGCTCGCCGACGAGGGTTTCCACGCTCCTCTCGACCTGGTGGACGGTGCCGCTCGGGTGTACGACCCGATCGTGCAGGGAGAACTCGGAATCGATCTGTACGGCTCCTTCCTCAAGGACTATCAGCCGTCACCCTGGTGATTTTCGCGTGCGTCCCCCTCGGCGAACGCGGACTGCGATACTCGTAGCCGAAGTCGTTGCGCGCGAGCGAACGGCCCTTCTTCACGCACCGATAGGCGGTCACCATGGGCGAGGACGTCGAGCGCCGTAAGTTCACCAGGCAGGACCGGCACGAGTTTCGACAGAAGGTCCAGGACTGTCTCGACGCGCTGGCGATCATGTTGGCCGACGAGACCTTCCACGTCGGTGAACCGCAGATCGGCATGGAAATCGAGCTCAATCTCGTCGACGACGACATGGAGCCGTCGATGGCCAACGCGGCGGTGCTCGACGCCATCGCCGACCCCGACTATCAGACCGAGCTCGGCCAGTTCAACATCGAGATCAACGTCGACCCTCGGCCACTTCGCGGTGCCTCGATCGCCGAATTGGAGACGGACCTGCGCAGATCACTCAACGCAGCGGACGAACGCGCCCGCACCTCGGGTAGTCGTCTCGCCATGATCGGCATGCTCCCGACTCTGGACGAGAAGCACTTCGAGCACCGATGGCTCTCGGCGAATCCGCGGTATGACCTGCTCAATCAGCAGATCTTCGCCGCGCGCGGTGAGGACATCGAACTGAAGATCGGCGGAGTTCGGCTGCCCGGTGCCGCTGCCGCCGAGGACCTCGACATCGTGACCGACACGATCCTCCCGGAGGCAGCCTGCACCTCGGTTCAGCTGCATCTGCAGGTGGCTCCGGACGATTTTGCGTCGTATTGGAATGCAGCGCAAGCTCTTTCGGGAGTGCAGGTGGCGCTCGCCGCCAACTCGCCGTTCTTCGCCGGTCGCGCGCTGTGGCACGAGACTCGCATTCCGCTGTTCGAGCAGGCCACCGACACCCGGCCGCAGGAGCTCAAGAATCAGGGTGTCCGACCGCGGGTGTGGTTCGGCGAACGGTGGATCACCTCGATCTTCGATCTGTTCGAGGAGAATTCGCGCTACTTCCCTGCGTTGCTGCCCGTCTGCAGCGAGGAGGACCCCAAGGCTGCGCTCGCGGAGGGGAAGACGCCGTCGCTGTCCGAACTGCGCATGCACAACGGAACCGTCTACCGGTGGAATCGGCCGATCTACGATCGGTCCGGCGACGGCCACCACATCCGGCTCGAGAATCGCGTACTCCCGGCCGGACCGTCGGTGGTCGACACTCTCGCCGACGCGGCGTTCTACTACGGCACCGTGCGCGCGCTTGCCGACGCCGACCGCCCGCTGTGGTCCCAGATGTCGTTCGACGCAGCCGAGGAGAACGTGCACTCCGCCGCCCGCGGCGGGTTCGACTCGATGCTCTACTGGCCGGAGGTGGGCTGGGTGAGTCCGCAGGAACTGGTGTTGCGTCGGCTGCTGCCGCTGGCCGACGCCGGGTTGGCCGCCTACGGCGTGGACGCGACGGTCCGCGACCGATATCTCGGGGTGATCGAAGCGCGGTGCCTGGCCAAGCAGTCCGGCTCGGTGTGGCAGCGCAACGCCGTCGTCGCCCGTGAACGTGCCGGCGAGAAGCGCGATCGCGCGCTCGCCGGAATGCTCGGTGATTACGTCACACTCATGAATGCCGGAGAACCCGTGCACACCTGGACGAACTGACGGCGCGTCGACTCGCCGGGGTGACCCGCGTTAGTGTCGCTGGTATGAACTCGCCTGCATCCGACTCGACCATCGGCCCCGATCGCACTCACGACATCGTCGTCTACGGCGTCACCGGCTTCGTCGGGAAATTGACGGCCAAGTACCTCGCCGAGCACGCACCGGCCGACACCCGGATCGCCCTCGCAGGGCGCTCGAGGTCGCGGGTGGAAGCTGCGCGGAAGGATCTGGGCTCGAGGGCTCAGCAGTGGTCCGTACTCGAGGCCGACGCCACCGACGTCGCATCGCTCAAGGCCATGGCCCGATCGACCAAGGTCGTCATCACGACCGTCGGTCCCTACGCCAAGTACGGCTTGGAATTGGCAACCGCGTGTGCCGAGGCCGGGACGGATTACGTCGACCTCACGGGCGAGGTGCTGTTCGCTCGCGAGAGCATCGACACCAACCACGAGATCGCTCAGCGCACCGGGGCTCGCATCGTCCACTCGTGCGGCTTCGATTCCATTCCGTCCGACATCGGCGTGCACGCCCTGTACGAGGCAGTGACCGCGGACAATGCCGGTGAGCTGACCGACACGACCCTGGTGGTCACGTCGATGTCCGGCGGGGTCAGCGGCGGCACCATCGACTCGCTGCGCGGGCAGATCGAAGCGATGAAGAAGGACAAGCGGGCCCGACGCATCGCCGCGCGGCCGTACTCGCTCAGTCCCGATCGCGGCCTCGAGCCGCAGCTCGGCCGTCAGCTCGACACCGTGCTGATCGACGGCAAGAAGATCGACCCGAGCCTGCGTGGCTGGAAAGCACCGTTCGTGATGGCCTCGTACAACACACGAGTCGTCCGGCGCACCAACGCACTTCGCGACTGGGCCTACGGAAAGCAGTTCCGCTACAGCGAGGTGATGAGTGTCGGCTCGTCGTTCGCCAGCCCCGTCCTCGCCGGCGCCTTGTCTGCGGGGCTGTTCGTCGGTGTGTCCGCCATGACGGTGCTTCCGGGCAAGGTGCTCGACCGCATTCTGCCCAAGCCGGGCACCGGCCCCAGTGAAAAAGCCCGGGAGAAGGGACATTTCACGGTCGACCTGTACACCCTCACCACCTCCGGCGCGCGCTACCGGGCGCGGGTCAAGGCCTCGGGTGACCCCGGCTACAAGGCCACCGCGGTCATGCTGGCGGAGTCGGCACTCGCGCTCGTGCACGGCGGCGATGCCCTGCCCAAGGCCAGCGGAGTTCTCACGCCCGCCACCGCGATCGGCGACGTCCTCGTCGATCGTCTCAACGCCGCCGGAATGGAGATCTGGGCCAAGCGGAACTGAAATCCCGTTCGTCGTTGTGGACAGGTGCTGGCACGATGGACCCGTGCCGAACCACAACTACGGACTCACGGTGAACTGGACGGGCAACCGCGGCGTCGGTACCACCGGCGCCGCAGCCTACGACCGCGATCACATCGTCTCGGCGCCCGGGAAGCCGGACCTGCACGCAAGCTCCGATCCGAGCTTTCGGGGCGATCCCGAACGCTGGAATCCCGAGGAGATGCTCGTCGCCTCACTGTCGAGTTGCCACATGCTGTGGTACCTCGGGCTCGCTGCAGCATCGGGCGTGGTCGTCACCGGATACACCGACTCCCCCACCGGAGTGATGACCGAACAATCCGATGGTTCGGGTCAGTTCGTCGAGGTCACATTGGCTCCGGTCGTGACCGTCGTCGACCCGTCGATGGTGCCGCGCGCCGAGAAGCTGCACGCGTCCGCATCGTCGAAGTGCTTCATCGCGCGATCGGTCAATTTCCCGGTGCGGCACACCCCGACGACAGAGGTGGCGTCATGACCGTCCCTTTGATCGTCGACGTGGACACCGGAATCGACGATTCTCTGGCGCTGCTGTACCTGCTGGCCAGCGAGGATGCCGAGATCCTCGGCATCGCATCCACCGCGGGCAACGTCCCGGTCAACCAGGTTGCCGCGAACAATCTCGCCTGGCTCGACCTGTGCCGCGCAGACGATGTCGAGGTCTCGCTCGGCGCACAGGTACCCCTCGTGGCACCGCTGATGACCACCGAGGACACTCACGGGCCGCAGGGCATCGGCTACGCGGAGCTTCCGGTGTCGACGCGGCCGCTGTCCGACCGGGACGCCACCACGATGTGGGTGGAGCTGGTTCGCTCGCGGCCGGGCGAGATCACCGGGCTGGTGACCGGCCCGCTGACCAATCTCGCTCTCGCGATCCGTCGGGATCCCGAGCTACCTCGACTGCTGAAGCGACTGGTGTTGATGGGCGGCGCATTTCAGCACCAGGGCAACACGACACCGACCAGCGAGTGGAACATCGCCGTCGACCCGGAGGCCGCCGCAGAAGTGTTCTCGGCCTTCTCGGGACTACCGCCGGAACGGTATCCCGTCGTCTGCGCGCTCGACGTCACCGAGACCATCGAAATGACCCCCGAGCACATCCGTCGGCTGGCCGCGCGAGCGGGAAGCCTTCCGGTGGAGTCGATCTCCACCGACGACGCACCGGGTGTTCGGTCGATCGCGTCGAACCCGATCGTTCGGCACTTCTCCGACGCGGTGCGGTTCTACATGGAGTTCCATCGCGATCACGATCAGGGTTTCCTGGCGCACATGCACGATCCCTTCGCGGCAGCGGTGGCCGTGCAACCGGACATAGCCAGGTATCGACATGCGACCGTCGACGTCGAACTAGTCGGAACCCTCACCCGCGGAACGACCGTCGCGGACTGGCGCGGGATGTGGGGAAAGGCCCCCAACGCGGCGATCGTCACGCACACCGATCCCGAGGCGTTCTTCGACCGACTGATCGAACGGGTCGGAGCACTCGCCGCCCGGCTCTACCCCGCGTCGCCTGCGGCCGAAACGGAGTCAGGAATCGAACGCGTCGAGTAGCTCCTGGGCGGCCAATGCGGCCGTCAGAGAACCGTCGCGCACACGGGCTTCGACGTCGCCGCGAATCGCCTTGACGGAAGGATTCTGCGCCAGCCTGCGCAGCAGTTGGTCGTTGACCATCGTCCAGGTCCAATCGACCTGCTGCTTGCGGCGCTTCTCCGCGAATTCGCCTGCGTCGCTGAGTACTTGCTGGTGCCGCAGCACGGTATCCCAGTACTCGTCGAGTCCGGTGCCCTCGATGGCACTCATGGTCAACACCGGAGGCTTCCAGATCGCATCGTGCGGGTAGATCAGCCGCAGCGCCCCCGCCAACTCCCGCGCCGCGTTCTTCGCGTCGGTCGCGTGCTTGCCGTCGGCCTTGTTGACGGCCACCAGATCGGCGAGCTCGAGAACGCCCTTCTTGATGCCCTGCAACTGATCTCCGGTGCGCGCGAGTGTGAGGAACGTGAAGCAGTCGACCATGTTCGCGACCGTCACCTCGGACTGCCCGACGCCCACCGTCTCCACCAGAATGACGTCGAAGCCTGCCGCTTCGAGGAGCACGATCGTCTCCCGCGTCGCGCGTGCGACCCCGCCCAGAGTTCCCGACGTCGGGGACGGCCGAATGTATGCGTTCTCCTGCACCGCGAGCCGCGACATCCGGGTCTTGTCACCCAGGATGGAACCACCGGTACGCGTCGACGACGGATCGACGGCGAGCACCGCGACCCGGTGCCCCTTCTCGATCAACCGCATCCCCAGCGCGTCGATGAACGTCGACTTGCCGACGCCCGGCACTCCGGTGATGCCGACCCGATGGGAGCCGCCTGCGTCGGGCAACACCCGCAACAGCAACTGCTGAGCCAGGTCACGATGATCCGAGCGGGTGGACTCGACCAGGGTGATGGCACGGGCCAGACCGGATCGTTCGTTCGCTCGGACCGACTCCACAACCGCGTCGATGTCGATGGCGCGGCCCTTGTTCGGAGAGTTCATATTCAGGCGTTGGCCTCGCGTGGTGCATGTCCGAGCGCAACGGACAGCTTCTCCACCAGCCCGATCGCCGCGTCGGCGATCACAGTGCCCGGAGGGAAGATCGCCGCGGCGCCCGCCGCGTAGAGCTCGTCGAAATCGCCGGGCGGGATGACGCCACCGACGACGATCATGATGTCCTCGCGCCCGACGTCGGCCAAGGCCTGTCGCAAGGCGGGCACCAGCGTCAGATGGCCTGCTGCCAGTGACGACACTCCGACGACGTGAACGTCGTTGTCGGCGGCCTGACGGGCCACTTCCTCGGGCGTCTGGAACAGCGGGCCGACGTCCACGTCGAAGCCGATGTCCGCGAATGCCGTGGCGATGACCTTCTGGCCGCGGTCGTGCCCGTCCTGACCCATCTTGCACACCAGGACGCGAGGGCGACGGCCCTCGTCCTCGGCGAACTGCTCGACCAGCGCGGTGGCGCGGGTGATGTTCTCGGATTTGCCTGCCTCGTCGCGGTACACACCACTGATTGTCCGGATTTCGGCCTGATGGCGCCCGTAGACCTTCTCGAGCGCGTCGGAGATCTCGCCGACGGTGGCCATCTTGCGCGCCGCGTCGATGGCGAGGGCCAGCAGGTTGTTCTCCATGCCCGGCTGGTCCGACGCCGCAGCTCTGGTCAGGTTCGCCAGAGCGGCCTCGACCTCGGCGGTGTCCCGCTCGGCTCGCAGTCGCTCGAGCTTCTCGATCTGCTCGCGCCGAACCTTGGAGTTCTCGACCTTGAGCACCTCGATGGTGTCGGGCTCGTCGGGCACGTACTTGTTGACGCCGACGAGGGGCTGACGGCCGGAGTCGATGCGCGCCTGGGTGCGGGCCGCCGCCTCCTCGATGCGCAGCTTGGGGATGCCCTCGCCGATGGCCTGAGCCATGCCGCCTGCTTCCTCGACCTCGGCGATGTGTGCCCGAGCCCGGTTCGCAAGCTGATGGGTGAGCCATTCGACATAGTGCGAGCCGCCCCACGGGTCGATCGGGCGCACGGTGTTGGACTCCTGTGCGATGAGCAGCTGGGTATTGCGGGCGATGCGTGCCGAGAAGTCGGTCGGCAGGGCGAGTGCCTCGTCGAGGGCGTTGGTGTGCAGCGACTGGGTGTGGCCCTGGGTGGCCGCCATCGCCTCCACGCAGGTGCGGGCGACGTTGTTGAACACGTCCTGTGCCGTCAACGACCAACCCGACGTCTGCGAATGCGTGCGCAGTGATCGGGATTTGGCGCTTTTGGGCTCGAACTGCTGGACGAGCTCGGCCCACAGCAGACGCCCGGCCCGCAGCTTGGCGACCTCCATGAAGAAGTTCATTCCGATAGCCCAGAAGAAGGACAGTCGCGGTGCGAACGTGTCGATGTCCATGCCCGCATCCAGACCGGCCCGGATGTACTCGACACCGTCCGCGAGGGTGTACGCGAGTTCGAGATCCGCTGTGGCACCGGCTTCTTGGATGTGGTAGCCGGAGATGGAGATCGAGTTGTACTTGGGCATCTTCTCGCTGGTGTACGCGAAGATGTCCGAGATGATGCGCATCGAAGGCTTGGGCGGGTAGATGTAGGTGTTGCGCACCATGAACTCTTTGAGAATGTCGTTCTGGATGGTGCCGGCGAGCTTCTCCGGCCCGACGCCCTGCTCCTCGGCGGCCGCGACGTACAGCGCCAGGATCGGCAGCACCGCACCGTTCATGGTCATCGAGACCGAGACGCTGCCCAGGTCGATGCCGTCGAACAGTTGCCGCATGTCGTAGATGGAATCGATGGCGACTCCGGCCATTCCGACGTCACCCTGCACTCGGGGGTGATCGGAGTCGTAGCCGCGGTGAGTGGCCAGGTCGAACGCCACCGACAGACCCTTCTGGCCGGCCGCGAGGTTCCGACGATAGAACGCGTTGGACTCGGCCGCCGTGGAGAAGCCGGCGTACTGCCGGATCGTCCACGGCTGGTTGACGTACATCGTGGGATACGGCCCGCGCAGGAACGGCGGTGCGCCCGGGTAGCTGTGCAGCGGGTAGCCCTCGGCCTCGGCGGCGGCACGATCTGCCTCGGTGAACACCGGCTTGACGTCGATGCCCTCGGGGGTGGACCACACCACCTGCTCGGGCGTGTAGAAGTTGGCCTTCGCACCCTGCTGCACATGGGCGGTGACGTCCTCGGCCGACGGCGGCGTCGGGGTCGGCTCGTCGGGATCGACCAGTGGCACCTCGGCGAAACTTCCGATGGTGTGCGAGATTCTGCGCTCGTCGTTGTTCATGTCAGGCTCGCTCATCTCAGGCTCCCAGGGTGTCGAGAAGTTCGGTCAGCACTGCGACGGCGTCGACTTTCGCGGTCAGGAATCCATCGGGACGCGAGGTGCCCTCGATGCCGGTGAAGATCTTCTCGGGGCCGGCGAGCAGAACCTGCGTGACGCCCGCTGCCCGGAGCGCGTCCACCGCAGTGGCGGCCTCGTCGGCGTATCGCTTGTCGGTGCCGCACACCACGACGGTGTGAGCTCCAGACGCCTCCACTGCCCCGGCAACGGCGTCCACGGTCAGGGGACCGGGGTTGACCGCCTCGATACCGCCCGACGCCAACAGGTTCGACGCGAATGTCGTTCGGACGTTGTGTTCGGCGACGCTGCCCAGCGGCACCAGGAGCACTGTGGGGCGCGAATCGTGCTCGGCCAGATAGGCATCCGACCTGTCTCGCAGCGACTCGAATGCCCGGCCGTATCGATACACCGTTGTCGACCCCTGCGGCGCGGTTCGTTCGGGACTCAGCGGAGCCTCGGCCAGGTTGGGAAATTCGTTGACGCCCGTCAGCGGGGTCACTCGGTGAGCGATGTCGGAATCGCGTTCGGCGCGAGTCTTCTCGATCGCGGCCACGAGCGAACCGTCGTCGACGGCGGCGCGGAATCCTCCCGACGCTTCGATGGTCTGGAAGAACTCCCAGGCCTTCGCGGCGACCGCTGCTGTCAGTTCTTCGATGTACCAGGACCCGGCACCCGGATCCAGGACCCGTCCGAGATGCGCTTCTTCGAGCAGCAGCAGCTGGGTGTTTCGGGCGATGCGGGCCGCGAACGTCTTCGACACCCCGGCTGCGCCGCCGCCGAGTGCCGCATCGAACGGGAGCACGGTCACCGAATCGGCACCGCCCACTCCCGCTCCGAACGACGCCAGCGTGGTCCGCAGCATGTTCACCCACGGATCCCGCTGCGACATCATTGCTTCCGAGGTCACCGCATGCTGAGGAGCGTCACCGGCGTCGGGAGCTCCGCACACCTGCGCGATCCGCGCCCACAGCGTGCGAGCGGCCCGGAACTTGGCGATGGTCTGGAACTGGTCGTCGGTGGCGGAGAACCGGAACTCGATTTGTCGCAGGGCATCCGAGATGCCGATACCGGCATCGGTCATGGA
Source organism: Rhodococcus sp. SBT000017 (assembly GCF_003688915.1). Classification (NCBI taxonomy): domain Bacteria; kingdom Bacillati; phylum Actinomycetota; class Actinomycetes; order Mycobacteriales; family Nocardiaceae; genus Rhodococcus; species Rhodococcus sp. SBT000017. The sequence goes on from NZ_REFU01000001.1 coordinate 932,756, forward strand.
CCGGAGATACTCGAGTCCTGCGGCGATCGCCGCGCCGAGCTCCTGTGCGTCGCCGCCACCGAGATTGTGGAACACGGTGCCGTCCACCGTGATCGCACGAACCGTCTCGGCGCGACCGATCGACTCACGAACCAACTCGAGCGCCTCGGTCATCTCGATCGACTCGGCTCCGCCCAACCCCGCTGTGAGAGTGGACACGCCGAGCCGGACGTCGACTGCGGCGCGCTCGTCGATATCGGCCGAATCGAGTACCCCGAACACCGCGGCTGCCGCTGCGGACGCGTCCCCGCGCGCATCGAGCGTCAGCGGTGCGAGCTCGAGAAACACCCCACGCAGAACCTCCGGCAGAGCAGTGGGGTCGACGCCACCGTCGCCGACCGTCAACCACAGGGCGCTGGTGCCGTTGGAGAGCGAATCGAGTATCTGGGTATTGAGTATCGACGCGTCGTCGGCGCCGCGTACCGAGCCGTGGCGGGTGCACACCTTCCATCCCGCGTTGACGTCGCGGTGGGGGTCGCGGCCCCGCAGGTAGGGAAACTGCCCGGGCAGCGGAGCTTCCGGTCGCTCGTCGAACGCGGTGTACAGCGGGGACACGGTGATCCCGTCGTACGTCGTGGAATCGAGCAGATGTTCGGCATCGGCGGGCAGATCGGCCACCTCGACCCGACGAGATTTGGCCAGGACACCGGCCACTGCCTTCTGCCAGGCCGCATGAGCGCTGCGTGCGGCATCTTCGTGCGACGCGATGGACACGTGTGCTTGCTCCCTCGGTTCGGCGGGTAGTCCTGCGCCCGACTTGAAGTGATGCTAACCCCACTGCATTGCAGGTTATCGTGAGGATCACCTCACGTTCGGTCGTGCAGCTCTGCTCTCGAACTCGGGAAGCAGCGAGGTGTCGTCTCGCGCCGGTACGCTGGCCTCTCGTGACCCGGCACCTGCGTGACGTTCGACTGATCGCGCTGCTGGCGGTGATTGCCGTCTTCGCTCTGGTAGCGGTGTTCGCACCCCATCCGACTGTCGAACAGATTCGTGAGTGGGGCACCTCCGTCGGCCCGGCATTCCCGCTCGTGTTCTTCGGCGTGCACGCGATCGTGACCGTAGCGCCCGTCCCGAGGACCTTGTTCACGCTCAGTGCAGGAGTGCTGTTCGGGCCCCTGACCGGTCTGGCGGTCACCATCGGCGCGTCGACGGTCAGCGCGATTCTGGCGCTGCTGTTGGTCCGTGCGATCGGTCGCGAAGCCGTGGCGGCGCGGATGTCGCACTCGGCTCTCGATTCGGTGGACGAGAGTCTGCGCCGACGAGGCTGGCTGGCCGTCGGCTCTCTGCGTCTGATTGCGCCGGTGCCGTTCTCGTTGGTGAACTACGCGTGTGGGGTGTCGGCGGTTCGGCCCGTCCCGTTCGCGCTGGCGACGGCCGTCGGGATGCTGCCTGGCACTCTCGGAATCGTCGTGATCGGCGGAGCGATCGGAGGCGAGACACATCCGGCGCTGCTGGTGTTGTCTGCGGTCTGTATTGCGATCGGTCTGAGTGGGCTGGTCGTGGATTGGCGTCTCTCGCGCGGTTCGCGATCCGAGCCTGCCCCCGCGGGCGGCCGACAGGTCGGGAACCTTGATTCTGACGAATCAAGCCTTGAAGCTTGACTGAACTACATCAACGATCTAGCCTTGTCCAATGTTCGTGCTGACCGTGGACCAACGCCGCAGTAGACGCGATATCGATCGCGTGCCCGAACTGCTCGATCGATATCGCGACCACGAACTGATCCGACCCTTCGAGCGCACCGCAGGAGACGAAGTGCAAGCCGTCTGCGAGGACGCCGCCACCGTCGTCTCGATCGCTCTCGAACTGGTCTCCACCCCGCACTGGAGCGTCGGAATCGGCATCGGCTCCGTCGAACTCCCGCTACCCGAGACGACACGCGCCGGACGCGGACCGGCGTTCGAGGCAGCCCGAGACGCCGTGACCCGAGCCAAGAATGCCCCGGCAGCACTCGCCGTCAGCGGCCCCGATGTCGCTGCCGCCGAGGATGCGGAGACAGCATCGACCCTGGTTGCGCTGCTTGTCATCAGACGATCGGACCAGGGCCGAGAAGCTGTCGAACTCATGGCCCGCGGGTTGTCGCAGACCGACGCGGCCGAACGGTTGAAGATCAGTAAACAAGCCATGTCGCAACGACTGTCGGTAGCCGGCTGGCACGTCGAGAACGCGGGCCGCACCCTGGCGACTCGATTGCTCGACACAGCGAACACGACGGGAAGCAACCGACCATGATCGTCGCCACCCTGGTGCTGCTCGCGCTGACCGCAGTTGCCGCTACCGTTCCCGCCGGCACCGGAATTCGCCGATGGTTGCCCACCGTCGCGGCGTCGAGTCTGCTCGCGGCAGCGGCGGTCCTGGCCACGGTGGCCGGACCGGCCTACGGTCTCGGCCATGCCGTCGGAGTCGTCCTGAGCGTCGTCGCCGCAGCCCTGGGTGGAACGGCGATGGTACCCACCGTGTTTCGCATCGCACGACGACGACGACGACGCGACTCGACCGGAGACGATCCGGTCGAGCCGCTTCGTGGTGGACTGACGATAGGCATCCTCGAACGCGTGGCCGTCGCGGTGTCGATTCTCGCCGGCTGGCCGGAAGGCATCGCCATCGTGCTGGCAGTCAAGGGACTCGCGCGCTATCCCGAACTGCGCGAATCCCATGCCTCCGAACAGTTCATCATCGGCACCTTCGCCAGCGTCCTGTGGGCCCTGGCCGCTGCCGGGGTCGGAACTGCCCTGATCAACTGATCGGGGCCGAACTCAACGCTGTTCCGGCTCCGCCTCCGGCGACGCCGCCAGGGCGCCGACGTCGAACCCCTTCGACAGCTCGGGTGCGGATGCCAGCGACGTGTCGACCGGCTTGCGCGCCACTGCTTCTGCAGCCTTGACCGCCTCGGCGACCGCCGGATCGGTCTTGGTCTCGAACCATTCAGCAACCTCGTCCGAGTCGTCCTCGGGCTTGGGCTCGTTGCCGGCCGACTCGTTGGGCTCGTACCGGAACACACCGTCCTCGCCGGGCGCACCGAGTGTCTTGGCGAACCCCTTGAGAGCGTCACCGAAATCGCTCGGAATCATCCACACCTTGTTCGCATCACCCTGAGCCATCTGCGGCAACGTCTGCATGTACTGGTACGCCAGCAACTCGGGTGTCGGCTTGCCTGCCTTGATGGCACCGAACACCTTCTCGATCGCCTTGGCCTGACCCTGAGCCTCGAGGTACTTCGCGGCGCGATCGCCCTGCGCACGCAGGATGCGCGACTGCCGCTCACCCTCGGCGGTGAGAATGGACGCCTGCTTGCCACCCTCGGCTGCAAGAATCCGGCTCTGCTTGTCGCCCTCGGCCGTCTTGATCGCCGATTCACGATGACCCTCGGCAGTGAGGATGGTCGCTCGCTTCTCGCGATCGGCCTTCATCTGCTTCTCCATCGACTCCTGAATCGAGGGCGGCGGGTCGATGCTCTTGAGCTCGACTCGGGCCACTCGCAGGCCCCAGCGACCGGTTGCCTCGTCCAGCACGACGCGGAGTTGACCGTTGATCGAATCACGCGAGGTGAGAGTCTCTTCCAACGTCATTCCGCCGACGACGTTGCGCAGAGTGGTGGTGGTCAACTGCTCGACACCGACGATGTAGTTGTTGATCTCGTACACGGCCGACTGCGGGTTGGTCACCTGGAAGTAGACGACGGTGTCGATGGACACGGTCAGGTTGTCCTTGGTGATCACCGGCTGCGGCGGAAACGACACGACTCGCTCACGCAGGTCGACCTTGGCGCGAATACGGTCGACGAACGGCACGAGAAACGTGAGCTGACCGGACACGGTGCGCGTGTAGCGGCCGAGCCGCTCGATCACGGCGGCCTCGGCCTGCGGGACGATCGAGATGGACTTGGCCATCAACACCGCGACGAACGCGACGATGACAGCCAGTGCGATGAGTGCTTCCACTGGCTACGGTCCCTTCCATACGACGGCGGTAGCGCCGTCTATTTCCATCACGGTCACGGTGGTACCCGGGGCATAGACCTCGGTCTCGTCGAGTGGACGAGCGGTCCACACCTCCCCACCGAGCTTGATCTGGCCTTCGTGGGCAGTGACCTGTTCGAGAACCACCGCACTCTTGCCGGTGAGCGCGGCCATTCCCATCGGGGTGTCGGGCGGAGTCGCGAAGCGCCGCAAAAGAATGGGCCGCAACCCGAGCACCAATGCCAACGACAGGACACCGAAGACGATCGCATCGGCCCACACCGGGAAATCGGTCAGAGCCGAGACGCCTGCGGTGCCGAGCGCGCCGCCGGCGATCATCAGAAGAAAGAAGTCGCCCGTCAGTGCCTCGGCACCGGCGAGCACCACTGCCGCTATGAGCCAAATGATCGCTGCCACAGCCTCCATCCAAGCACGAATCGGACAATTGCCGGTGCGTTGCTGGACACAGCCCTACTCGGTGACGAAGTCGACCAATTGTTCGACGGCCCCGATCAGTGGTGCTTCGAGATCACGGAAGCTCGAGACCGACGAATACACCCGACGCCACCCCTCCCGCGGACTACCCCACCCCAGCTCTCGGCAGATTCCGGTTTTCCAATCCTCACCCCGCGGGATCTTCGGCCAGGCATCGATACCGACAGCAGCGGGCTTGACCGCCTCCCAGACGTCGATGAACGGATGACCGGTGACCAGAACGTGCTCGCCCAGCGACCTCGTCAACTTCGACTCCTTGGACCCGGTCACCAAATGGTCCACCAGCACTCCGACTCGTCGGCCGGGGCCGGGACCGAAATCTGCCAACCGCTCCCCCAGATTGTCCAGACCCTCCAGATGCTCGACGACCACGCCCTCCACCCGAAGATCGTGCCCCCACACACTTTCCACCAGGGCCGCGTCGTGCACGCCCTCGACCCAGATGCGGCTGGCACGGGCGGTGCGCGCGCGTAGGCCCTCGACTTTGGTCGAACCGGACGCGGAACGCGTCGGTGCCGCCGCTGCCGCCGCAGGCTTGGGCCGAACCAGGGTGACCCGACGTCCGTCGATCAGGAATGCTGCCTCGCGCAGGGCGAACAGCCGCGTCGTGCGGGCACCGTCCTCGAGCCGGACGAAATCTCCGTCGTAGGTGCGCTCGAAGCCGACCACGGCACCGCAGTACCCGGTTCCGGCATCTTCGACGACCAATCCGCGCTCGGCCGACACCTCCGGTGCCGGAACCTTGCGCATGCGACTGTGCCCTTTGAGAATGTCTCCGCCGTACATGTCGTTCACGGCGACCAACGCTAGCGACACCGGCGTCCCGAGCACGGTTCGCCACGCCGACCTATGCTCGTGAGTCGTGTGTTCTTCGAGTGCAAGTCTCGCCCTGTGGGCCGGTTCCTGGCTGGCCGGTGCCAGCTCGCCCGACGACGTCATCGACGCCATGTCCGAGTGGGCACCGATGCATCTCGTGGGTGCGGGCGATGCGGACGCGGCCGAGAACTTCGGGCTGGAGTACCCCGGCTACGCCGATGGAATCGCGGGCTTGCTGCACGCGATCAGAGCGGCTGCAACGGCGTCGACGCCCGCTGCCGGAGACGATCGGGTCAAGCTGGTTCTGCCTGTTCCCGGCGCGGTGAGCGGCCTCCCCGCGAACACGGACTTCTCCCGAGCTGCCCTCGGCACCGGTCAGGCGGTGGTGATCGGGACCTCGGGTAACGCCGGGATCGGGTTGGTGCCCGTCGTGGAGGGCCCGGATGTGTTGCGCTGGACCGTGTATTCGATCGTCGTCCCCGAGCACGCACAGCGGGACCAGGGGTTGGGTGAGGCCGAGTACGAGATGCGTGAGGCCGTGCGCGGCGCGGCGGACGCTCTCGCGCAGATGCAGTCGCTACCCACCCGAACCCTCGACGCCGATCCGCGTACCCGTATTGCCACCTTGATCGCCGACGCGGCACGGCATCGCTACCCCGCAGAAATGTCCGACAGGGCGTTCCGCGTCCTCGAATCGGCGGATCGGGTCGCCGCCATTCTGACGGTCGCGGCGGGATCGGCTCCGTCGGAAGCACCGACCGCGTCGGCAGCCGCAGCACGTGAAGAACTCGTTCGACCGCTGTGGGCTGCAGTGCGTACCGCGCGCACCATCGCTGTGGCGACGAGCATCGAAGCGGCGATGCACTCCGCCTGACACCCCATCGGGAAGCGGGTGTCAGGCAGAGACGTTCACGACGAGGCGGCGGCGGGCCTGGAGGGGCGGGTGGGCTGCTCACAGCAGCCGACGGCGCAGCGAATGCCGTCCAGTGTCGAACCGTAGCCGGGCACGCTGCCGAGTCCGCGGCATCGGCCACCGACTCGGTATTCGTCCACGAGTTCGCGAATCATCTGTGGGAAACGCGCGTCGGATCCGGGGGTGCCTGCGCGAGCGAAGGCCATTCCGAGTTCGCGGGCCTTCTCCTCCGCTTCGGTGTCGAGATCCCACACGACCTCGAGATGGTCGGACACGAATCCGATCGGACACACGATCACGGCGTCGACGGACTTCTCCGACAGCGCTTCGAGGTGATCACAGATGTCGGGGTCGAGCCACGGCACCTGCGGGGGCCGGAGCGGGACTGCCACACCAGGTCGTAGTCGTCGACACCCGACGCGGCCGCGACGAGCCTCGAGGCCTCGGTCACCTGACGGCTGTAGAGGTGGCCGCCGTCCTCGGGCGGGCCTGCGTTGGCGTCGGCGGCCGAGGGGATCGAGTGTGCGGTGAACACCAGACGTGCACCGTCGCGGTGCTGCTCGGGCAGTGATGCTCGCGCCGATGCGACCGCGTCGCTGAACGCGTCGACCATCAGCGGGTGGTCGTAGTACTGCCGAATCTTGAGCAGATGCGGCGCATCGTCACCGACGGCGGCGCGGGCCCGGGCGATGTCCTCGTGGTACTGCCTGCATCCGGAGTAGCCGCCCCAGGCGGAGGTCGGAAAGACGAGCGCGTTCCTGATTCCGTCCGACTTCATGGTCGCGACGGTGTCCTCGATCATCGGATGCCAGTTGCGGTTTCCGAAATAGATCGGCAGATCCACTCCGGCGGAATCGAATTCGCCGCGGAGTGCATCGATGATGTCTCTGTTGAGTCGGTTGATCGGCGAGACGCCCCCGAAGTGCATGTAGTGCTCGACGACGGCGTCGAGCCGCTCGGGCGGCACTCCACGTCCGCGAGTGACGTTCTCCAGAAAAGGGCGTACGTCGGCGGGCTGTTCCGGCCCGCCGAACGAGAGCACCAACAATGCGTCGAAGTCTCCAGGGGTGGTCATGATTCCATTGTGCCCCCGTCGCAGACCGGCCCCGGCGGGGGTCCGATCGGCGAACGAAACCTCTCGGTGGGCGAAACCACGTGCGGTTTCGCCCACCGCGGCATCACATGTTCTCGGGCAGGTACGTGTTGTGGCTGGCTCCGCCGTCGACGTACACGATGGATCCGGTGGTGCCGGGCAGCCAATCCGAGAGCAACGCGACGATCGACTTGGCGACGACGGTGGGGTCGTTGACATCCCAGCCGATCGGAGCAGCGCCGTCCCAGTAGACGTTGAGCTGATTCATCTTGGCCGCATCGTCGGTTGCCGTACCCGCGATGGCCTTGGCGGCCAGGGTCTTGATGGGGCCGGCAGCGACGAGGTTGGAGCGAATGCGCTTGGCGGCGCCCACTTCACGGGCGACGTAGCGGTTGACCGATTCCAGTGCAGCCTTGGCCACGCCCATCCAGTTGTAGTACGGCATCGACGTGCGCGGGTCGAAGTCCATTCCCACGATGGAGCCACCCTCGTTCATGACCGGCAGAACTGCACGCGCGAGCGATGCGTAGCTCCACGCCGAGATCTCGAAGGCCTTGGCGGCGTCGGGGCCGGGGCCGTCGAGGAACGGCTTCGCGTCAGGGCCCATCAGGGTGCGGGGAGCGAATGCGATCGAGTGCAGAACCCCGTCGATACCCTCGGGTGCTACTTCGCGTACGCGGTCGGCCAGTGCAGCGAGGTGTTCCTCGTTGGTGGCGTCGAGCTCGATCGCCGGGGGCACCTCCTTGGGCAGACGCTGTGCGATGCGGTCGATGAGCCGAAGCCGATCGAACCCGGTGATGATCACCTTGGCACCCTGCTCCTGCGCCATGGCAGCGGCGTGGAACGCGATCGAGGCATCGGTGATGATGCCGGTGATGAGAATGGTCTTGCCTTCGAGCAATCCGCCCATGGTGCAGTGTTCCTTAAATCGGAGGTGAATGTCTATATCGTTGCGCGAAAGGGACTTTCAGTGACCCATGCCCAGACCGCCGTCGACCGGGATGACCGCACCGGAGACATAAGCCGCATCAGGCGAAGCCAACCAACTCACGACGCCTGCAACCTCTTCGGCTTTACCCTTGCGCGCGAGCGGAATTGCTTTGACGGCCATTTCCTGGATCTTCTCGTCCAGGACCTGAGTCATCTCGGTGTCGATGAATCCCGGCGCGACGACGTTGGCTGTGATCGAGCGGGAACCGAGTTCACGGGTCAGCGAGCGCGCCAAGCCGATGACGCCAGCTTTCGATGAGGCGTAATTCGCCTGACCGGCCGTGCCGGTCATTCCGACTACGGAACCAAGGAAGATGAACCGACCGTAACGGGCACGAAGCATCGAGCGACTTGCCCGCTTCGCCACGCGGAACGCACCGGTGAGGTTGGCGTCTAGAACATTGGAGAACTGCTCGTCAGTCATCCGCATGATGAGTGTGTCGTCGGTGGTGCCGGCGTTCGAGACCAAAACCTCGACCGGTCCCTGCTTCTCCTCGACCTCCTTGAAGGCCGCGTCCACCGAGGCGGAGTCGGTGACGTCGCAGACGACTCCGAACAGCCCGTCGGGAGCGCCGGAGCCGCGGTGGGTGACGGCTACCTTGTGGCCGTCGGCTTGGAGCCTCTGGGCGATGGCAAGACCGATACCCCGGTTACCTCCGGTGACGAGTACTGATCGCGCGATGAAGTCAGGTGTGGACATGCCTAGCAACCTATCTGTTCGTCCTGGAATGACAAAGCGAAACTTACTGGTGAGTAAGAACAACGATCACGGAAGACGTTGCCTCATCACCAACGCCGAACCGAGGCCAACCGAGATGCACAGAACACCGAGTATCAGCCAGGGACGCGAGGCGTCGCCGCGGGTGATCTCGAAACCGATCTGCTCCTCCAGGGTGTCGTACACGTCGCGGAGGTCCTCGAGCGACGACGCGGTGAAGAAGCTGCCGCCGGACAGATCCGCGATGTCCCGCAACGACGGATCGTCCACCGGTACCGGCACCCGTTCGACTCCGGCCTCGTCCTCGATTTCGACCGAGCCATAGCTCGTGCCGAACGAGATGGTGGAGATGGGGACGTTCTTGTCCTTGGCGGCTCGCGCCGCGGTGTACCCGCCGCGTGGGTCGTCGAGGTTCTGCGGAACGGTCTGCTTGCCGTCCGAGAGCAACACGATGCGCGCCGGTGGTGCCGCGTCGCCGCCGCCGAGTATCGCGCCGAGAGTGTCGATCGACTGGAGCGAGGTGAAGATCGCCTCGCCGGTGGCCGTTCGCTCACTGAGCTGCAACTTGTCGATGGCGGACTTGGTGGCTTCGCGGTTGGCCGTAGGCGAGACCAGAACCGACGCCGTACCGGCGAACGCGACCAATCCGAGATTGATGCCGGGCGTCAGACCGTCCGCGAAGGATTTTGCTGCTTCCTGTGCGGCGGCCAACCGAGTCGGCTCGACGTCGGTGGCCTCCATGGACAGCGACACGTCGATCACGAGCATGACGGTCGCCCGGTTCCGCGGCACGCGCTCGTCCGCCGTCGGGCCGGCCAGCGCGACCGTGAGGAACATCAGACCGACCAGCACCAGTGCGGTGGGCAGGTGACGTAACCGGTTCGGCCGATCGGGCGCGACGGACTCGAGCAGTTCCATATTGGAGAACCGCAGTACGTGCTTCTGCTTGCGCCGCTGGATCCAGACGTAGCCGACCGTCAGTGCGATGACGACGACGAGGAATCCGAGCCACCACGGCGACGCGAAATCGGTCAGGCTCATCGTGAACCCGCCCGAGCGGTGTTGGTGAACCCGGATCCGATGGTGTGCCTGCGTGCGGTCACGAACCGTACGACGTCGGCGATCCAGTCACCGTCGGTGCGGAGCGTCAATCGAGGTGCACCGCACCGCCGCAACGCCTTCTCCACGTCGTCGCGGTGTGCGGCTGCTGCGCGCGCGAAATCTGCCCGCAGCCGCGGCGTCGTACTGAATTCGCGAGTGCGGCCGGATTCCGGATCGTGGAGAACGACGTCACCGACGTCGGGCAGTTCCAGATCACGTGGGTCGAGTACCTCGACGGCCAGCACGTCGTGCCGAGCGGAGATGGCCCGAAGCGAGCGCTCCCAGTCGATCGGCCCGAGAAAGTCGCTGATCACCACAGCCATCCCGCGGCGGCGTTCGGGCCGTCGCAGCGCTTCGATGGCAGCGCGCAGGTCACCGCGCACACCGTCGGCCGCAGCAGGCGTGGTGGCTATGGCACGGAGCATCGACTGCGTGTGCACGCGGCCGCCCCGTGCCGGAATGCGGTTGGTGTCTGAACCGGTGGCAACCACCGCGCCGATTCGATTGCCGCCGCCGCCGGACAGATGCGTGATGGCAGCCGAGGCCGCGACCGCGAGATCCCGCTTCTCGCACCCGGTGGTGCCGAAGTCGAGGCTGGCCGACAAGTCGACCACGAGCCAGGTCTCCAGCTCGCGGTCGGCCACGGATTGCCGCACGTGCGGATGCGTCGTGCGCGCGGTGACCGACCAGTCCATCTGCCGAACATCGTCGCCCGGCTGGTACTCCCTGGCGTCGCCCGGTTCGGATCCAGGACCGGGAATCAACCCGAGATGGTCACCGTGCAGCACCCCGTCCAGCCGTCGACGCACCGTCAGCTCCAGGGTCCGCAGTGCTGCGGCCAGCTTCGGATCACGAAGCTCACCCGAACGGAACGACGGTGGCCGGGCTACCACGGCTCGGCCTGCGGTCGCGGAGGCGGTGTCGGATCCGCTCACTGCCCCGGCGTACCGATCGATGATCCGTCACCCGACGGCTTCTGCAGAGACGGTGCTGGCTGGCCGTACGGCCCGGCCTGCGGATGTTGTTGAGGGCTGGGCTGTTGAGGGCCGGGCTGCTGGGGTGCAGGCGGTTGCCCCTGGCCGGGAAACTGGCCGGGTGCCGGAAACTGCCCCTGTGTCGGGTACGGCCCCTGCGGCTGACGTCCATCGAAGTGCGGTCCGTCCGGACCGGATCCGTTGCTCTGCGGTACCGCCTGCGGCGACACCTGCGGTAACCCGACGGTCTGCAGCACCCGGGAGATGACCGTCTCGGGCGTCACCTCGTCGGCAAGCGCGTCGTAGGACAGCACGAGACGGTGCCGGAGCACGTCGGGAATGACCTCGAGTACGTCCTGGGGAACGACGTAGTCGCGACCCCGGAGCAGAGCCAGTGCGCGGGAGGCCGCGATGATGCCGAGCGTCGCACGCGGCGATGCACCGTAGGCGATCCAGCTGGCCACGTCGTCCATACCGAACTGCTCGGGAGTACGGGTAGCAGCGATGACCCGGACCACGTAGTCGACGAGTGCGTGGTGCACGAACACCGAGCCGGCCAGATTCTGCAGGCGAACCAACTCGACCGGGTCGAGGATCTGCTTGGGTTCGGGCGCCTTGATGCCCATGCGGTAGACGATCTCGCGTTCCTCCTCGACCGTCGGATAGTCGACGACGATCTTGAACAGGAACCTGTCTCGCTGTGCTTCGGGAAGGGGGTACACACCCTCGTTCTCGATGGGGTTCTGCGTTGCCATCACCAGGAACGGATCGGGCATCGGGAACGTCTTGCCGCCGATGGTCACATGCCGTTCGGCCATGACCTCGAGCAGAGCGGACTGCACCTTCGCCGGCGCACGGTTGATCTCGTCGGCCAGCACGAAGTTGGCCACGACGGGTCCGAGTTCGGTGTCGAACTCCTCACGGCCCTGACGGTAGATTCGGGTGCCGACGAGGTCGGTGGGCACCAGGTCGGGAGTGAACTGAACTCGCGAGAACGAGCCACCCACCACCCGTGCGAAAGTCTCGACCGCAAGGGTCTTGGCGACGCCGGGTACACCCTCGAGCAACACGTGTCCGCGGGCGAGCAACCCCACCAGAATTCGCTCGACCAGCCGATCCTGACCGACGATCACGCGCTTGACCTCGTACACGGCCTTCTCGAGAAGCTGGACGTCCTCGGCCAGGGCCGGACTGTCCACCCGCTTCGGCTCCCCACCCGGTGGATTCGGAGTCGGAGACTCGACTCGCGTCGACCCCTCGTCGTTCGAAATCCGGCCGTCACGTGATGTCACCAAGAATTCACCGCTTTCAGTCGATCGTCGTCGGGCACGTTTCATACCGCCGCAATCAACTATTCCAGGTGATCGGGATGCGCGCCGAAAGGCACCCCCGACGCGCGCGCCGGGGGTGCGCTCAGGACACCATGCGCACGGCGTACGGCGTCATTCCGCTGTATCGCACGTCGGACACCTTGACCACCGAACCCGATTGCGGGGCTTCGAGCATCTTCCCGTCGCCGAGGTAGAGCGCGACGTGTTGGCTGGCGTTGGGTCCGTAGAAGATCATGTCGCCGCGCTTCATCTCCGAGGACGGCACCTGCTTGCCCGCCGTGTACTGATAGCCGGTGTAGTGCGGCAGCGAGATACCAAGCCCTGCGAAGGCATAGATCATCAGCCCCGAGCAGTCGAAGCCGACCTTGTTGTAGTCGCCGTAGCTGTCTGCGACTCCGCCGTCCCTGATGCCCTTGGTCGGCCCGTTCTCGTCGCCGCCGCCCCAGGAGTACGGCACGCCGAGTTGGCTCATTCCGCGGTCGATCGCCAACTCGACAGCTGCGCTTCCGGTGACCGACGGCGTCGTGGACGTCTTCGGTTTGGCGGGTGTCTTGGGCGTGGTGGGGGTGGTCGCGGTCGAACTGTCCGAGTCGGTCGATGCGCTCGAATCGTCGTCCACGTCCACGTGCGAACGCTGGCCCTCGGCGATGGCCGCCGCGCGTTGCTGCGCCGCCAGGTTGGCCGATACTCGCGCAGCTGCCTGTACAGCAGCTTCCTTCGCCGCGGCCGTTGCGGCGGCGATGGCCGCATCCTCTGCCGCCTTCTGCGCCTCCCAGTCGCCGTACGCGGCTCGTTGGTCCTGCAGACCGGCGACGTTGCTGCGGGCGGCATCGAGTTCGGCCTGCGCCGAGTCACGCTGCGATTCGATCGTGGCCTTCCGGTCGGCCTCTGCCTGCAGCGCTGCCTGCGCCTCGGCGATGGCCTGTTCGGCCTCTGCCTTCTTGGCCTCGGCTTCCGAGGCGGCGGCGTCGGCCTGCTGCTTGGACTCACGCGCCGCCGAATCGCGGTTCGCCTGCTCGGTACGGGCCCGCTGCAGGCCGTCGAGTACCGCGTTCTGACTGTTGGAGAGAACCTTCAGGACCTGGGCGCGGTCCAGAACGTCGTCCGGTCCGCTCGATCCCAGGAACGACGCCATCGAGGCGACGCCCGAGCCCTGGGTGTAGCTGGATTTGGCGAACTCGTCGAACTTGGCCTGGGCTGCCTGGATCTGGGTGCCTGCATCGGCGAGAGCCTGCTGCGCGGCGCCGACGATTGCGGCAGCGACATCGGCCGCGTCACGTGCGTTCTGCAGATCGACCAGGGCCTTGTTGACGCCTTCTCGCTTCGACGCGACCTCGTCGTCGAGTTGGGCCAGCTGCTGGTTGGCCGAGGCAATCGCGTCGATCAGCTGACCGACCTGGCCCAGGCTCGAATCGACGGCGCTGCCCGCGGCGGCGATGTCGGTGTCCGAGGGGTTGGGCGGTGGCGGTGGTACCGCGGCGGCAACCCCGGGAAGGGTCGCCATCAACGCGAGAACAAGGCCTGCGCCTACCAGCACGAATCGGGTACGGACGAGTGCACGGCGGTGAGTTCCGCGGACTTGACGTCGGCTCACAAATGTCTCCCTCGGGTCCGGCATTCACTCGGGTTCGCGTCGAACCGTCGTGCCGTCGAGGTGCTCTCCGTCCTCCACCCCGATCGCAGGTGACGGTGAGCGTTCTCGCCGGGCGGGAAAGAAACACGCAGCGATACGACAGGTGCGAACCACGTCAGTCACACCCGAAGCAGTGGCCTCCCGAGTTCCCCACGGATGACAACCGCCTTCTGCGACACTCCTTCCCCAGCAGTGCCAATGGCACCGTACGACACTTCGCACCCTAAAGAAACTCCAGTCACAAATGACACATTGGTAATTCGACCAGGCACAACGCCGTGAACTCGGGGTTTACCGGAAACAATTTTTCCGACTTTTTCGGACGACCTCACGGCCATGATCGGGACCGGGTCGAACGGTGTGGGCGTCGGTCAGTCGAACGACACTCGGACGAGCGTGCTCAGTCGGCGACGGACTCGCTGTGCGCGCGGTCGTTCGTCTCCGCACGAGAGCGATATCGGCGGACCTTGACGACAGCTGTCAAGGCCACGACCGCGGCGACCACGACGACCAGACCGCCCGTGAGCAGCCCCCACGGTGTCTGATCCTCGACGAGGGTGTCGACGAAGTTGTCGGCAGCGACGACGTGGTTGCCGGTGTAAGTACGGTCCTGGCCGGCTTCGAGGGTCACCCGACTGATCGAGTCGCTGAACGTGCCCACCTGCCCGGGGCTGAGCACGAGAACCGTGCCGCCCTCGCGTGCTCCGACAGCGGTGGCGAGGTCTCGCAGTTGCGAGTCGTGGCGAGGTTCGGTCGGCACGATCACGATGCTCAGATCGATGCCGTGGTCCTCGGCGCGCGCGACGGCAGCGGACAACCCGGCTTCCTCGTCGGCGGGGGCACTGACGCCGGACTCGCGGACCGTGGCGACGATGCTGTCGACGTCCAGACCTGCCGGAATATCGGTGGCAAGTGGGGAAACGGCGTGAATCGGCTCAGGCATCTCTCGTCCAGTCGGTAGGAACCAGTCGGGTCGAACCCTACGTCACCGCCACGCCCATACCTGGTAGGCCCGCAGGTCCGGCGCAACTACTGAGGTCGCCCTTCATTGCGCAGCCGGGAGCACTACGTGAGGATCGTCGTGTGGATCGGTCTCTCGACACCCACCGAGAACCCGGCCGCAGGTTTTCACAGGACAAGCGTACTGTTAGACTTCCATCGAGACACTGACCGTGCGTCCGCCTCGAACTCTCACTCCAGAGTTTCGATGCCGAGGCCCGCAGTCAGCGCCTCGCTTCAACCGTCGACACAGCCCCGTCGGCGGTGTGCCTCATAGACGAGTGGAGCTGAAGTGACCGCAAGTAATGATTCATTCGGTGCAAAGGGCACCCTCGACGTCGGAGAGAACTCGTACGAGATCTTCCGACTGTCGGCCTTGCCCGGTGCCGAGAAGTTGCCCTACGCACTGAAGGTCCTCGCGGAGAACCTCCTTCGCACCGAGGACGGTGCCAACATCACCGCCGACCACATTCGTTCGATTGCCTCGTGGGATCCGTCCGCGGAGCCGAGCTTCGAAATCCAATTCACCCCTGCACGCGTCATCATGCAGGACTTCACCGGTGTTCCCTGCATCGTCGACCTCGCCACGATGCGTGAAGCCGTCACCACCCTGGGCGGCGACCCCAACAAGGTCAACCCCCTCTCCCCCGCCGACATGGTCATCGATCACTCGGTCATCCTCGACGTCTTCGGCCGCGCCGATGCTCTCGAGCGCAACGTCGACCTCGAGTACGAGCGCAACGGCGAGCGTTACCAGTTCCTGCGTTGGGGACAGGGCGCGTTCGACGACTTCAAGGTCGTCCCCCCGGGCATGGGCATCGTGCACCAGGTCAACATCGAGTACCTGGCACCGACGATCATGACCCGCAAGGGCCAGGCCTACCCCGACACCTGCGTCGGCACCGACTCGCACACCACGATGGTCAACGGCCTCGGTGTGCTGGGCTGGGGCGTGGGCGGTATCGAAGCGGAGGCGGCCATGCTCGGCCAGCCCGTCTCGATGCTCATCCCCCGCGTCGTCGGTTTCAAGCTCTCCGGTGAGATCCAGCCCGGCGTCACCGCGACCGACGTGGTGCTGACCGCAACCGAGATGCTGCGCAAGCACGGTGTCGTCGGCAAGTTCGTCGAGTTCTACGGCGAGGGCGTGGCCGAGGTTCCGCTCGCGAACCGCGCCACCCTGGGCAACATGAGCCCCGAGTTCGGTTCCACCGCAGCGATCTTCCCGATCGACGAGGAAACCATCAACTACCTGCGCCTCACCGGCCGCAGCGACGAGCAGCTCGCGCTCGTCGAGGCGTACGCCAAGGAACAGGGCATGTGGCACGACCCGAAGAACGAGGCCGTGTACTCCGAGTACATCGAGCTCGACCTCAACTCGGTCGTTCCGTCCATCGCGGGCCCGAAGCGTCCGCAGGACCGAATCCTGTTGTCCGAGTCCAAGGTTGCGTTCCGCAAGGACATCCACAACTACGTCGAGGAGAACCACCCCAAGCACGAGGGCGACAGCAAGCTCGACGAGGCCCTCGACGAATCGTTCCCGGCCAGCGACTCCGCTTCGCTGAGCTTCGCCGAAGAAGATTCGGTCGACGTACGTTCTGCCGCATACGGTTCCGAGGGTCGTCCGAGCAAGCCGATCCGCGTCACCACGGACGAGGCAGGCGAATTCGTGCTCGATCACGGTGCCGTCGTGGTTGCGGGAATCACCTCCTGCACCAACACCTCGAACCCGTCGGTCATGCTCGGCGCAGCACTGCTCGCCCGCAATGCCGTGGAGAAGGGGCTGTCCACCAAGCCCTGGGTCAAGACCAACATGGCTCCCGGCTCGCAGGTCGTCACCGACTACTACGAGAAGGCCGGCCTGTGGCCGTACCTCGAGAAGCTCGGCTACTACCTCGGCGGTTACGGCTGCACCACGTGTATCGGTAACACCGGTCCGCTGCTCGAGCCGATCTCGAAGGCGATCAACGACAACGACCTCTCGGTCACCGCAGTGCTGTCGGGCAACCGCAACTTCGAAGGCCGCATCTCCCCCGACGTGAAGATGAACTACTTGGCTTCGCCGCCGCTGGTCATCGCCTACGGCCTGGCGGGCACGATGGACTTCGATTTCGAGACCGACGCTCTCGGCGAGGATCACGAGGGCAACCCCGTGTTCCTCAAGGACATCTGGCCGTCCGCCGAGGAGATCGAATCGACCATCCAGTCCTCGATCAGCCGCGACATGTTCAGCAAGTCCTACGAGACCATCTTCGCCGGTGACAGCCGCTGGCAGAACCTGTCGACCCCCGAGGGCGACACGTTCGAGTGGGATCCCAAGTCCACCTACGTGCGTAAGCCTCCGTACTTCGACGGCATGACGATGGACCCGGCTCCTGTCGAGGACATCACCGGTGCACGCGTGTTGGCCCTGCTCGGCGATTCGGTCACCACCGACCACATCAGCCCGGCCGGACCCATCAAGGCAGGTACGCCTGCCGCGCAGTACCTGGATTCGCACGGTGTCGAGCGCAAGGACTACAACTCGCTCGGTTCGCGTCGCGGAAACCACGAGGTCATGATTCGCGGAACGTTCGCGAACATTCGCCTCAAGAACCAGCTCCTCGACGACGTCTCGGGCGGCTACACCCGCGACTTCACGCAGGACGGTGGACCGCAGTCCTTCATCTACGACGCGTCGCAGAACTACCAGAAGGCCGGCATTCCGCTGGTCGTGCTTGGCGGCAAGGAGTACGGCAGCGGCTCCTCGCGCGACTGGGCGGCCAAGGGCACCTCGCTCCTCGGCGTCAAGGCCGTCATCACCGAGTCGTTCGAGCGCATCCACCGCTCCAACCTCATCGGCATGGGCGTCGTTCCCCTGCAGTTCCCGGCCGGTGAGAGCGCATCGTCGCTCAAGCTCGACGGCACCGAGACCTTCGACATCGTCGGAGTTGCGAAGCTGAACGAGGGCACCACCCCGAAGACGATGACCGTCATCGCCACCAAGGAAGACGGCTCCAAGGTCGAATTCGAGGCCGTGGTTCGCATCGACACCCCGGGTGAAGCGGACTACTACCGCAACGGCGGCATCCTGCAGTACGTGCTGCGCAACATGATCAGAGGCTGAGTGCGCGTCGTCTGACGTATGCCTCGAACGGCGATGGGCCCGGAACCGACAACGTGTTTCCGGGCCCATCGCCGTATCGGTCGAGGCCCTCATCGAAAGTAGGAAACCCACACGTGCCCAAGGTCAGCGAAGACCACCTGGCCGCCCGTCGAAGCGAAATTCTCGACGGCGCGCGTAAGTGCTTCGGCGAGTTCGGTTACGAGGGCGCGACAGTACGGCGTCTCGAAGAGGCCACCGGCCTGTCGCGCGGAGCCATATTCCACCACTTCAAGGACAAGGACGGACTCTTCCTCGCGCTGGCGCAGGAAGATGCCCGACGCATGGCCGAGGTCGCTTCCACCCAGGGTCTGGTGCAGGTGATGCGAGACATGCTGGCGCAACCCGAACAATTCGAGTGGCTCGGAACGCGGCTCGAGATCACCCGACGATTGCGCACCGACGCGGACTTCCGGACCAGCTGGGCCGAACGGTCTGCCGAGCTGACCGACGCGACACTCGGACGACTCGAGCGTCAGAAGACCGCAGGAAGACTGCGCGACGACGTACCCAACGACGTCCTCGCCGACTACCTCGATCTCGTGCTGGACGGACTGGTGGCCCGCATCGCGTCCGGCCACGGCCGGTCGAACCTCGCAGCGATCCTGGATCTGGTCGAGGAATCGGTCCGGCGGCAGGACTGACCCCGCCCCACTAGGCGAGCTGGATCAGTTCCAGGTATTCCTGCGACCAGTGGTCCTCGGTACCGTCGGGGAGCAGAATCACTCGTTCGGGTGAGAGCGCTTCGGCGGCACCGGGATCGTGGGTCACCAGTACGACGGCACCCTTGTAGCTGCGGAGCGCGTCGAGGACCTGTTCACGGGAGATCGGGTCGAGGTTGTTGGTCGGTTCGTCGAGCAGCAGCACGTTTGCCGCGGAGGACACCAACCCGGCGAGTGCCAGACGGGTCTTCTCACCGCCGGACAATGTTCCTGCAGGCTGGTCGAGCTGGGGTCCGGTGAACATGAACGCTCCGAGCAGCGACCTCAGTTCCTGCTCGCCGGTGTCGGGTGCCGCATGCCGGATGTTCTCCCACACCGACGCCATGTCGTCGAGGGTGTCGTGCTCTTGGGCGAAGTAACCTACGCGCATGCCGTGGCCGGGTTCGATCTCTCCGGTGTCGGCCTTCTCGGTTCCGGCCAGAATGCGCAGCAGTGTCGTCTTACCGGCACCGTTGAGCCCGAGCACCACCACGCGGCTCCCCCGGTCGATCGCCAGATCGACGCCGGCAAAGATCTCCAGCGACCCGTACATCTTGGTCAGGTTCTTGGCCATCAACGGTGTCTTGCCGCAGGGGGCAGGCTCAGGAAAGCGAATGTGCGCAACCTTGTCGGATACGCGCTCCGCATCGAGGTTGGCCATCAACTTGTCCGCGCGCTTCGCCATGTTCTGTGCCGCAACGGCTTTGGTTGCCTTGGCCCCCATCTTGGCGGCCTGCACGCGCAGTGCTCCGGCCTTCTTCTCCGCGTTGGCGCGTTCGCGGCGGCGGCGCTGCTCGTCCGTGGCGCGGGCGTCGAGGTACTTCTTCCAGTTCATGTTGTAGATGTCGGCTTCGCCGCGCACGGCGTCGAGGAACCACACCCTGTTCACCACGTCTCCGAGCAGTTCCACGTCGTGACTGATCACGATGAGTCCGCCCTCGTGGTTCTGCAGGAATCCCCGCAACCAGGTGATGGAATCGGCGTCGAGGTGGTTGGTGGGCTCGTCGAGCAGCAACGTGGTGTTCGAGCGTCCACCACTGCCGTCGGACGCGGCGAACAGAATCCGAGCCAGTTCGACGCGTCGGCGCTGACCACCGGACAGGGTCCGCAGCGGTTGGCCGAGGATGCGGTCGGCCAAGCCGAGGCTGTTGCAGATGCGGGCCGCTTCGCTCTCGGCTTCGTAGCCGCCGAGCGAGGCGAAACGCTCTTCGAGTTCGCCGTACTTGCGGACGGCCTTGTCGAGCAGCGCCTCGTCGGCCACTTCGGCCATCAGTGCCTGCTGCTTTTCCATCTTGTGCAAGAGGGTGTCCAGGCCCCTGGCCGAGAGCACTCGGTCCTTGGCCAGCACGTCGAGGTCGCCTTCCTTGGGATCCTGCGGAAGGTAGCCGAGCTCTCCGGTGCGCACGACCTCACCCGCGTAGGGCTCGCCTTCGCCTGCCAGGATGCGCAGAGTGGTGGTCTTGCCTGCACCGTTGCGACCCACCAACCCGATGCGGTCGCCTGCCTGTACACGGAGCGCGGGCCCCTCGGTGGACAGAAGGGTCCGCACACCGGCACGAACTTCCAGGTCGGTGGCGGTGATCACGCGTGAGCTCCTAGCGATTGCCGAACAATATCGTTGCCCGTCGACCGACGGGCGAACTCGATGTGCGCCGCCGAACGGCACAGCAAACCCCCATTTTAGCTCAGCATTCACGTGCCCTCACCCAGGAACGACGGTGACACCGGTAACGTCTGATCGATGACCGACGCTCCCGAAACAGTCAGCTCTTCCAGCGCGCCGATCCCCGACCTCACCGGGCGCACCGCACTCGTCACCGGCGGCAGCCGAGGCATCGGCAAGGCCATCGCCGCGGAACTGCTCGCTCGCGGCGCGAACGTCGCCATCACCGCTCGCAAGCGCGAACCTCTGATTGCGGCGGCAGCGGAACTCGGTGATTCGGTACTCGCGATCGACGGCAATGCGGGCGACCCGGAGCACCGGCGCACCGCGGTGGCGAGCACTGTGGAGACCTTCGGTTCACTGGACATCCTGGTCAACAACACCGGCATCAATCCCGTCTACGGCTCGCTGATGGATGCCGACCTGGCGGGCGTGAGCAAGATCTTCGACACGAACGTCGTGGGGACTCTCGGCTTCGTCCAGCAGGCGTTCCATGCCTGGATGGGCGAGCACGGCGGCGCGATCGTCAATATCGCCAGCGTGGCAGGCATCCGCTCCACCGGAGTGATCGCCGCGTACGGCGCATCCAAAGCTGCTCTGATCCGCCTCACAGAGGAACTCGCCTGGCAGCTCGGTCCGAAGATTCGCGTCAATGCCGTGGCACCGGGCGTGGTGAAGACGAAGTTCGCCGAGGCTCTCGTCGCCAACGGAGAAGACGCCGCGGCGGCCGGCTACCCGATGAAGCGCCTCGGAAACCCGGAGGACGTAGCGGCCCTGGTGGCCTTCCTGGTGTCGGACGCATCCTCCTGGATCACCGGCGAGACCGTGCGCGTGGACGGTGGTTTGCTCGCCACCGGCGGAATGTGAACGATTTCTCGGCCGACGTCGCCGTCGTCGGACTCGGTCCCGCGGGGCGGGCGGTCGCCCATCGATGTGCCGAGGCCGGACTCGACGTGGTTGCACTCGATCCACACCCGTCGCGCACCTGGACACCGACGTATTCCGCCTGGGCCGACGAGTTGCCGTCGTGGTTGCCACAGACCGCCGTTGCCTCGACTGCGCAGAAGCCGGCGGTATGGACAGATCGCCATCGGATCATCGACCGGACGTACTGCGTGCTGGACACACCTGCACTGCAAGCGACCTTGTCCCTCGACCGCGTGCGAGTGCTGGCCGGGACGGCAGTGGACGTCACCGGTTCCCGCGTGACGACCGCCGACGGCACCATCGTCGATGCCCGTCACGTCGTCGACGCCCGGGGCACGCTCGATTCGCGCGACCTGGCACAGCAGACGGCATACGGCATCGTCGTCGAACGGCACCGCGCCGAGCCGATACTCGAAGGATCCGACGCCTGGTTCATGGACTGGCGTACCGACAACGGCGCTCGCTCAGGTGAAGCCCCGAGTTTTCTGTACGCCGTGGCGCTCGACGAGGATCGGATCCTGCTCGAAGAGACCTGTCTGGTCGGCCGACCACCGCTCGAACTCGCCATTCTTCGATCGCGGCTGCACCACCGTCTCACCCACCGGAATCTGGAACCGACCGGCCACGAGGACGTCGAGCGAGTGCGGTTCTCGGTCGAACCGCCGCCTCGATCGCTGCTTCACACCGGGCGAGGCGGACCGGTGCTGTTCGGTTCCCGGTCGAATCTGATGCATCCCGCCACGGGATACAGCGTCGCGGCGTCGCTGGCGTCGGCGGATCACCTCGTCGAGAGATTTCGAGGCGGCGGTCGATCGGGCCCGAACCGACCGGTGCACGTCTGGACGGTCCAGAAGCTTCGCAACCTCGGCCTGCGCACGGCACTGGCACTCGAACCCGAGATGGTCCCCCAGTTCTTCTCCAGCTTCTTCTCGCTCCCGGTCGAACTGCAGCGTTCGTACCTGTCCGGCCATGACGACGCGCTCGGGACGATGACCGCGATGCTGAAAATGTTTCCGACGCTCCCGGCGTCCGCCAGGCTCGCGATCGCGCGCACGATAGCGCGCACTCCGGGCCGCGGCTGAGTTTTCTCGCCAACGGTCGACACACGGGCGCCCGGTCGGCGATCATGGACAGATGCGCAGCATTTGGAAGGGCTCGATCGCCTTCGGACTGGTCAATGTTCCGGTGAAGGTCTATTCGGCCACCGAGCAGCACGACATTCGGTTCCATCAAGTGCACGCGAAGGACGGCGGTCGAATCAAGTACGACCGGATCTGTCAGGAATGCGGCAAGTCGGTTCAGTTCGCCGATATCGACAAGGCGTACGACTCCCCCGACGGCGAACGCGTCATTCTCACCGACGACGACTTCGACAAGCTCCCTGCGGCGGAGAAGCACGAAATTCCGGTTCTCGAATTCGTGCCGACCGAGCAGATCGATCCGATCCTCTACGACAAGAGCTACTTCCTCGAACCGGACTCCGCGTCGCCGAAGGCTTACGTTCTGCTTCGGGAGACGCTCGAGGAAACAGAACGCACCGCACTGGTGCACTTCACTCTGCGACAGAAGACCCGTCTGGCTGCATTGCGCGTGCGCGACGACGTGTTGGTGATCCAGACACTGCTGTGGCCGGACGAAGTCAGGGCCGCAGAATTTCCTTCGCTCGAGGATGCTCCGTCCGCGCGCCCGCAGGAAGTGAAGATGGCGACGTCGCTGGTGGAAAGCATGTCCTCGGAATTCGATCCCACCGAGTACACCGACGATTACCAGACCGAACTGCGCAAGCTGATCGACGAGACGCTCGCCAACGGCGGCGAGAAGGTCATCCACACCGAGAAGGACAAAGAAGACGACGGTGAGGATGCCGAGGTCGTGGATCTCGTGGCGGCCTTGCAGCGGAGCGTCGAGGCGGCAGGAAAGAACGCGAAGTCGGGGTCCGCCGCATCGGCTCCGGCGAAGAAGGCACCCGCCAAGAAAGCAGCGGCAAAGAAGGCCCCGGCCAAGAAGGCAGCGGCCAAGAAGTCGACCTCAGCCAAGTCCGCCGACTCCAAGGCTGACGAAGCCAAAGGCGCGTGAGCGGGCCGACTCGTCCGTACGTCAGACGGTGAAGCCGAGGGCCCTGAGCTGCTCGCGACCGTCGTCGGTGATCTTGTCCGGGCCCCACGGCGGCATCCAGACCCAGTTGATCTTGAGGTCTGCGGCAAGTCCGCTGCGCACGAGCGCGCCACGAGCCTGATCCTCGATGACGTCGGTCAACGGGCACGCCGCCGACGTCAGCGTCATGTCGACCGTGACGATGTCGTCGGCATCGATCTTGATGTCGTACACCAGACCCAGGTCGACGACATTGATACCGAGCTCGGGGTCGACGACGTCGCGCATCGCTTCTTCGAGGTCCTCGAGCACCTTGATCTCGTCGGCCGTGAGTTCCACCGGCGTGGTGGTCACGGCTGGTGTCGTCTCTGTTGCTTCG